>CAVDZW010000085.1:0-49270 GCA_963613305.1 bacterium | reverse complement strand
GTAGGCCTCGATGCTCTCGGGCACGTTGTTGTGAATCACGTAGCGCACGTTGGGTTTGTCGATGCCCATGCCGAATGCGTTGGTAGCGACCATGACGGGCATGGCATCCGAAATGAACGCCTCCTGGTTCTCGGCGCGCTCGCGGTCGGGCATGCCCGCATGATAGCGACCTACCGCGATGCCGCGCGGCCCGAGCGCCTCCCCCAGCTCGTTCGCAAGCGCATCGACCGCCTTGCGCGTGGCGCAGTACACGATGCCGCTCTCGTCCGCGTGCGAGAGGGCATAGTCGCGAATCCAGGCGGCCTTTGCCTTGTCGCCCATCTCCTCCACGCCAAAGTGGAGGTTTGCGCGGTCAAAGCCCGTCACCACGGTTTCGGGATTGCGGAGCCCCAGCATGTCGATAATGTCGGCACGCACGCGCTCGGTAGCGGTTGCCGTAAAGGCCGCGAGCACCGGGCGCTCGGGCAACCGCTCAATGAATTCGGAGATTTGCAGGTAGGCAGGCCTAAAGTCCTGGCCCCACTGGCTCACGCAATGCGCCTCGTCAACGGAGATAAAGGGCAGACCGATACCGCCCGGCGAGGCGATCTCTTGGGCAAATTCGACAAAGCGCGGGTCCTGCAGGCGCTCGGGCGCCACGTACATGATCTGGTAGCGTCCCTCGCGCGCTCGTTTGAGCACGGTATTCTGCTGGGCGGGCGTGAGCGTTGAGTTGAGGTAGCTCGGACGCGCGCCAGCGGCCAGCAGGGCGCGCGTTTGGTCGGCCATGAGCGAAACGAGCGGGCTCACCACGAGCGTAAGGCCGTCGCCCATGAGCGCCGGCGTTTGGTAGCAGATAGATTTGCCCGCGCCGGTGGGCATCACGCCGAGCGCATCACGCCCGGCAAGAATCGCCTCGACCATGCGCTCCTGCCCCGGACGGAACGAGTCATAGCCAAAGTAGGTTTTGAGTGTGGCAAGCGCCTGCTCGCTCGACATGCCGTCCGCCCCCGTTCGCCTGCTTTCAGTGCGAACGATTATACGCCGCGGTCCGGACGCATCCGGCAAAGCGCTAGATCACGAACACGTAACGGCTGCCCACGTAGTACTGACGCCCGATACAAAGCGGCTCACCGTGCTCGCCCGTAAAGCAGGTATACAGGTAGAGCAGCGGATCGTGCGGAGCGATGCCCAGCTCAGAAGCCTGCTCGGCCTTGGCGCGCACAGCCTCGACCTGACGGTCGCCGTTACCCGACACCTTTGTGCCAGAGATACGATAGATCTCGTCAAAAATCGACCTGTTCTCGAGGTCGGCCGTGAGCAGGTCGCGAAAACGCTCGTAAGGAGCAAAGATGTTCTCTTCGAAGATAGGCTCGCCATCGGCCGTACGCACGCGCTTGATATGCAACATGAGCGCATCCTTATCCAGGCCGAAGAACTCCATCTCGTTTTGGCGGATAGGCACGATCTGGCGGTCGACCACATGCGCTCCGGCCGTCATGCCGTTATCGGCGCAGACATCGGTGAACCCACGCGGCGCCTCGGCATACAGGCGGCGGTTGATGTGCGGGGCGCTCACAAACGTGCCGCGCCCCTGCTGCTTGACCAAATAGCCGTCGCCGCACAGCTCCTCGACGGCGCGGCGCACGGTAATGCGGCTGACCTCGTACTTTTCGGCCAACTCCGGCTCCGAGGGAATGCGCTCCTTCGGTGCATACTCACCGCGCTCGATCGCCTCTTTCAGTTCATCGTAAATTTGCTGGTAGAGCGGGGTGGATTTTGACGCGGCCATACGAAGCTCCCTGTATCAAAGCAATGCGAGTCGGTAAGATATTGCATACGTTATATACGTTTGGCAATGATACCCGCAAACGCCCAGAAAATGCTTCGTTATCTTGCGTCCAGCTCGTCAAGAATCGCCCAAAGCGAGTCGATGATCCGGTGCGCGGCATGCTGATCGAGCGAAACGCCCGCATGCGGACGCAGCGCCAGCACCCGCGCCCCCGCACGGACGCCCGCCTCAATACCCAGCGGCGAGTCCTCGATAACCAGGCACTCCTCGGGGGCGACTCCAAGCGCTTCCATGGCACGGAGATAGATCTCGGGATCGGGCTTGAACGCGGCGCACTCATGGCCGCTTATCACAAAATCGAGCAGACAGCCCAGTCCCACGGTATCGACCAGCGCCTCGATAAGGTCGCGATACGACGAACTCGCGATGGCGCAGAGAACGCCGTGCTCTTTGAGCGCGCGCATCACGGGCGCTGCGTCGCGATTGAGCAGCTCCTCGTAGGGAACGGGATGAGCAGGGCTGTACACGTCGCGGTATTCGTGGTGCAAGCGCTCCCGCAGCTTCAGATCGTCCGGCACCAACGCCTCCCAAATCGCAACGTCGTTGGAACCCGAAAAGTCGGGTATCTCCTCAAACTCAAACCCCTGCTCCTCCATAAAGGCGATACGACGACGGTTGTAGAACCATTCGGTATCTACCAGCACGCCATCCATATCGAACAAAACGGCCTTGATCATGGCAACTCCCATCTCCCGGCAGGCGCAGGCGCACATAAAATCGATTTATTGCGCCGCGGGCCCCGCTCTAAACCGACCCCTGAATACCGACGTTTTGCCGCAATCGAAAAAGCGCCCCGGCGCAGGCAAGATGACGCGAAAGAGGAGCGCCGGGCACCTCGTGTGCACAGGCGAAGAGGGAGCGTCAGGTTGCCACGCCGGGGCGCTTGCGGCGTTAAGCCTTTGCGCGGTTCAGCAAACCCGCACTCGGCCAAACCGCGAGCTTTTGCTTAGTAGGTGAGCTTCCACATGTAGCGACGCATGGTCAGCGGGTGCTGGCGAAGCTCGGCGAGCTGGTTACCGTACTCACGCATGACGGCAAGATGCAGGAGCGGGTTGAAGTAGGTGATAACGCTCGCGGGCACGGCGCTGGCCAGGCCATAGTCCTTGGAGTCGATCAGCGCGACCTTGGCTCCCATGCGCTCGAGGAACGTGAGGGCGCGGGCGTCCATCGGGCGGGTAGCGCCCTCGGACATAAAGAAGATGTAGGGCTTGCCCGGGGTCGAGACCTCAAACGGACCGTGGAAGTACTCGCCAGTGTTGTAGGCGGCAGCATCGATCCACTGCATCTCGGTGAACAGGAAAGCCGCGTGGGAGTAGGCCATCTTCTCCGAAGCTCCCGAGGCCATGAAGTAGACCATCTCGTCGTCCTTGAAGTCCTCGGCGAACTTCTTGGCGAGCTTCTCGCTCGAAACCGCGGCATTCTGGCACAGCTCGAAGACGCTGGTGAGGCCGGAGATCATGTCGTCGTAGTGCTCATAGCCCTCGGTCTGCTGAAGGATCTCGAGCGCCAGCGTAAGGGCGTAACCGGGCTTCTCGCACTTGGCGGCAAAGTTGGCGTCGAACCCGTGGACGATCACGTGGTCGGCATCGACGGTCAGCGGCGAGCCGGCGTTGTGAGTGAGCGAGACGAGCGGGCAGCCGCGCTTCTTGGCGGTCTTGTTGGCCTCGACGGTCTCGGGCGTGGCGCCACCGAGCGAGCAAGTGATCACAAAGGTGTGCTCGCCGACCCAGGAGGGCGTGTCGTAGTTGAACTCGTTGGCGGTGAAGATCTGAACATTCAGCTTGTCCGTGTTGTTGGCCAAGAAGTACTTGGCCGGATAGAGATCGGACATGGAGGCGCCGCAGCCGACAAATGCAACGCTGCGGATCTCGTGATCGGACAGCACGTCAGCGACGATCTGCTTGGGGAGGTTGAGGTCGATCTCGTACATCGGATGCAAATCCTTTCTTTTCTTGCCGGCAGGACCCACGCACCCACAGCGGGGCACCATGCACGACATTTGTAAAACCGAGGGGAGGGCGGGGCGAGGCAGTTCATTGGGGCTCACCCCGCCGTATATCGACGTGCCCGAACCCATATGCGACGGAGGGTTGCGAGCAGCAGTCGCAGAGAAAAGCGGGCTTTAGGCCAGGATGCCAGCCGCCGAAAGCGCCACGCCACCCACGATGGCGATGAGCAGAAGCCATCCGGTATTGACGTTCTTTTTGATGAGCGCATACATAAGACCGGTGAGCGCGAGCGGGATCATCTGGGGCATCATGCCGTCGAGGATGTCTTGGATAACGACGCTGCCGTCGGCGAACTGAAGCGGCGTGGTGGAACCGATCAGGGTGGCGATCATGCCGCCCACGGACATAAGACCCACGATGCCGCAGACATACATGAGCTTTTCCATGAGGTCGCCCGACTGCAGCTTAGAAAGGTACTGATGACCGCCCTGGTAGCCGAGCTTTGCGGCGAACCAGGTGATGAGCACCGAGGGCACGATCGAGATAATCATGGCCAAGATCGGGCCCATAACGGAGCCCTGCTGAGCGAGCTGGACGCCGAGACCAAAAGCGATAACGCGAATAGTGCCCTGAAAGACGGAGTCACCGACGCCAGAAAGCGGCCCCATGAGCGAGGTCTTGACCGCGTTGATCGAATCGGGGTCGAAGTTCTCGGGATCGCGGGCGTACTCCTCCTCCATGGAAGAAGCGAGACCCAAGACAAAAGCGCTCGTCTGCGGGGTGCAGTTGTAGAACGCCATGTGACGGTGGTAGGCCTCTTTTTTGGCGGCGAGCTGCTTGGGGTCCGACTCGTCAGGATAGAGACGATCGAGCGTCGGCACCATGCCATAGAGGAAGCCCATGTTCATCTGGCGCTCGTAGTTCCAAGAGGCCTGGATGGTCCAGGAGCGCCAGAAGAACTGGCTGACCTTCTTGTTCAGGGACACTTCGGTGGTTGCGGATGTATTGGTTGCCATGAGCGTCTCCTCCTTAGTCTTCGTCGTCTTCGAGCGGATCATGGTCAGCATCGGCGCCGGCAAGCGCATGAGCACCGTTGAACTTGAAGCCCATGAACACGATGGCCAGGCAGCTGCCGATCAGCGCGATCGCGATGACGGACAGGTTGAGATAGGCGGCAAGCAAAAAGCCGATGAACAGGAACGGGATCATGTCCTTCTTGATCATCATGGTGAGGAGCAGCGCCAAACCGTAGGCGGTCATGATCTGCGTAGAGACGTTGAGGCCGCTGGAGAGCCAGTCGGGAATCATATCGACGATAGTCTGGACCAGGTCGGTGCCCACAAAGACGGCCAGGAAGATCGGCAGGAAGTACATGAGGGCATAAAGACCGGAGCCGGCGCAGATATGCATGCGATAGGCGGTCTTAAAATGGCCCTTGTCGATCGCGTCGTCGGCCACATGGGTGAGTGCGGCGATGATGGAGCGGAACACGATGCCGAGCAGCTGGCCCAGGACGGCGACCGGAATGGCGATCGTCATGGCGGTCTCGGCGGAGGCGCCGGTCAGGCAGGCAAAGGCCGCGGCGACGATGCCGCCCAGTACCATATCGGGCGGAACAGCGGCACCAACCTGCACCAAGCCCATGGACACGAGCTCGACTGCAGCTCCGACGGCAAGGCCGGTGGGAACATCGCCCAGCAGCAGGCCAACGAGCGTGGCACCGACGAGCGGCTGCTCAAAATTGAGGCGTCCCAGCAAACGGGAGTCCCACATGCAGAACACGCCGACAAGGCCGACGAGCACCGCACTGATGAACGTATTCATACCCTTCTCCTTTCATGCGGGTGACAGGCACCCGATTGCTTACAACGTTGCGCTGATATCGACGCGCTGATACGTCGGGGTCTGCTGGACATAGAGCTTGACGCCCATATCGAGCAGTCGGTTGACGTCGGTCTTTTGGGAAGCGTCAAAAAAGACGGAGCTGTCGGAGCCGCCGACCTGCTCGGCGCCATCATGGTTGGCGGTGGCGCCCAAGTTGATGGCATCGAGCTTGTAGCCCTCGCAAAACTCGAGCATCTCGGACGTGTTGCCAAAGATGAACATGACGCGCTCACCGAGCGTGTTGAGCTTTTCCATTTTGGAGAGGGCGCGCTCGACGGTAAAAACGTTGAGACGCACGCCCTGCGGCTTAGCCAGCTTGAGGGCACCCTTCTTGAGGTCGTCGTTGGCAGCGGCGTTGTCGACGACGATGATGCGCTCGGCCTGGACCTTGCTGGTCCAGGTAAAGACGACCTGGCCGTGCAGCAGTCGGTAGTCAAGACGTGCGAGAACGATCTTGGCAGGGCCGGCGCCACGGCTCGCGGGCTTGCCCTTCTTGTTTGCAGGAGCAGCGACATCCTGCGGCGCATTGGGGTTGACGAGTCCGCCGCGGGCCTCGTTGATGAGCGCCGTGAGTTCGGCCCCCTTGACGGGCGTGGGGCTCACGGCGAGCGTAAGCGCCAGCGGGATGTTGAAACCGCTGATCACCGTGAACGCGGTGCCCTTCTTCGAAAGCTCGACCACGTTGTTGTTGACCGAGCTGCCGAGCATGTCGGTCAGGACGTAGACGGCGTCGTCCGCGTTGAACGTAGCGATAAGAGCCTCGACCTTATTGGCGATGGGCTCTTTGTCGTCACGAGCAAGCGAGACGACATGAACATTGGACACATTGCCGAGGACCATCTCGAGCGTGTCTTTAGCGCCTGCCGCCAGGCCGCCGTGAGATGCCAGAATGATCTGATTCATCTTGCCTCCTCCTTTTCGTTATGGTCATTATAACGTCTTATGCGTTATAAAACTGTCGGTTATTCTAGTCGCCGTTTATCTGCCGTTTTCTACCGTTTGCCGCGTTTACGTACCTGTTACATTGCGAACATGAACAAGGAACGCGGTTTGTCAGAGGGCGTTCGCCCTGCTTTCGACGCCATTAAGCCGAAGAGCCTCGCTCGGATCAAAAGCGCGCCCGACGCGGTCGTATGCTGCAAAAGCCAACATTACCGCACGTAAAGCCAGCTCTTCCACGAATCCTGATACTCCGAGACTCCCCCGGCCGACGCAAGGCGCTCGCGCAAAAGGCGCAGCTCGTCTTCTTTTTCGCGCTGCCAGCCGTTCGAGCTAAAGCCAAAAGATTCGCGCGCGTATCCCCCGAATGCCAAGCGGGCTTGCCTGCGAGACGTCATGTTCATGACCAGGATCGACGCGAGCACCATGCAGATTCCGAGCACCTTTATCGCGCCGGCTTGCTCGCCGTACAGCGCGATCCCGATCACGGCGGCTACAGCCGTCTCGGCCGAAGCCACCACGGGGACCTTGGAAGCCTCGAGCCCATGTGCTAAGCCTGTCATGTACAAGATGTAGGCAAGTGCCGTAGATATGGTGCCAAACGCTCCGAACAGCAATATGAGCTGGAGACTCATGGCCTGCCGCACATCGTTCCACGGAAACGAGACGGCTCCCATAAACACGGCGCCCACTACAAATGCCCAAAACGTCACCGCAAGAGGATCCTCTTCTGCAGAGGCCTTGCTGCTGAATATCGCCAAAAGGGCTCCTCCCAACGCGGCACCCACGCCCGCAAGAACGCCGTACCATGAGAACTCGAATGCAAGGAAACCGCCATTCGTGACCGTCAAAATGCAGCCGGCAAAGTTCATTCCCACGGCGACAAGCTTCTGCGCGCATATCTCCTCTTTGTAGAGAACGCGGCCCAGTGCCGTAGCAAAGATCGGCGAGGTATAGAGCAGCACGGATGCGGTCGAGATGCCTACGGAGCCTATGCTCTCGTAATACAAGAAATTCGCCAAAGCCAGGCCCACCGTGCCCACGAGTGCCGTGGGCACGAATGCCTTTTTGCCCAGATGAAACGCGGACGAGATTGCCGCGGACTGTCCTTGACCATGAGTGGAAGAACCACGGCCGCGCCTCAGAATCAGAACCGGCGCCAGCACAATTGCCCCAAACAGCAACCGAAGCGCCGCCGTACTCTGAGATGCCAGGCCCATCGCCGTTGCAGCATTCACGAATATGCCGATTGCGCCCCACAGGCACGCCGCCGCAAAGACCATCGCATATCCCCTTGTTGCATTGCCTTTCATCTACATGCCCCTCCTCTGTTTCCAGCATGTTTCGGATACGTTATATTCGTTATAGATGTTTCGCAAGCAAAAAACGGTCGGCGGTAGGATTCAGCGAATTATCTTCAGTAGCCTTGCTTTGCCGTGCCTGTGCTCCGGCGGTTTGCGAAGCACAGGCGGACCACTTGGGAGACCGACACGACGTCGATCGGTACCACGGCCTGATGGGGATGAAAACTAGTAACCGCCCTTCCACATGTAACGGCGCGTGGTGTAGTCCTTGTGCGTAACGACGGAAAGCGCCCGCATGTACACATTGTTGAGAATGGGCGCAAAAATCAGATGGTTAAAGTACTCGCTCACGCTGTCCTTGATGTCGTTGAGGCCCAGCTCCTTCGCATCGAGAAGATAGACGCGCTCGCCGCCGTGCTTGCGCAGGAAGGCCGTGCCGCGCTCATCGTTGGCGCGTGAGCGGCCTACCGAGACAAGCTGGAACAGCGAGGTGCGCTTGTCGATAATCTCGAACGGACCGTGGAAAAAATCGCAGGTATTGATCGTGCACGAATCGATCTGCAGCATCTCTTGAACGTTGCAGATAGAGAAGATGTATGCCGCGCCATAAAGTGGTCCCTGCGCCATCACGTTGATGGTCGGCTTATCGGCGTTCTGCTTAGCCCACTGGGCCGCAAGCGGCTGAGCATAGTCAAACGCCTTGCGATAAATGGGATCGATGAGGGCAAATGCCGCAACGGCGTCTTCGTAGTCGGCGTAGCCCTCCGTCTGCTGCACCAGCTCGATTGCGATATCGAGTACAGCCGCCGAGTTGGTGCGGCCCATGTCGGACTCGTCAATGGCTACGCTGTCGTAGTGCAGTTTGCGATCGCACACCTCAGTAAGGCCGGATTCGTCAACGTAGATTGCGAGCGTCGCCGCGCCGCGTTCCTTTGCTACGCGTGCGGCCTCGATAGTCTCGGGCGTTCCGCGCATAGAGACGACCACCGCAAGCGTGCGCGGACCGACGTAAGCAGGAGCGGCATGAACGAACTCGCTGCTCGTATACATCGACGAGACAATTGCCGTAGCCTCGTGCTCCATAAAATAATGGGCGGGGTAGTTACCGCCGTTAGAACCGCCGGCCCCGATCCATACCACGCGGTCGACACCGCCCGCCTGCTCGCGCTCCTTTAAGACCTCCGATACCAGAGAGCTCACTTCTGCTGTCAACGACATAGCGCATCACCCTTTCTCTTCTGTGCGCTCAACACCACGGAAGATAGAAAGCGTGACGAGACCTGTCTAGCTGTTGTATCTAAGACTGTTGAATTCGATTTTGCCGCATCTGAGCCAACTAGGCATTTGACATGCGTTTATCTAGGGATTTAAATATATGTCGTGTTTTAGTTACCATATAAGTTAGATACAGGCTTGCTATGGATGATACCAACTCCCCGCGCACAATCAGATACGAACAGCTGGCAAAAACGCTTCGCTCTCGCATGCGCTCGGGCCTGTACCCGCTCGGATTCAAGCTCCCCTCCGAGGCAGAGCTGATGGCCGAGACTGGTTTCTCGCGCAGCACGGTTCGACGGGCGCTTCAGCTGCTCGTCGACGAAGGCCTGTTGCGTAAAGAGCGCGGACGCGGGGCCTTTGTTGCCCACGTGCCGACACTCGACGAGAACGAGATGCCGTTCATCAGCCTTACGAGCAAATCCAAGAAAGAGGGCGCGGTCGCCTCCGCGCGCGTGGTCGATGCCGAATGCACCAAGGTCACGGGCAAAACCGCAAGGTTCTTTGGCGTGGCCTCCGGCTCCTTGCTGGTCAAGCTCGTTCGGCTCCGCTATCTCGACGGCGAACCGTTTTGCGTCGAAACGACCTATCTGCCTTTGGCGTTCAGCTCCCTTGTCGATGAGGATCTTGAGGGGTCGCTCTACGCAACGCTGAGGCGACTGTTCCATCGCGCCCCGGGACGCGGGCACAAGACGTTTGAGGTCTGCTTTGCGACTCCCAATGAGGCGTTTCTACTCGACGTCGCACGTGACACGGCACTCATGCTCGTCACCGATTACGTAAACGACACCTCGGGTGCGCCCTTGCACATCTCAAAACGCGTGATGCGCACCGATCGCGCCGCCTATACCGAACCGATTGGGTAGCAACCTCGAACGCTAGAGATAGCCCAGCTCTCCGGCAACCTCGTCAAAGCGCTTAGGTGCGGACGCATTCGACACGCGCTCGCCGAGCGACTTTTCCATCCAGACCATGTTGTACCAGCGCCCGAACTTCTGCGCGCACTGAATAAACTCCCCCACCTTGCGATAGCCAAGGTGCGCATGGAACTGCTCGCTGTTATGCGTGAGGTACTCATCGTCCGCGCCGTTGGGCACGGCGATGCAGGCGCACATATCGAGCATGCCCATCGCGCGAAGAGAGGTCTCGAGCGCATCGTGCAGGACTCGGCCCGTACCATGCCCGCGCTCGTCTTTTGCCAGGTAGATTGATGTCTCTACCGACCAGTCGTAGGCAGTGCGCTCATTCAAACGGCCTACGTAGGCGTAGCCCACGAGCACGCCCGAGCGCTCAGCAACAAGGTACGGATAGCCATCCCGCAGCGTCTTGCGAATGCGCCCCTCAAACTCGTCCTCACTCGGAACGTCATATTCGTAGGTAATCGCGGTCTCGAGTACGTAGGGCGCGTAAATCGCACGCAGAGCGGGCGCGTCTTCCGGCGTTGCTCTGCGTATGATCAACCGATTCGTTGAGTCAACAACGCCGCAGCCCTCCGCTCGACAGCCCGCGGACTCCATAGCCTCATCGTTCCTCGTCATGCTATGCCTCCCAAATCTCTGCCAGCGCCTCGATGTCGGCATCGGTCGTGGCCCAACTCGTTGCCAGGCGAATGCTCACGTGCTCGTCGTCAAAAGCGTCCCAATAGCTCACCGGCATGTGCTCCTGCAGGCGCTCGTACTCGTCCTTGCTCACGATCGCAAACTGCTGATTGGTTGGCGACTCGAGCAAAAAGCGCGCGTTGCGCTCGTGGAGCAGGGCCCTCAGCTTCTTTGCGGCATCGATGCCGGTGCGGCCGATCTCGAGATACAGGTCATCGGTAAAAAGCGCTTCGAACTGCACGCCGAGCAAGCGGCCTTTAGCCAGGAGCGCGCCGTGCTGCTTGATGCGTGGCATGGTATGCGCGGGTGCCGTGCCACGCGGGAACACCACGGCCTCGCCGCACAGGGTCCCGCACTTGGTGCCGCCGATGTAGAACACATCGCAGAGCTGTGCGAGCTCAGAAAGCGCAACATCGCACTCATCGCTCGCGAGCGCGTAGGCCAAGCGCGCGCCGTCCACAAACAGCGGAATCTCGCGCCTGCGACAAACCTCGTGAATGGCCTCGAGTTCAGCTTTGCTGTAAAGCGTGCCGAACTCCGTAGGGAACGAAATGTACGCAGCGCCCGGGAACACCATGTGCTCGTGGTTGCCGTCTTGATAGAACAGCTCAATAAAGTGGTCGAGCTCCGCGGCATCCATCTTTCCCTCGTGCGCGGGAACGGTGAGCACCTTATGGCCCGAGAACTCAATGGCCCCGGCCTCATGGCAGGCTACGTGGCCCGTCTCGGCCGCGACCACGCCCTCATAGGGTGCGAGCAGCATGTCGAGCACGACCTGGTTGGTCTGCGTGCCGCCGACCAAAAAGAACACGTCGGCTTCGGGCGTCTCGCATGCAGCGCGAATCAGCTCCTTAGCGCGGTCGCAATGGCCGTCCATGCCGTAACCCGTCATAGGCTCCATGTTGGTATCGACAAGGGCCTGCAGCACCGCCGGATGCGCCCCAAAGGAATAGTCGTTCTCGAAGGTGACCATAAGACCCCTCTCATGCACGTTCGTTTAAACGGCGACATTGTACGCCGTAAGGCTTGCGACAGAGCACGGGCAACGCTTAGTCGTCATCCCCGCTGGCGCCGAGCTGCTCGAGGATCATGAGCGCGGCGGCAACGGGACCCGTGCCGTTACTGGCATCGATCCCGCGCCCCAGCCCCGAGCCCGCACCGGCACCCGCCTTGTAGGGCACCGAGAGCTTGCGACTCTTGGGAAAGTTGACGGCGCCGTAGCGGTTCTTGAGCTCGAACGCGACCTTTTTGGGCA
The DNA here is from genome assembly GCA_963613305.1 of bacterium. Taxonomy (GTDB): domain Bacteria; phylum Actinomycetota; class Coriobacteriia; order Coriobacteriales; family Coriobacteriaceae; genus Collinsella. The sequence continues at coordinate 37,235 of CAVDZW010000085.1, read as the reverse complement.
CGTCAACGCCCTGGAATACCAGACGTCCGCCCGTGAGCGAGATGCCCTCGAGCCCCAAGCGTCCGCCGCGAATGCGCAGGCGGGCGCGGTCGAACAGGTTGAGCGCCGCCTGCGGCAGCTCGCCGTGCGCAGCCTCGCAATCCTGCTGGGCCTCGTCCACCGCCTCGAGGTCTTCGGCGGCCGCGACCTTGCGGTACACGAGCACGCGCTCGTCCACGCGCGGCAGGTACTCCTCGTCGAGGTAGAAATCGGCCGGCAAGTTGATGGCAACACCCGGTGCCTCAAGAGTCGCTTCCTCATCGCCGCGAGCCTCGGCCACGGCCTGTCCAAGCATCTGCGTGAACAGGTCAAAGCCCACACTCGAGAGATTGCCGTGCTGCTCGGCGCCCACAAGCGAGCCCGCACCACGAATCTCGAGGTCGCGCATAGCGATGCGCATACCGCTGCCGAGGTCCTGGAACTCCGAGAGCGCCGTGAGGCGCGCCGTGGCCTCCTCGGTGAGCGGCAGCTCGCCCGGGAACATAAAGTACGCGTAGGCCTGCGTGGCAGAACGGCCCACGCGGCCCTTGAGCTGGTAGAGCTGTGCCAGGCCCAAGCGCTGCGAGTCCTCGATGATCAACGTGTTCGCATGCGCGTTGTCGATACCGCTCTCGACGATGGTGGTGGCGATGAGCACGTCGATCTTTTTGGTGGCGAACTGGATCATCACATCCTCCACCTCGCGCGGGCTCATCTTGCCGTGCGCCACGCCCACGCATGCCTCGGGCGCTACGTCGTGCACGCGCTCCACGGCGTCGTCGATGGTCTTTACGCGGTTGCTCACGTAGTACACCTGGCCGCCGCGCTCCATCTCGAGGCGAATCGCCGCGCTCACCACGTCGGGGTCATACTCGCCCACATGCACCGCCACGGGGCGACGTCCGGTAGGTGGCGTGGTGATGAGGCTCATGTCGCGCACGCCGCTCATGGCCATCTGCATGGTGCGCGGAATGGGCGTTGCCGAGAGCGTGAGCACGTCGATCTGCTCGCGCAGGTTCTTGAGCTGCTCCTTGTGCTGCACGCCAAAGCGCTGTTCCTCGTCGATGATCACGAGGCCCAGGTTGTGCGGGTTCACGTCGGCAGAGAGCAGACGGTGCGTGCCAATCAGCACCTCGACCTTGCCCTCGGCAAAGGCCGCGAGCGAGCGCTTCTGCTGCGCCGGGGTGCGAAAACGGCTGAGCACCTCGACCTCCACGCCAAAGGGGGCAAAGCGCTCAAAGAACGTCTCGGAGTGCTGCTGCGCCAGGATCGTCGTGGGGCAGAGCACCATGACCTGGCGACCCGAGTCGACGCACTTAAAGGCGGCACGCAGGGCGACCTCGGTTTTGCCGAAGCCCACGTCGCCGCAAAGCAGACGGTCCATCGGCTTTGCCGCCTCCATGTCGGCCTTGATGTCGGCAATGGCCTCGAGCTGGTCGCGCGTCTCGTCGTAGGGGAAGCTCTCCTCCATCTCCTGCTGCTCGGGCGTATCGGGCGGGCAGGCGATGCCCGTCACCGAGGCGCGGCGCGTATAAAGATCGACGAGGTCGAACGCGAGCTTTTTGGCGCTCTTGCGCGCCTTGGTGGTGGCGCGGCTCCAGTCGGCGGTGTTGAGGCGCGTGAGACGCGGGCGGTCGCCATCGGGACCAACGTAGCGCGAGATACGGTCGACCTGCTCGAGCGGCACATAGAGCTTGTCGCCGTCGGCATACTCCAGCAAAAAGTAGTCGCGATCCTTGCCGCCTACCTCCTGGCGCACGATCTCAGCAAAGAGCGCGATACCGTGCGTGGCATGCACCACGTAGTCGCCCGGCTTAAAGGGGAACGTCACCTCGGTGATGTCGACCTTGCGACGGCGCTGGTTGCGCTTGGCATCCATGCGCGCGCTCAGGTCGGCGATGGAGAAGATCGCGAGGCTCGCCTCGGGAACCACCACGCCCTGCGGGAATGCAGCATCCGTAAAGGTCACGCGGCCGCGCGTGAGGGTGGGCACGCTGCTCGCAGCGCCCTCCTCGAGCGAACGGGCGTTGAGCGCATCGGCCGTGCGGCGCGACACAGCAGGCTCTCCCCTGCGTGCGCCCGCGGCCACGCGCTCCGACGAATCGGCGGCGACAACGTGCACGCGTGCGCAAGCATCTCCCGCGTTCTCGGGAGAACTCGTCAGCGATTCCTCGAACGGAATGGACTCATCGCCAAAGGTGAGCTCCATCGACTCGCGCGCACCACGGTCGGGAATAGCGAAGACGACCGCCGAGCGATTGGCCACGACCTCCTGAATGCGGCTCATAAAGCGTGTGTCGGAACCCGCGATCGCCGGTTGCTCAACCTTGAGCTCGGCCGTCACCGTGCCGCCCGCGCGAATGAGACTCACGTAGTTCAGGCGCTGCTGACGGCCGAAGTCGAGCTGTTGCGGACGCACATAGAGACCGTCGAGGCGTTTGATGCCGTCGGCAGCGGCACGGCCCTCGAGCTCCTCGTAGGCACGAGCGCAGTCATCAAAGAGCGAGCGCGGCTCCGAGAGAACGACAAGCGTGTTCTCGCTCACATGCGCGAGCGGCGACACCGTCGATTCGTACATAACGGGCAGGTAGCGCTCGAGCTCGGGCGTGACGATGCGCGCGTCGACCATCTCGAGTAGGGCCGCCAGCTCGCTGTCGTCCTGGCTCGCGCGGTAAAGCGCCACATGCATGCGATGCACGGCGTCGTCGGTGAGCGCGAGCTCGCGGCACGGAAAGACCTCGACGGCCTCCTCGTCGCCGATGGTCTGGCCGGTCGAGGCCACCATGCGGCGGATGCGATCGATCTCGTCGCCGAAGAACTCCAAACGCACCGGCGCCTTGGCCTGCGCGGGAAAGATGTCTACCGTGTCGCCGTGCACGTTAAAGGTTCCGGGAACGTCGGCGGCACCGGCCGCGGTATAGCCCATCCCCACCAGGAGCCGCGGCACCTCGTCAAAGGGAACCTCGCCGCCTACGCTAAAGGTCTGCGAAGCCCAAAAGCGGCTCTCGGCAGGCGGCACGCAGCGCAGCAGCGAGCGCGCGGAGGCGACCATGATGCACGCATCGCCCCGCGCGATGCGCCCGAGTGCGGCGCAACGGCTGGCAACGACGGCGTCGTCGGGCGCTTTGTCCTTCCAAGGCCGATCGGTGCGCTCGGGAAACCGCACCACATGCTCAAGGCCCACGTAGCTCGCAAGCGCGCGGGCCGCACGGTCGGCGGCATCCTCGCCCGAGACCACGTATACGCACGGGCGCGGACGGCGCACGAACTGCGCCGCAAGCATGAGCGAGCGCGCCGACTGTGAGACGGCGAGCGTGGCATCCTCGCCGGCATCGAGCGCTTGCTCAATGACCTGCGGGCCCTCTGCGGTATACAGCTGTGCGGCAATGCGATGGATGAGCATGGGTTGGGTCCCTTCGCCGGCTCACGCCAAAAGCCCGCCAGGCTGGGCCCGGCGGGTCTGAACGCTCGTGATTTTTGACTATCCTAGCACGTCACACCAGGCAAAACCCCGCAGGCAGAGGTCACGTCGCAGCGGCCCCATGACCCTTGCACGGGACCGGACGGCACCGCGACCCGACGGCCCCCTATACGGGGCCGAATGGTGCACCGACTCAACACCTATGCCTGAACCGAAGGGCAAAGGTCGGCGAGCGGACACTCCCCGCAAAGGGGCTTGCGCGCGTCGCAGATCTCGCGCCCAAAGCTGATCCACTGATGGTTTACCGAGCTCCAGTACTCATGCGGCAAGATCTTGAGCAGGTCCTGCTCGGTCTTGAGCGGCTCCTTGGCATGCGTTTTGGGACTCAGCGCCAACCGATGCGCGATGCGATTCACATGCGTGTCGACCGCGATGCCCTCGACGATCCCGAACCCCACGTTGAGCACGATGTTCGCTGTCTTGCGTCCCACGCCGGGGAGCTTAACGAGCTCCCTCATATCGGCCGGAACCTCGCCGCCGTAATCGGCGACGATCATCTGCGCTGCCTCGATAGCATGCTTGGCCTTGCTCTTGTAAAACCCGAGCGAGCGGATGACCTCGCACACGTCTGCATATGACGCCCCAGCCAGCGCCTCGGGCGTCGGCCAAAGCTCAAAGAGGCGCGGTGTCACCTTATTCACCTGGGCATCGGTGGTCTGGGCCGAAAGCAGAACCGCAACGAGCAACCTGAACGGGTTCTCGTGATCCAAAAAACACTCGACGGGCCCGTAGCGCCTGTCGAGCCGCTCGCACACCTCGATCGCGCGCTCGCGTTTGCTCGCGTTCGTCTCGCGCGGCATCAGGACTCAACCTCGCCGCTCAGATTTCCCTCACCGCTCGCGCCCAGCAGCTCGATGCCGTCGTAGCCGAGCACGCGCTCCGGCTCGCCCTCGTTCCCCATGGCGTCGATGCTCTTGAGCGTGCGCTGCATCACGTTGGTGCGCGTGGTGATGATGCTGTCGACCGTCTTGCCCGCGGTCTCGATCTGCTGGTGCGCGCGGCGCAGCGCCGTCTGGTACTTGGGCAGCTCGGCCTTGACCGCCGAGAGCACGCGCAGCACGTCGTCGGTGCGCTTTTGGAGCGCAAAGGTTTGGTAGCTCATCTGCAGGCTGTTGAGGAGTGCCGCCATGGTGCTCGGACCGGCCACGTTCACGCGGTAGGTGCGGCCAAGCTCCTCCATGAGGCCGGGGCGGTTAACCACCTCGGCATAGAGCCCCTCAAAAGGTAGGAACATGATGCCAAAACTCGTGGTAGCGGGCACCGAAAGGTATTTTTCGGAGATGTCCTTGGCCTCGCGCTTGATCATGGTGTCGAGGTTCTTGCGCGCGGCCGCCACGGCATCCGCGTCACCGCTATCGAGTGCGTCGAGCAGATGCTCGTACGCGTCGCCCGGGAACTTGGAATCGATCGGCAGCAGCACCGGCTCGCCGTCCTCCACCGGGATCCTCACGGCAAACTCCACGCGCTCGCTTGAGCCCGGCTTGGTTGCCACGTTCTCCTCGTACTGCTCGGGAGCCAGGATCTCGTGCAAGATGGCGCCGAGCTGAACCTCGCCCAAGATGCCGCGCGTCTTGACGTTACCGAGCACGCGCTTAAGATCGCCCACACCGGCAGCGATCCCCTGCATGTCGCCCAAGCCCTTGTAGACGGCCTCGAGCTGCTCGCTCACCTGCTTGAACGACGCGCTCAAGCGGTCATTCAACGTGCGGGAGAGCTTTTCGTCCACGGTGGCGCGCATGCGGTCGAGCTGTTGCGCGTTGTCGGTGCGGATGACGCCGAGCTCCGAGCTCACCGTCTCGCGAATCTTGTCGAGGCGGGCCTCCGTGGCCTCACGGTTGGCAGAAAGCTGCTGCACGGTCTCGCGGCGAGTGGCGTCCACACGGTCCGAAAGGGTCGTCATCTGCTGGTTCAGATAGCTAAAACGTTGCTGCTCGAGGGCAGTGGCCTGCCGCTGGGCTTGTGCCTGCGCGTCGAGCTCGGCGGCAAGCGCCGACACCTGCTCGAGCATCTCGCGTTGCGCGCCGGCCGCTTCGGCAGCACTCCGGCGGCTCCCCACAAGAAGCACCAGGCACCCGGCACTCAAGACGACCGCCAGCAAGGCAAGCACGACGACGATAGCTTCCAACGCAGACCTCCCGTACATACAAAAAAGCACGGTCCCAGTATACGGGACCGTGCGGACAGGAATTACAACGCCCTTATGCCGCGAGCTGCAGGTTCGCAAATGCGCAAATGAGTGCAAAGGCAAAGACCACGAGTGCGCCCGAGATATCAAAGAGCACGCCGCCGAGCCTGCGCTCATGCGCCCAATCCCCCATATGCGACGCCGTGTTCTTCCACACGCGCCAAAGCAGGAGCGCCATACCGGCAACGCCCACCAGGTTCTGCAGGAACATCTCGGAGCAAAGCAGCGCGATGAGGTTTCCCACCGTGTAACCCGCATCGCCCTCAAGGTACTTTTGGTGCACGATGCGCAGCAGGTAGGCCGCAAACGGCTGCACGCAGGCGGCCAAAAAGCTCACCATAAAGGCGGGGTCCTCGCTGAACGCCGACTGGAGCCCCTCGGCCGAAAACTGCCCCTTGAGCATCACGAACGAGACCACGACCAGCACCGGCACGAGCGCGAGCAAAACCTCAACCACCACAAAGAACTGGGCTGTGCGCCGCTCGCGAGCGGAATTCGCCGCTGGCGCCCACTCAGGGTGCGCGATCTTGCGCGTCGCAGACGCCTTGCGCCCCGCCGCGCCGTCAACCGCAGCAGCCATCTCGGCGCCGCGCTCAGCACGCCTGGGATCGCTCTTGGTGCCCGCGGCCGCAGCCTTTGCGCGCGATACCTTCTTTTTGCCCATCTTCACTCCTTACCAGCAAGGCCTCCCCGAGCGTTTGCGCGCCGGGGAGGCCTCGTATACGGCGCGTCTATCGTAGCGCCTCAGCGCGGATGCGTAGCTCCGCAGACCTTACTTGAGCTCGGGCCAGTAACCCTTGTTGGCCTCGATGAGGTCGTCGAGGATCTGCTTGGCGACCTTGGCCGAAGGCACGGTCGCGGAGAGCGAGAGCGCCTGCCAGAGCTTCTGGTAGCTACCCTCGACCCAGGCCTGAACGACGAGCTTCTCGACGGAGACCTGCTGCTCGAGCATGCCCTTCTGCCACTGCGGGACCTTGCCCTGGCAGATCTTCTCGTAACCGTTGGAGCCGACGATGCAGGGCACCTCGACCATGGCGGTCTCGTCGAAGTTCGACACGGCGCCGTCGTTCGGAACGATGAGCAGGAAGCGCTCCTTGGTGTTCTCGGCGAGCGCGCAGGCGAGGTCGACGATGTAGGTGGCGTGCGCATCGGCCTCAAAGCCGGCGCCCTCGGCGGTACCGGACTCGATCACCTTGCGGCAGGCGCCAAAGACCTTCTTCTCGCGACCGTCCATGACCTCGTTGGCACGGGTGTACTCGGGGTTGGAGGTCTCGACCACGTAGTCGGGGAACAGGTAGTACTTGAGGTAGGTGTTGGGAATCGTCTCGGGATCGACCGCATAGACGTCCTTGGCCTTGCCGAAGGTGTGGATCCAGCTCTCCTCGATGTGCTGCTCCTTGCCCTCCTCGTGCTCGATGCCGTCGAGGTAGCCGTTGACGGCCATGTGCTTCTTGATCTCGGGCATGAGGTCGTTGCCCTCAGCGTCGTAAATCTTGGTGAACCAACCGTAGTGGTTCAGGCCGTAGTAGCTGTACTGCAGCTCGCGACGGTCCTTGATGCCGCACATGACGGCCATCTTGTCCATGAGGTCGATCGGCATGTCGCAGATGTTGATGATGCGGCTGTTCGGGCGCAGCACGCGGCAGGCCTCGGCCACGATGGCGGCCGGGTTGGAGTAGTTGAGCATCCATGCGTTGGGGCTGTACTTCTCCATGTAGTCGAGGATCTCGATGACGCCGCCGATGGAGCGCATGCCGTAGGCGATGCCGCCAGGTCCGCAGGTCTCCTGGCCCACGACGCCATACTTCAGCGGGATCTTCTCGTCCTGCTCGCGCATGGCGTAGAGGCCGACGCGGATGTGGGCGAGCACGAAGTCGATACCGGTAAAGGCCTCTTCGGGGTCGGTGGTGTAGTTGAACTCGAGCTCGGGCGCGTTCTCCTTGAAGTAGATCTCGCAGGCCTTTGCCACGATCTCCTGGCGCTCGGCGTTGTTGTCGTAGAACGTCACCTTGTCCACCGGGAAGCGATCGTGCTCCTTGAGCAGCATGAGGGCGATACCCGGGGTGAAGGTGGAGCCGCCGCCGGCGATGGTTACCGCGTAGCTCTTCTTGGACATAGCCAAACCTCCTGGTTTCTGGTCGCTGGTGTTTAGGTGGGGCGGCGTCGCGACCTTAAACCGCCGCCCCGCTTGTTACCTGGTAGGTGGGCTCTGAGCGCTTGGGGCTTAGAGCAGGGCCTCGAACTTCTCGCGGACCATGGGGACCGTGAGGCCCACGATGACCTGCATGGAGCAGCCGTTCCTAGAGAGACCCATGGTGCCGATCTTCTTAAAGTCGGGATCGTTAGCCACAAGCGAATCGTCGTAGACGTTCACGCGCAGACGGGTGGCGCAGTTGGTGACGTCCTTGATGTTGTCCTTGCCGCCGAGCAGGTCGAGGATGTTCTCGGCGAGGATCTCGTTCTTGGACTTGCCGGTCTCGGCTGCGGCCTCGGCGGAGGCGGCGGCGCCGGACTGCTTGTCGCGGTAGTCCTGCTTGGACTTGAACTCGATCTCGGCGTCGTCGTCCTCACGGCCGGGGGTCTTGTAGTCGAACTTGAGGATGAGCGTACGGAACACCACAAAGTAGATGGCGGTGAACACGAGGCCGATCACGAGGGCGATGAGATAGGTGAAGCCGTGCGAAGCCATGAGCGGGATGAAGTTCAGCGAGCTCATCTCGATCAGGCCGCCGGCGAAGACGCCGACCACGCCGGCCGCGTTCATGGCCGTGGCCAGGCAGGCCGCGAGGACCGCGTGGACCGCGAACAGCGGAGGAGCGATAAAGAGGAAGGTGAACTCGATCGGCTCGGTGACGCCGCAGAAGATGGCGGTGAGGGTGATGGGGATCAGAAGGCCCAGGAGCTCCTTGCGGCGCTCAGGCTTGGCCGTGTTGTAGAAGGCCAGTGCGATACCCGTGCAGCCGAAGATCTTGGACCAACCGGTGCAGGTGAAGGCAGCCCAGGGAGCGACGCTGCTGAGCGAATCGCTCGAGGCGGCCAGGGTCGGGAGGGCGGTTGCCCATGCGGCGTAGATACCGCCGTGAACCACGACGTTGTCATAGTAGAGCGGCGAGTACACGAGGTGATGCAGACCGAACGGGATGAGGATGCGCTCAAGGAAGGCAAAGACCCACACGCCGAGCAGGCCGGTGGAAGTGAGGAAGCCCTGGAGCGCGGCGATGCCGTCCTGGACGTGCGGCCACACGAAGCAGCAGAGCACGGCGGTCGGGAGCAGCACGAAGAAGCTGACGACGTAGACGAAGACGGAGCCGTTGAAGACGCCCAGCCAGTCGGGCAGCTCGGTGTCGAAGAACTTGTTGTGCACCGCGATGATGATGCCGGAAACGGCGAGCGCGCCGATCATGCCCATGTCGAGCGTCTTGATCGAGGCGATCATCGCGAGGCCCGAGGCGGAACCGGTCTCGGCCGAGAAGTCGACGCCAAAGAACCCGCCCCACTGCGAGAGCAGCGTGTTCATGAAGTAGTGGAAGGTGAGGTAGCCGACGAGCGCCTCCATGCAGCAACGGGCGTTCTGCTTTTTGGCAAGACCGATCGGGAGCGAGACCGCAAAGAGGAGCGGCAGCTGGTTAAAGACGGTCCAACCGCCCTGGAGCACCACGTTCCAGCAGAGGTACCAGGGAGAAGTCGGGGCTGCAAGGTCACCGAAGATGGCCTGCGTCGTGAAGAGCGTGCCCAGACCCACAACCACGCCGGCAAAGGCGAAGAGCAGGACCGGGGTGAACATCGCACCTCCGAACTTCTGAATCTTTTGCATCATGAGGATAAGTCCCTTCTTTCCTGCGCACGGGGCGGCGAGACCCCGGTGCTATTCGTTCGCACGAACCGGGCGCCTTCGGTTCACTTGTGCGAACAAGTTCAATGGGTACTATACGCACTTGTTCGAACAAGCTTCTCCTGACTTGTTCGAACAAGCTGTGAACGGTAGCAATTTGGCGGTAAACGTGCAGAGGCAGTCCGAAATAGGATATTTCAGAAGCGGTAACCCCCTCTGTTTTTATTGCTTGTTCGAACAAGATTCCACTATCATGTACCTGCACCGATGCTATAAACGCACCCCGTTCACCTACTAAGCTGCAAAAGATTCGAGACACGTCCATGCCCAAAAGCATTTTCAGAGGGATCTACGACAACATCAAAGAAAGCATCGAGACCGGTCTTTACACGTACCAGTCGATGCTCCTCTCCGAAAACGAGCTCTGCGCACGTTACGGCTGCTCGCGCTCAAGCGTGCGACGCGCGCTCTCCGAGCTTGCCCGCGATGGCTACGTGCAGCCCATTCAGGGCAAGGGTGTACGCGTGATCTGGCGCCCCGAGACCGACGACAACGACGGCGGCTACTCCATGGGCGGCCTTGAATCGTTTAACCAGACGGCTAAGCGCATCGGGTTTGCCCCCTCGACCACGCTCCTCGACTTCCGCATGCTCACCATCGATGAGGCCCTCGCCCAGACCACGGGCTTTGCCGTAGGCGACGAGGTCTACTTCACCAAGCGCATTAGGCAAGCCGACGGCGTGGCCGTCTCCATCGAGTCGTCGTGGATGCTCGCCGCCGAGGCACCCGGCCTCACCGCCGAGCAGGCACGCGTCTCGCTCTACGGTTACCTCGAGAAGATCGGGGTCACCATCGGCATCGGCAAGCGCCTCATCACCATGGAGGCCGCCAACGAGGAAGACATCCGCGTGTTCGATCTCACCTCGCTCAAGGCCGTCGGCGTCTTTAGGGGGCAGCACTTTGACTCCAAGGGCGTGATGTTCGAGTACTCCGAGATCCGCCAGCACCCCTACTACTTTGCCGTGCGCGAGACCGCCACACGTCCCGAGCGTTCGTAAAAAGCGCTAGAGCGCAGGCCAACCGAAGCTCGCCGCAAAGGAGCACACCCGCTCAAACATCATCTGCAATAGCTCCACCACCTCATCGGGCGTGGCGCCATGCAAAATGCAGGTGAGCGAATACGACCCCACAAAGAGGAGCACCAGCCCCAGCGGAACGAGCACAACCATCGCGAGCGCGCGCACAACGGCCAGGAATTTTCGCCGCCGTTCACGCGCCCTATCGAACGCAAGCTCCGCTCGATAGCTCTCCTGCTGAATCGAATACTCCTCGTGCACGGCCGGCGCCTTTTCTTTGCGCCGGCTAAAGATTCCACGCCTCTCTGGAGCAGCCAGTGCCGTCGTTCCCCCAGCTGCCGTCGTTCCCCCAGCTGTCTCCGCGCGCTCGCGCGCCTTCGGCGCCTCGCACGGAGACGCCACGGCATCGGCTCCGCTCCAAAGACCCGAGAAGCCCGATACAGCAGCACCGTCCCCAGCAGCCAACCGACGCGCCCGCCGCGCAGAGGTTTCCAAGAAAAGATCCATCCCCGCTCCCCCGTTCAAGGCCCAAGGTTTCTACCTCTCCACCGTGCCAAATGGGCGCTCCCCCAGCAATGCCCACAGCGCCCTTTGCGCATAAAAATGAGGCCCACCCTAGGCCTCAAAAGCCTGCGCTATATCATCTACCTGCACTTTTGTTGAGCTTTGTTGCAAAGCTTCAACTCATCGCCCGCGCTCCCGTCAACACCTTGCCCCAAACCTATCGCTCGCGCCGACACGACCTTACCGGTCCGCGCACAGACCGAAACAGGCGGTCAGAACAAGCTGCTGGGCACATCCAAGCGGGGAGCGTGCCGAGAGTAAACAGAATCCCCGCCTACCCTTCATGGACGTGCGCACCGAGACGGACATCCCCGCCCCGCATGCCAGCCGACAGCATGGTGCGCTACAACAAAAACGGGAGCCGAACCGTCCGGCCCGACTCCCGTTATTCACAAAACAGGCTAAGCAGCTGCTTAGTAGTTGACGACCTGCTCCTCAAAGTAGCTGCGCGGATGGTTGCAGACCGGGCAGACCTCAGGAGCCTCGGGGCCAACGTGCAGATGGCCGCAGTTCAGGCACTTCCAAACCTTCACGCCCTCGTGCGTAAAGACCTCGCCGGCCTCCACGCGCTCGGCAAGCTTCTGATAGCGCTCCTCGTGCGCCTTCTCAACAGCGCCCACGCCACGGAACTTCTCAGCGATCTCGGTAAAGCCCTCGGCCTCTGCCGTCTTGGCAAAGTCCTCGTACATCTCAGTCCACTCGTAGTTCTCGCCCGCAGCGGCGTCCTTCAGGTTCTGCAGGGTGTCAGGCACGGCGCCATCGTGCAGGTACTTAAACCACAGCTTGGCGTGCTCGGCCTCGTTGCCGGCCGTCTCGGTAAAGATGTTCGAGATCTGCACGTAGCCGTCCTTCTTGGCGCGCGAGGCGTAGTAACGATACTTGGTGTGCGCCTGGGACTCGCCGGCAAACGCGGCCTCCAGGTTCTTCTTGGTCTGGGAGTTCTCGAAATCCATGATGCAATCCCTTCGATACGGTGTGTTCAGCAGCAGGCGAGCTGCTTTTACTTATTGTAACTGATTCCTAATAAGAATACTAGCCACAACAAGCGACTCGTTTATACCCAGCGGGGCTAACGTTTGGCTTCCCTTTTTCACCGCGTTGCGAGATAGAGCCTGAGCATCAGAAGCAGGTCTGCAGGAAGCAGCTTGTGAGGCTGAGGGGCAGCTTGCCCGCAGCACAAGAGGCGGAGCGCGATAACAGGGCAGCCGCTACCCTACGCGATACGCCACACGGCGCCCGGAGTATCATCCTCGCGCGCGCAAAACCCCTCGCGTTCAAGGTCGGCAAGAATCTCCTGAACGAGTTCGCCTGCCACCGGCTCCCTGCCCGCGGCTATCTCCACAGCGGAGAGCCGCCCGTGCAGCTCCGCACCCGTACAACCCGCAGCCCCGGCCTCGAGCAGCATGCGCACCAGCTCGGCACGCTTCTGGCGCCGCGAGCCCTCGAACTTGCTCTGCCGCGCGTAGGACTTGGAACGCCGCGAAGGGTTGGGGATCGTCTTTTTGAGATACGCCCCGTAATCGAGCATCGCGTAGTACCAGGCGCGTGGTGTGTCCTGTGCGTCCATGGGTTCAGCGTAGGGACTGGCTGCAGCGGAGGCGCCCTCGGCATCTGCTTGAACACCACATGCAGCGACGCCGATACCCTTGCCCGTGGTTCCCGCGACAACACCCGAAGCGCTGCCCGCGGCGGCGTTCTCCGACCCGTCAACACTTCGCTGCGAAGCCTCCACGCTTGCAGGCGCCGCAGGACAGGTCGCCTCCACCAACGGGATCAGTTCGCGATCGGGCACGGCGTCCATCTCGGGGAAGAACTGATGCAGCATCACCGTGCGCACGTTGGTCTCCAGATACACGCCCGGCAGGTTGAATGCAAACGAGCGGATCCCCTGTGCTGTGGCGGGGCCAATCCCCGGCAGCGCGCACAGCTCGCGCGTCTCGTGCGGAAACGCGCCGTCCCAGGTACGCACGACCTCCTCAGCCCCAGCTTTGAGCGCAAGCGCCCGCCGGTTGTAGCCCATCCCCTGCCAAGCGGCCAAAACGTCCACTGTGGGCGCGGCGGCCAACGTCTGCACATCGGGGAAGCGTTCCAGCCACTGCGGCCAGCGTTCCAGCACACGTGCCACCTGCGTTTGCTGCAGCATGACCTCCGAGAGCCAAATGCCATACGGGTCGCGCGTGTTTCGCCACGGGAGGTCTCGATACAAACGAACCCCTTCCGCACGGACAAGCTGGCGAAAGGGGTCTGGTGTCATATTAGGTGCTCCTCATCGGGCGACGAGGGCACAAACCGCAGCTACTTACCGCAGCGGCATTCCTCGGCGCTCAAGACGTATTCGGTAAACGCAGAACGGTCGGCAAACTTGGGGTCAACCGCAGGCGCGTTCTTGCCGCAAACAACGTCCTCGAGCGTAACGGAATCAAGGTAGTTGCGCACGAGCTCCTGCGTGCCGATCCACAAGGGATGATAACAGCAGCCGTTCATGCGCGAACAGGTCGCGCCCTCGGCGGTGCAGTCGTTCATGGTCAGCGGGCCTTGTACGGCCTCAACCACCTGGCGGATCGTCACCTCAGACGGCTTGACCTTAAGGCGCATACCGCCGTGAACGCCGCGCAGGCTCTCGATAATCCCGGCCTGAACCAGCCCGTGCTGAATGGAACGAGCAAAAGAATAGGGCACATCGACCTCGTCGGCAGCAGCTCGCACCGAAAGAAGGCCGTTGTCACCTTGTGCAAGAATCGACAACATGCGCAGTGCGTAGTCTGTCTTCCTGGAGATGTCCATCTCTACCCCTCTATTGCAGGCCGCCTACCGCCAATAATGGACGGAAAACAACCCCGCGCCATTAGGATAAAACTATACACCCTATACCCGGATAATTCGTACGCCCTCGAGTGAACATGTCGACAAATGGCAGGTAAGATTACCCGGCCGACAAACGGGATTATGCAATCCGAGCAGATAAGCGTTCGTATTTAAGAACAAATGCATGGTAGCGCCGGTAATTACTGACCCATCACCAGAGCAGACATGCCAACACCCCTTTTTATAAGGTTTCGAGGCCCGCTCAAACTTATGGAGGAGATGTGAACGCCGTTCGTGTAAGCCCGCGCTGCACGACCGCTGCCGGCGCCGCTCGCCCAGCGCGGGCCGTCACCCTACGCGCTTCTTCCGTGCTTCCCCAAAGGCATCGGGCCGCAGGGTTAATACCTATGAAAAAAGCCCCGTCCGAAGACGAGGCTTTTAACATTCGATGGCGGGAAGTACGGGGCTCGAACCCGCGACCTCCGACGTGACAGGCCGGCGCTCTAACCAAACTGAGCTAACTCCCCAGGCAGTTCGCACTCGCGTGCGCTGCGGGGATTAGTATACACAGAATCTCAGGGCGCACGCAAGAACTTTTTTAGAAAAAAAGTTCGCAGGTCAGAGGGGTAAATAAAGCCCGGCGGCTTTAAAGATCGATAAACGAGCAGTCGAGCACCGCACCCGCGTGGACCCAAAGGCGCGCGATGGTAGCGCCGCGGCTGCCGCGGGGATACGAAGCCGAACCCGGATTGATGACGAGCGTGGAGCCCACGCGGTCCTCGGCGCAACGGTGCGTATGCCCGCACACGGCCACATCGACTTTGCCGATGGGAAGGTCCTCGCGATAGTGGGCCACAGCAAACGAGACACCCTCGAACTCAAAGGTGGCAAGCTGCACGACCTCGGGGCCGTAGTCGTAAAAGAAGTCGTTGTTGCCGAGCACGGCGCGAATCGGCGCGATGGTCTTGAGATGCTCGTAATCCTGCTCGGACGTGAGATCGCCCGCGTGCACGATAAGGTCGGCACCCGCAAGCTCCCGCAAGAGCTCACCCGAAAGATGCCCGTGGGTATCGGAAACGATGTCGATGCGGCGTGCGTTCTCGAGCTCCATGGCGGCTCCCTTCGGTCCGTCTCTTCTTCGAACCTTCTCTACGGTTTGCAAACAACTACAGGCTCAGGGCCTTTTTGAGCGGAACCACGCGACGGCGGCTCACGGGAATACGGTCCTCCACCCCGGTGATACCGAGCTGAATGGCACCGGAGGCCACCGTCTCGACGTCCTCGACGCAGGCGAGGTTCACAATATAGCGACGGTGCACGCGGAAGAACCCGAACTCGCAAAGCTTGGCCTCGAACTGGGCGAGCGACGTCGTGGACAAAAAGCGGTCCTCGTCGGTAAAGATGCAGGAGTAGTCGTCCTTGGCCATGATGTAGCGAATCTGGTCCACGGGGATGAGCACCTTGCGGCCGCCCTTTTCGACGGGAATGCGCTCCACCGACGCCTTGGTCTCGGTCTGCGGCTTAACGCGCGCGAGCACCTTGCCGATCGCTTGGTCGAGGCGAGCCTCCTCAACGGGCTTCATAAGATAGTCGACGGCGTCGACCTCAAAGGCCTCCACCGCATGGTCGCTGTAGGCGGTCACAAAGACGATCGCGGGCGGGTTCTTGAGCTTGTGCAGGGCCTCGGCCAGCTGCAGACCCGAGGCGCCCGGCATGGAGATGTCGAGAAACACAACGTCAACGCGGTTCTCCATGAGCATCTCGATGGCAGAGCGAACGCTCGAGGCCTCCGAGATCGATCCGATCTTGCCCGTCTGCTCGAGTAGGAACTTGAGTTCCGAGCGTGCGGGGGCTTCGTCGTCAACGATCATGGCACGCAGCATAGCGTCTCAACCTTTCATTCGGGAAGTCTGAGCGCACGGACCTTCCGCTTAACTCAGCAACAGGTAAATAGTTTACCCTTCAACAAAGATACTTTCTTGCAAATCGAGATGCAAAAAGATGCTCGTTCCCGCGCCCACGGTCGATTCGACGTGAGCAAAGGAACGCGGACCGTAGAACTTGCGGATTCGCTCGGAGATGTTGTGCATGGCGACTCCGGCACCGCTCCCCTGCGGGGCGGAAGCATCGGGCTCGGCGGTCTTTTCGTCAAAGAGGCGCGCCGCGGTCTCGGCATCCATGCCGGCGCCGTCGTCGCTCACCGTGATGAGAATCGCGTTCTCGCCGTCCTCGACCACCGAGACCTCGATCTTGAGCGGAGCGTCATCGCGCATGCCGTGGCGCACGGCGTTCTCGACGAGCGGCTGGATGATAAACGCGGGCACGTTCGTGTCGGCCACGTCGTCCTCGACGTAGAACGAGTCGCAGATGCGGTCGTCGCCAAAACGGGCCTTTTCGAACACGAGATAGCGCTTGGTCTGCTGGACCTCGCGCGAGACCGGAATGAGCGAGCCCGAGTTGTCGAGCGTGGCACGGTAGAACGAGGCGAACTCGCGCAAAAGCTCGCGGGCGCGCGGCGGGTCCATGCGTGTATAGGCCGCGATGGTGTTGAGCGTGTTAAAGAGAAAATGCGGGTTGATCTGCGCCTGCAGCGCTCGCATCTCGGCGCGGGTGGTGAGCTCCTTTTGGGTCTCGAGCTCGTGGATGGCGAGCTGCGTCGAGAGCACCTCGGCAAAACCCGCGGCGAGCGCGTACTGGGTGCGGTTGACCTGACGCGAGTTCTTAAAATAGAACTTGAGCGTGCCCACCGTGCGGCCGCCCACCTTGATGGGCGCGATGATACCCGCCGGAATGGTGCTGCGGCTCCCGAGGTCGTTAGGAATATCGACCACGTGCGCAAACGACTGCACGATGCCGTGGTCGATCACATAGTGCGTGGCCGGAGTATGGATGGGAGAGCCGGGCTTGAACGCGTCGGCGAGCTCGCCCACGCAGGCGAGCACGCAGGTGGTGTCGGTAATCGCCACCGTCATGGCACGCGTCTCGGGCAGAATCCTGCGGCAAATCGCGCCGGCGCTCTCGGGCGTAAGGCCGCCGCGAATGTCCTCGAGCATGCGCGAGACCACCAGGAGGGTCTCCTCGGTATACTGCGAGCGCATGGTGTCGGGGTTGCGGCAGAGATACACGAAGATCGAGAAGAACGAGGCCAAAAGCGCGCAAGCAAGCACCGTGACGACCGGCTCCATGCCGGTGGCCAGCGCAAAGACAAAGTAGAAGACGAGGATTAGCGCGCAGACGAGCGAGAGCACGCGGAACACGTTCGCCGTGGCGTCGTAGGCGCGCGTCTGCTGCGGCGCGGGTTTGGGATTCATAGCTTAGTTCCTTTCGAGCAGGTGGGCGAGTTCGGCGTCCCTCCAGAGGCCGTCCATGATGCTCGGCCAAAAGCTCTGGAACCTGAGGTAGGCGCCCGCGTTCTGCCGCGCATAGCGTCGGGCGTCGTCTCGTCCGTGCAGGTAAATGTTGCGATAGGCCTTACGCTCGCGCGTGAGGAGCGAGCGAACGAGTGCGGTCTTGCGCACGCGCTCGTCGAGCTCGGGGCCGATCCAGGGGCCCGGATAGGGCATGAGGCTCGCAGACGTCACCGGGTTCAGCTCCTTGCGGTGCGCCGCGGCGGAGAGCTTGGCGCGCTCGTAGTACCAGCGGTAGACGTCCTGCATAAAGCGCGGGGCGCGCTGCTCGACGGCGGGCGGCAGATGCCGCACGACCCACTCGTTGTCGAACCAGACATCGAGCCCCATCATGCGCATGTTAAAGAGATAGTCGAGGTCCTCCCCGCGGGTAATGAACGGGTCGAACGACACGCGCGTGAAGGCGCGCGCATGCAGGGCAAAAAGGCCGCCGCACACGTAGTTCGAGCGGCTCACGCGCGTACCGGCGAGGGCGCGCTTCATCCAGCGGTTGAACTCGATGCGCTTGGTCCACCAGCGATGCGTGATTCCCGCCTTGGTGGCATCGGCAAGAGGAGAGCCCTCGCGGTCGTAAAAGTAGCCGGTCTTGGCGAGGATGGGGAGCCCCTGGCGGTTCTCCTGACCGAGCGCGTAGAGCGCCTGCGCCATGAAGTCGGGGCCGAGGACGACCTCGTCGTCGTCCACAAAGATCACCGCATCGTGACCCAGGATGGCCGCAACCGCGAGCCCCATGTTCCTGATGGCGCCGTAGCCGCGCAGCGACACACACTCGCCTGTGTCGTGCGGGACGAGCTCGCCGATGCGGTCGGCGATGCGCCCCGCCTCCACGTTGGTGACGATGCGGATGTCCATGTTCTCGTGCGCGTTGGCGATAGCCTCAACGCGTAGGGCCACGTCGGCCGTGGCCGATTTGGGGCATACGACAAGCAAAATGATGCGGCAAAGGTCGCGTACCTGCTCGAGCGAGGCAAGGCAGCGCTCAAGATCCGGGTTCTCGTCGTTCAGAAGCGTGGCATGGTCGTAGGAGCCCGGGACCCGGGAGCTGAGATTATCGCCGGCCCAATAGGTCGGGATGACGATGACGGGGTTCACGGCTCAACACTCCTGTCTGCGGGCACGACGCGGCGCCCTCTGCGCCGCAGGCCTTCCGCCTCCTCTACTATATCCCACGGCCCGGACGCGAATAACCGGGCATACCGGGGATTTATTAGAAGACGGGGAGCAATAATCCACACAGACGGGGACGGTGTTCGGCTTTGGCGCCGATCGATAGCGCACCCCAAAAGAAGCAAGGCCCCGAGTAAGTTCGAGGCCCAAACGAAACAGAGCCGCTAGGCGAGCTTGGCCGGAGCCTCACCCTTAAAATACGGCGTCTTGGCAAGCGAGCGAGCGAGCGGGTAACCGAGCACATAGAGCACCACGGCCTCGCCGGCACCCGTCGTAACGAGGCCGAACAGATACATGAGGCCCCAGGAGCCGTCGAGCGCGATCGAGGTGAACGGGATGGTGTAGAAGCCCGTGGCCTTGAGGAGAATCGGCAGGTAGGCCGGTACGATCAGCGCGTTGGCAACGACGGGACCGAGGATGGCGAGCAGCGGGCGGTTGCGCATCTTGTAGGTAAAGAGCGCGCCCGCAAAGGTCGCGAGCGAGCCAAAGACCACGTCGAGCATGCCGAGCATGCCGGTGCCCGAGAGGGCGATATTCGCCACGTTAGCGATCACGCAGCCGAGCGTGAGACCGGGGACGGCCGCCGGCGTAAAGAGCGCGAGCACGCAGAGCGCCTCCGAAACGCGGAACTGGATGGGGCCCCAGGCAAGGCTGCCGAGGAACAGCAGCGCAAAGAGCGTGCAGACCGCATAGATTGCCGCGATGACGCCCACGTGGGCGATGTACTGAGATTTCAAGTTCTTCCACCTTCTACAAAAACGGAGGGCTTTGCTGACCGCCAGCAAAGCCCTCCGCATGTCCAAGGTGAGAGGCACCGCGCCCTTACACGGCGGCCCCGTCCATCTTGGAGAGCTTTACTAGCAAAACGAAGCCCACAACCAAGAGGATCCCGATGGAAAGCACTCCTAAAGAAGGATTCCCCGTGAGCGACGTCACGAGAGATACTAGCAGAGTTCCCAGAACCGAGGCGTAACGGCCAAAGATGTCGAAGAAGCCGTAGTACTCGTTGGACTTTTCCTTGGGGATGATGCGGCCGAAGTAGCTGCGCGAAAGCGCCTGCACGCCGCCCTGGAAGAGGCCCACCATGATGGCGAGGCACCAGAACTCAAAGGCGGTCTTGAGGAAGAACGCGGCAAAGAGCACGATGCCCATGTAGGCGGCGACGGCCACGAGGATCATGTTGAGCGTACCGACCTTGCCGGCGAGCTTGCCGTAGGCGATGGCCGAGGGGAACGCCACGAACTGGGTGACGAGCAGCGCGAGCACGAGCTGCGTGGAGTCGATGCCGAGCGAGGAGCCATAGCTCGTGGCCATGGAGATAACCGTGTGCACGCCGTCGATGTAGAAGAAGAATGCGATCATGTAGAGCAGCACCGCGCGGTCGCGAACGATCTCGCCCATGGTGTGCTTGACCTCGGAGAACACGCCGCCCACGATGTGGCCGATGGTGTCCTCGGGGCTGCGCTCACGGCCGTACTTTTGCTTGTAGGTACGCAGGAGCGGGAGCGTAAAGGCGAGCCACCAAAGACCCGTGATGACGAACGAGAGGCGCGTGGCGAGCATGGTGGGGATGCCGAGCGCCGGGCCGCCCATGATGAGCGCCAGGCAGACGATGAACGGCACGGTGGAGCCCACGTAACCCCAGGCGTAGCCCGAGCTCGAGACGGCATCCATGCGCTCGTCGGTGGTGATGTCGATGAGCATGGCGTCGTAGAACGTCATTGAGGAGTTGAGGCCGATAGTGCAGAGCACGTAGACGGCCAAGAACATCATGGCGCTCATGGGGATCGCCTGCGCAAAGCAGAGCACGAGGCCCGTGAGGAAGAAGCCCAGGAAGAACTTGACCTTGTTGCCCGCGTAGTCGGCAAGCGAGCCGAGGACGGGCATGAGCAGCGCGATCACGAGCG
Organism: bacterium; assembly: GCA_963613305.1. Lineage (GTDB taxonomy): Bacteria > Actinomycetota > Coriobacteriia > Coriobacteriales > Coriobacteriaceae > Collinsella. Next base: position 16,793 of record CAVDZW010000085.1, on the reverse strand, counting down.
AGGCGATGGTCTGCGCGTTGCCCCAGGCCACCACGAGGTCGGCCGAGGAGGCGCCGGTGTTGATGGCGTTAAAGTAGATGGGCACAATCGAGGTGTTCAGCAGCACGAGTGCCGAATTGCCAACGTCATACATGACCCAGTTGCGCTCGGCCTTGGTGTACTTCATAAGAAGGGACCCTCCCTTTTGTTTTACGAGTCTTGAAGACTCACCTATGTTAGGGCAAGCCGACAAACCCACGCGTAAGGATTCGGTCAAGCGAGGAACAGGCAGCGCCCAAAGAACGCCCCGGCAGCGGCAGCGCCCCAGGCAGAACCAACGCAAGCGAGCGGGCACCCAGCGGAGCAGGTTGGCACGAAAGCGGCAGGGCGAAAAGCCGCAACCGCGACAACGCCCCAGGTTGAACCCACGTCAGCGAGCGGCGTCCAGGGCGAACAAGTTGGCATGAAAGCGGCGGGGCGAAAAGCCGCAACTGCGACAGCACCCCAGGTAGAACCAAAGTCAGCGAGCGGCCACCTAGCGGAGCAGGTTGGCACGAAAGCGGTCGGTCATTGACCTTCGGGTCATGACCGACCGCTTGAGTGACAAGATGCCCGCTAGGTGGCCGCGCAGCGTCGACCGGTTCCGGCGTTTGGCAAAACGCCGGAACCCCATGGAACGCCGGAACCCACTACTCCTCGCGGTCGAACTCCTCGGTCCCATCGAGCACACGGCCGCTATAGTTCACGTGCCCGGTCACATCGGCCATATTCTCGCCCTCGATAAAGCGGGCGGCGGTGCGGGCGTAATCGTCGAGCGCGGCGTCGAACACCTCGGGGAACGAACGGTCAAAAACAGCACCGGTAAAGGGGTTCTCCCAGCTCAGATGCCCCATGTTGCCGGTACGTGCAGAAGGCTCGTCGGTCACGCGATGTGCGAGCGAGCCCAAAAGCGAGTTGTCCTTGACCATGCCCTCGAGCGCCGCGAGGGCCTGCGTCTTGCGCGAACCGGCAGGCTCGATGGTGCGGTAGAGCAGCTGCATGTCGGCTACGGCGCCGCCGTACTCCCCTACCGGAATGTCGAGGTCGTAGACGCTCATGGCCGCAAAGCTCATGAGGGCACCGGCCACCATATCGATGCGGTCGGTGGTCACGATCTCGGAAGCGGGCGGAAAATCGGCGCATGTGGCGCCGTCGCGTTTGAGATTGAGCATGAGCACATCGAGCTCGCTCTCGATCACGGCGTGCACCTCACTCGAGGAGCCGACGAGCGACTCATCGGCCTTGAGGATGCCGAACTGCTGCTCGTAGACGAACGGGTGCGCGTTGCGGTCGAGCACGTAGTGAGAAAGCATGCCGAGCGCAAAGGCGCGGCCAAGGTTCGCGTCGCTCTTTTGCAGATGCTCCACGCCCGAGCGGACGGCCTCGAACTGGCGGGTCATGCGCGAGCGGTGCATGACCGCGGCGAGGTGCATGCAGTCCTTGAGGCGCGGCGTGCGAAAGCGGAAGAAATACGGGTCGGGGCCCTGGTTGCCGAGGATGAAGGCGGTGCGCTCCTCCTCGCCCCCGATGATGCCGGCGGGCAGACGGTCGATGCTCTCCTCGCCAAAAAGATGATGCGTGATAAGGGCAGGCATGAGGTCCCTCCAATAAGCGATTAGACCGTCTCATTATGCCCGCATTACCGGTGCGAAAACGCACCATGCCCAAAACCTCTTGAGCATGGTGCGTTGCCTTCTTTAGTTCTGGGGCCGACACGATGCGATCCATATCGGCGAGCACCGCGCCACCGTGCCGTGTTTTGCTGAGCTCAACCGAACAGCTGGCCCCAAATGGATAGGTGACTATGCCGAATAGACGATGCGTCCGTCGGAGATGGTGTAGCGCACCTTGGCGTCCGAGATCTTCTTGGGGTCGCACTTGAGGATATTCGTGTCGAGCACCGTGATGTCGGCGAGTTTGCCCACCTCGAGGGTGCCGATCTTGTCCTCCATATAGTTCTCATAGGCCACGTTCTTGGTGTAGGCCTCGAGCGCCTGATAGGCGGTGATGCCCTGCTCGGGCCAGCGATACATGTCGGTGTCTTCCTCGTCCTTATAGGGGCTGTTGCGCGTGACGGCAACCTCGATCTCCTCGAGCGGCGCATAGCCGGTAACCGGGCCGTCGGAAGCGCCCGAAACAAAGCAGCCCTTCTCGATCATGGTCTTGACCGGATAGAACTTCATGGCACGTTCTTCGCCGACGAACGCAACCTCAAGATCGCAGAGCGAATCGCGATACATCCACAGGAACTGCAGGGCGCACAGGACATTCATGTCGGCGATGCGCTGGATATCGCCGTCGGTCACCGCGCAGACGTGCGTCATGGTGTTGCGGCGGTCGTCGCGCGCACCGTTCTCGCTGATCGCGCGCTCATAGGCATCGAGGGTGTTGTGCACCGCGCCGTCGCCGATGGCATGCACGTGCACCTGCACGCCCGCCTTGTCGAGCGCCACGACCATGTTCGAGAACTCCTGCTGGTCCCACACGGACTCGCCGTACCAACCCTCGCCCTTGCCGGCCGCATCGGTATAGGGCTCGAGCATGACGGCGCTGCCGCCCTCGGTCACGCCGTCGGAGAAGATCTTGGCAGTGCCGGTCGAGATCATGTCGCTCTCGTATTTTTTGAGGCTCTCGACCGTCTTTACGGCCTCGTCGGTCGTCATGCCCGGCGTGATGGTGGGCAGAACGCGCATGCGCAGGTTGAGCTCGCCGTCCTTCTCGAGGTCGCGATAGAACTTGGTGCTCACCGCGGTGAGGTTGGTGATGCCGGTGATGCCGTAGGCGGCCGCGGCCTCCTGGTATTTCTTGATGGCCTTGAGGTACTGCTTGTCGGTATGCTTTACCTCGACCACATCGGACACCAGGTTGGCGGCCGAGTCGATGAGGTAGCCCGTTGCCTCGCCGTTGGCGTCGCGCGTGATGATGCCGCCCGTGGGGTCGGCCGTATCGTTGGTGATGCCCGCCATCTCGAGCGCCTTGGAGTTGACCCAGCACGAATGGTGCGACACATCGAATAGCTGGATGGGCTTATCGGAGCAGATCTTGTCGAGGAGTTCTTTGTTGGGACCGGGGTTGGTACCGTCCTCCTGCTCGAAGGCGTTGATCATGAATGGATGGCCGGTATAGGCCTCGTCATCGGGATGGGCGTCGACGAACTCCTTGATGATCTTCTTGTACTCCTTGATGGTCGAGCCCTTGGAAAGATCGATCTCGTAGAGCTTGGTGAGCCAATCGCCCGGAGCATGGATATGGCCGTCCATAAAGCCGGGAACGACCATGCCACCGTCGAGGTCGATGACCTCGGTGTCGTTGCCGATGTACTTATCGAGGCCCGAATCGTTGCCCACATAGACGATCTCGTTGCCGCGCACCGCCATGGCGGCGGCGGTATCGCCCTCGGCGACCATGGTCTGAATGGTGCCGTTCTTGAAAACGATCGTGGCTTTGCTGCTCGCGTCTGCGCTGCCCTCGGCCGTGCCGCCCTGCGCGCAACCCGCGGTGCCGATAGCGGCAGCGGCGGCGCCCAGCATGCCCAGGCCCACAAAGTCCCTGCGAGAAACAGGTCGATTGATGGCGTTCATGTATTCCACCTTTCACTGCGCCCGCACCCGTTGCGCGAGCCTTTGTTATCGATGAATACCGTGACGCCGGAAGGATTAGATAGGCAATAAGGGGATTAAAAAGCGCGAACGGCGTGTAAACCTTTTTTAACCCTCAGGGATTAGGCCCGCTACCAGGGATTTACTCAACCTCGTCCTTCCATACGAAAACGCCCCGCCCGGCCGGAGGGCCGAACGGGGCGCTGAGAGGCGGTCTGGCGCGGGGAGCGGGCAGGCGCCTGCGTCCCGGCCGGGCGCGGGCGGGACGGGGCCCGGGACTACTCGTGGATGCGGGTGCCCGAGAGGCCGGCCATGGTCTCGGCGGCCTTGTCGAGGGCGCCGATGATGCACACGCGGCCCTTGCGGGAGCGGGCGAACTTGATGGCGGCGCGGACCTTGGGCTCCATGGAGCCCTTGCCGAACTGGCCCTCGTCGGCCAGGCGCTCGGCCTCGTCGGCGGTGACGTCCTCGAGCTCCTCCTGGTCGGGCCTGCCGAAGTTGATGGCCACGTGCTCCACGGCGGTCAGCAGGAACAGCACGTCGGCGTCGCAGTCCTCGGCGAGCAGCTCGCCGCCCAGGTCCTTGTCGATGACGGCGGGGACGCCGCGGTAGCAGCCCTTGTTCGAGTAGTCGCGCACGACCGGGATGCCGCCGCCGCCGCAGGCGATGACGATGAACTCGTTGTCGAGGAGGTTCAGGATCGAGTCGGCCTCGACGATCTTCTTGGGGTCGGGCGAGGCCACTACGCGCCTCCAGCCGCGGCCGGAGTCCTCGACGAACACCTTGGAGGGGTCGGCCTCCATCTCGGCGCGGGCGGCCTCCTCGGTGAGGAAGGGGCCGATGGGCTTGGTGGGGTTCTTGAACGCGGGGTCGTCGGGGTCGCACTCGATCTGGGTGACGACGGTGGCGGCGTGCCAGCGCTTGTAGCGCTTGTGCATCTCGCGGCCGATGCCCTGCTGCAGGTGGTAGCCGATGTAGCCCTGGCTCATGGCGCCGCACTCGGGCAGCGGCATCTCGGGGGTGCCGATGGCGTCGTGGGCGGCGGCGAAGGCGTTCTGGATCATGCCGACCTGCGGGCCGTTGCCGTGGGTGATGATGATCTCGTTGCCCTGCTCGATGAGGCCGAGGAGCGCGTGGGCGGTGTTGTCCACCGCGGCGATCTGCTCGGTGGGGTTGTTGCCGAGGGCGTTGCCGCCGAGGGCGACGACGATGCGGTCGGGCTTGCCCGCTGGTTTGGACATGAGAATCTCCTTTCGGTGAGAGAAGCTGCCGCGACGCGGCGCTTAGGGGTTCACGCAGTTGATGCGGTCCCCATCGAGGTAATGGCGCAGGTTGTCGGTGACGATATCGATCATGCGCACGCGCGTCTCGTAGGGGCACCATGCGATATGTGGGGTGAGATAGCAGTTCTCCACGCCCTCGAGCACGGTATGGCCCTCCGTCCACTCCGTATACGAGGCATCGGCGCCGAAGCCGCGCATCTTGCCGCTCTTGAGTGCATCGACCACGTCCTGCTCGACCACATGGCCAGGTCGCGCGATGTTGATGACGATCACGCCGTCCTTCATCTTGTCGATGTTCTCCTTGCGGATGATGTCACGGCAATCGTCGTTGAGAGGGGCCGCCACCAGCACCACATCGGACTCGCGGAACACCTCATCTACGTCGGTGGTGGTGCGCACCATGTCGTTCTCGAGCTCGGGGTGCGCATGGCGGCTCTGGCCGATGACCTTCATGCCGAAGGCATTGGCCATACGGCCCGCGGCTTGCCCGATGGACCCGTAGCCGATGATGCCCATGGTCTTATCAAGGAGCTCCATGTGGTCTTTCAGCCAGAAGCACCAATCGGGGCTCTCGACCCACTTGCCGTCGTTGACGGCCTGAGCATGCATGCCCACCATATTGGTGATCTCGAGCAGGAGGGCCATGGCCATCTGCGCCACGGCCATGGTGCTGTAGCCGGGAACGTTGCAGACGGAGATGCCGTGCTCGCGCGCAGCCTCGATGTCGATGACGTTGAAGCCCGTGGACAGAAGCCCGATGTACTCGAGGTTGGGGCACTGCTCGAACACATCGCGCCCGATCATCACCTTACTGGAGATGACGATATTCGCGTCCCCGATACGCTCTGCGATGAGTTCGGGCGGCGTACGATCGTAAATAGTGAGCTCGCCCATCTGGGCGATCGGGTCCCATGAGATGTCGTTGGGAACCGTGGCATAGGCGTCAAGAATGACGATCTTCTTCTTATCCATGAGAAAACACTCCAATGAACGCGGCGACGCGGCAGAGCACGGGAAGGGCGGCCTCGAGCGCCCTTCCCCTCATGCATGCGCACGCCCTACTTGCGCGCCGCCGCATGAATACGGCTATTCAGCGAAACGGTTCTTGTGGTCCCAGCTGTTGATATAGAGCTCGTCGGAAACCAGGTAATCGTAGATGTCGTCCACGATCTCGATGCCGCCCGCGTCCTTGGTGGCCTGGATGCGCAGCTGCGCACGCTCGCCGGGATAGTAGACCTTGTCGAAACCGGGGCCGGGCTTGACAGCGCCGAGCTCGTCCAGGACCTGGGACATGTGCTCGCGGAAGTTGGTGTCACCGCAGAAGAACTCGGGGTTGATGGCGACGTTAAGGTGCCCCAGACGACGGCCCTCGGAAAGGTCATGGTACATGGAGGAGACATTCTTGCCTGCGGGCACACCCATGAGCACACCCGAGAGGATGTCGACCATCATCATGAGACCGTAACCCTTGGGGCCGGCGATAGCGACGAGCGCGTTTACCAGGTGCGGATCGGTAACGGGGTTGCCGTCCTCATCGACCGCCCATCCCTCGGGGATGGAACGGCCGGCGCTCTTGGCGTCGAGGATCTTGCCCCATGCCTGAACCGTCGTGGCCATATCGAACTCAACGATACGCTCGTCAGCCGTGGGGCACGCAAGGGCGATGGGGTTGGTGCCGTAGAACGGCTCGGCGCCGCCGTACGGGATGACCATGGGGTCGGACTGAGTGCACGAAAGACCGATCATGCCCGCCTTGGCGGCCATCTCGGTGTAGTAGCCGATGGCGCCGGTGTGCGAAACGTTGGCAACGCCCACAAAACCGATGCCGTTTTCTTTGGCCATCTCGATGGCGCGCTCCATGCCCTCGATGGCAAACGGATACCCGCAGCCATTGTCGGCATCAAGGATGCCGGTGCATGGGCCGGTCTGGGTCCAGGTGACCTTGGGGTCGACGGTCATGCCGCCCTTGGAAATGCGCTCGGTGTAGTACTCGACGCGCACCTCGCCGTGGCTATGAAGGCCGCGCTCGCTCGACCAGGTGAGCACCTCGGCCTGAGCCTCGGCATGGTCTTCGTGCATGCCGGCCGCCATGAATTTGTTCTTCATCAGTTCTTTGAGTTTGTCGCGTGAAACGAGCATCATGACCTCCAATAGCCATAACGAAGCAATAAAAACAAATCGAATTCCAACGACCGGCATGCGCTGAGTGCGCTACCGAAACATACGGCCCCTTGCGCAAACGAGACAGGGGACCACCGGCCCAAAATCCCTTCAGTCCTACTCCTGGGCGACCTTGGTTCCGTCGAAGACCTCGCGATCGATGCCGTCTTCTCCCGCAGCAACTAAAAGGGCGCAGAAGACATCGGAGTTGACGTTCAGCGTGGTACGGATGGCGGCAACGATGTACTCAAGGCCGCCAAGGATGGCCACTGCCTGCAGCGGCAGGCCGAGTGCCGGGATGAGCATGGTGAGCGAGATCATCGTGGCACCCGGAGCGACCGCGTTGGCAAGCGAAAGCAACCAGGCAATGACGCAGACCACGATAAGCGCCGACCCCGCGAACTCCATGTCATACATCTGCGACACGAAGATGGCGGTCACGGCCATATGCAGCGCGGAACCGTTGGAGTTGAGCGGCACGCCCAGAGGAAGAACCAAATCGGCGATGTCACGGCGTAGGCCGATTTTGTTCTTGGCGTCTTCCATTTCCATGGGCAGGGTGACCGCAGACGAGATGGTGGCCGCCGCCATAACGGACATCGGGATCATCTTGCTCATGAGCTTGGGAATGCTCAGGCGGCAGCGCACGCCCACCACGATGAACCAAGCAAAGGTAAAGACGAGCGTGGCACCGGCAAGCACCAGGATGTAGCGCCCGATAGCGATGAGTACGTCAAAACCGAGCGAACCAACCGAAGCCGATACGTAAGAGAAGATGCCGATAGGAGCGACGTTCATGACGACCTTGATGATCTCAAGCAAGATCTCGTTGAGGTTCAGCACCCAGTCGTAGACAGGGCACACGCCGTCGTTCTTCTCGCGCACCAGGATGATGGCGATACCGAAAAAGATGGCAAAGACGATGCAGGGTACCATAGCGCCCGAACCAATTGACCCGATGATGTTGGACGGGAAGAAATCGGTGATGGTGTCGGTGATGCTCACCGACGTCGCCTCGAGATCGGTGGTCGCCGACTGTACCAGGCTGGTGTTGGCAAGGCCCGCACCCGGTTTGAACACCACGGTGCACAGGATGCCGAATGCCGACGCGAGGAGTGAAGAAGTCAGGAAGGCGATCGTCGCCTTAAGGCCGATACCGGCGAGCTCCTTTTTGCTGAGCGAGCCGATAGCGCCGACGATCTCGCACATCACAAAGGGCACGATGCCCATCTGCACCAGGCGAAAGAAGATATTGCCGATGAACTGAATGTTCGACATCACGGGCCCGGCAATAAGGCCGACGATGACACCCGCCACCATGGCAATGACCATGGCTGCAGTGGGATTGTACTTAAAATGCTTGGCTTTAGTGGTTGTTTCTTGAGCCATTGAAATCACTGTCCCTCGGGAAACCGCTCTTTCCCATAGAAGTGGACGAAACAAACTCCCAAAAGGAGCCGCCGGGCGCCTCGGCATCGGCCGAGGCGCGCCGACTTGGCTTTTAGGTCCGAGTGGGGACCGCCCGATACGAAGCCGCAGCGCATCGGGCGGGGCGTCTAGTCCTTACGCCCCGTACCGCCAAAAACTGGCGGGCACACGAATCGGCGAGCTGCCTTAATCCGCGTCGAAGATCTCGTGATCGATGCCGTCAGGACCAGCAACGAGCATGGCCGCAAAGACGTCGCCGTCGACGTTGAGCGGGGTGCGGGAAGCACCCGTGGGATACTCGAGGCCACCGAAGATGCCGATCGCGGCCATGGGCAGGTTGAGCGCCGGGACCATCATGGTGAGCGACACGAGCGATGCGCCAGGGGTAGCCGCGTTGACGAACGCAATCATGGTGCAGATGACCCACACGGTCAGAAGGTCGCTGGGACCAAAGTGCACACCGTACATCTGAGCGATGCAGAGGGCGTCGACCGCCATGTGCACGGCCACGCCGTTGGAGTTCAGAGGCACGCCGAGGGGCAGAAGCACGTCGACGATGTCCTCGCGAATTCCGATCTTGTTCTTAGCATCCTCCATGGCGGTAGGCAGCGTAATAGCAGAGGAGATGGTGGTGAAGGCCGTGACGGTCATGCGCAGCATCTTCTTGGCGAGCTTAAGCGGGCTCACGCGGCAGTACAGCGGAACGACGATGAAGTAGGCGGCGAACATGATGCCCATGCCCAGGAGCATGACGACGAAGTACTTGCCCAGCGGCAGCAGCACGTCGTAGCCGAGGGTGCCGATCATGGCGGACACGTAGCAGAAGATGCCGATCGGGGCGATCTTCATGACCGCTCGGATGATGTTGAGCAGCAGGTCGGAAACCTCGCAGCACAGGTCGTAGGCCAGGCACTCACCGTCGTGCTCGTGGCGCCAGAAGCTGATGACCAGGCCGAACGCGACAGCGAAGATGATGATCTGGATCATCGAACCGTTAGAGAGCGACGCGACGATGTTGTTGCCGAAAAAGCCGGTGATGGTTTCCTGAATGGACGCCATGGCCGTGGCCTCGCCGTCATACGACGCGTTCTTGACGATGGCAGAACCCTCGAGGCCGCTGCCAGGCTGAAGGGTGACTGCAAGGCTGATGCCCACCGCAGCGGCGATACCGGTACTGACGATAAAGACGATGATGCCCTTGAGGCCGATGCCCGAAAGCGTCTGCGGAGTCAAACCTCCTACCGACTTGACGATCGTGCACAGGATGAAGATAGGGATGGTCATCTGAATCAGGCGGAAGAAGATATCGCCGATGAACTGTATGTTCTGCATGGGCTCGCCCACGACAAGGCCGACGATCACGGCCGCAATCATCGAGATGAGAAGCCAGACGGTAATATCGGGCCCTTTCTTTTTCTTTTCCTCAGTTGCCATTCCTTTTCCTTTCTCTCTTTTCCTATCTAAAACGCCGTGAAACGTTTATTAGAACAAGCAGCAGAAGGCTGCCGCGAACCCGAGCAGGCTGTCTGCACCCGACGTGTGGCCCGTAGCAAGAACCCGTTCGAAGAGCGCATTGAGCGCACCGGTGTCATCGCTATCGAGCGCGCCGAGAACGTCAAGGTAGTCGGCGTTGGCGCAGCCATCGAGCATGGCTCGCAGATATGCCTCGCTCACCGCAGTGGCTCTCCCCTCAACGTTCTCGGACACCACTTGGCGAAAAACCTCAACCCCCGAAGGGAGCACGCCCCCGTAGAGGTACGCAAGGCCGCATCCGAACCCGCAGAGCACGTCGTCACCCGAAGGGGTGAGCCCCAGACCGCGCCCGACCAGGTACTCGACCGCACCGGAAAGTGCGCGCTCGGCCGCGGCGATGCGCATGGGGTCGATATCATCCGCACCCGCAGACTGCGCTGCGCAAATGGACGAATACCGCGCGAGTTCCGAGATGGCACGCGTGGTGTGCGCGCACTCGGGAAGTCCCATGAGCGAAAGCAGGTCGAACTGCTCAAGAGCACGGTAGACAGACAGATCGAGGCCCTCCGCCATCGAATCTTTGCGCGAAAGAACCCGACAGGCACGCACCGGCGCCCCAGAAAGCTCGATCTGCCCCATGCCATAGCGCCCGTACAGACGCAGCACGCCATCGCGCACAATCGCACGGTCGCCGCGCTCGATCACATCGAGCAGCTCCTGCATTTCCCCGGGAGCGACCGCAACGCCCAGGCAGGAGAGCGCCTGAACGCTCTGCCCCACATGGAGCAAGAAGCCATCCAACTCGACGTTGAAGCTCGTCGCAAACGTGCTATGCACGCATCCGCGCACCCGCCCCCGGATATGCTCCAGGGTATAGTCGCTCGCCAGGGAAACAATCATGCGTCTCGCCTACTCGATTCCGAGCTTGGCGCAGTAGGCCTCGAGCGCTTTCTCGAAGCAAGCCAGCGGTGCTCGCACGGTACCCGCGCCCACCTGGCCGATTCCGGCCTTCTTGTGCGCAATACCGGTGTTGATAAGCGGGGTGATACCCGTGGCAACGACCTTACGAATGTCGATGCCCAGGCAAGCGCCCTTGAAGTCCCACGTGGGGATAGCCCAGTTGGGGTTATGCGCCACACAGATCTTCTCCATCTCGTTGGAGATGTTGAGCGCGTCCTCAAAGCCGCCGGCACCGACAAAGCGCGTGACGCCCGGGGCGGCCACCATGGCCATGCCGCCAACGCCCACGGTCTCGCAGATGGCGGAGTCGCCGTTGTCGGGGCAGCCGTCCTCCTCGGAAAAGCCCGTGAAGTAGAGGCCGACCGGCGTGTTGACGGGGGCGGTGAACCACTCGTCGCCCAAGCCGGACACGCGCACACCGAACTCGTAGCCATTGCGCGTCATGGTTGAAACGATGCAGCCTTCCTGGTCCTTGCGCACGTAATCGACGATCGACTTGCCCGTGGCCATCATGACGTTAAGGAAGAATTGGTCGGTATCGCAAAGGAACTGGATAACGCGCTGCTTGGCGTCCTCATCCACATCGGTCTGGACGATGAGCGGCGCCATCTCCTTGACGAAGTTGAGCGTGGCGGCCATGTTGCGCTGGTGGAACTCATCGCCCTGGGTGATGGCGCGCGCCATGAGCACGTTGAGGTTGATGCCGCCATCGGAGAGCTTGAGCGCCTTGGCGAGCACAGGCCCGAGCTCGTCGGCCATCCAGTGAAGACGGTCCACGACCTCCTGGCTATAGGCACCGAAGCGCAGCACCTTGCCGATGCCCTCGTTCATGGTGCAGTAGGCAACCGTGTCATCAGCAAGGTTGACGACCTTGAGCACGGCCATGTTGGCGGAGGTGATGCCGCCCATGGGGCCCACGGCATGGCAGTGGTGACAGGGGATGAACTCCACCTCGCCAGCCTCGAGGAGCGCGAGCGCCTCCTCCTCGGTCTCGGCCCAGCCCTCAAAGAGCGCGGCGCCGATGCACGAGCCCCTCATCGGGCCCTGCATGTTCTCCCAGGTGATGGGAGGACCGGCGTGCAAGAGCGTCTTCTGCGCGCGGTTGAGTTCAGGGATAACGTCCTTGGCCACCACGACGTCGACGAGCTGCGGCTGAGACTCACGGAAGCGCTGGCAGATACGCTCGTTGGCCTCATCGATGCCTTCGACCTTGTCGAGTTCGTTGAGCAGATGGATCATGCGCTTGTTGCCGCCGGCCTTGGGCTTCCAGGTGTACTGGACGCTCTGGGCGCCGTAGGTGCGCAGCGGGTCGTTGAAGCTCTCGACACCCACGTTGATGACGCGCGGCTTGGTGGTGAGGAGCTCCATGACGGCCTCGGAAGGCTCGGGCAGCGGGGAGTCGTCCTTCACCTCGTACGGCACGGTCTCGCGATCGGCCTCGGCGTAGTCGATGCCCTTGAAGGCGAGCGCGGCGCGCACAGCGCGCGCGTTGCTCGACTCGACGATGGCGCCCGCCTCGCGAAGGATCTCGACCGAACGGTCATAATCCTGCGGATCGTGCTTGGTGCCCACCACGGTGCCGACGAACTTGACATCGCGTCCGTCGGCCTTTGCCCTCTCGATGCACTCTGAGATGACGGGGGCGAGCTCAGAGGCCATATCGGGATGGCAGCCATAGCCCAGCACACAATCGAAGACGATGACACCCGTGGTGTCCATGGCGGAGTAGTCGCGCATCATCTTGATGCGGACCTCGGGATCAATCATGGGGTGCGGACGACCCTGGGTATACACGTCGTCGCCCAGGTCGATGACGTCATAGCCACCATGGCGCAGCATGTAGCCGTCTTCCTTGATAATGTGGCCGAGATCAAGCGCCTCGGTGATCATCATGGCAGCCTCGCCCGCGAGCGTACCGCCGGAATACAGGCCGATGACGGTCTTGTCGTCGCCCAGCGGAGTCTCGACCTCAACATCGAGCGGCTCGGTGTAGTTCTTCTTTACCTGCTCGCCGCGAGCAAGGTCGACGGCGATGCGCGCGCACTCCTCGAGAGTATGCGCCAGGTGCACCTTGCCCAAGTGGGCCTCGGGCTTCTCGCCGATAAAGATGGCGACGACGGGCTTAGAGCACTTCTCGAGCAGGTCGACGACCTCGTCGCGCACCTCAGGCGCGGGCGGCTTGGAAATAACGCAGATAACGTCGGTGGGGTCGTGATGCTCAAGAGCGACGATGGCGTCCTTAACCGTCACGGCGCCCACGCGCTCGTTGAGGTCGCGTCCACCGGTGCCGATGGCGTGCACGCAGCCCTCGCCCAAACGGTCGATCACGCACGTGACCTCCTGGATGCCGGTGCCCGATGCGCCCACGATGCCGATGTTGCCGGGGTTGATGACGTTGGTGAATGCCACAGGCACGCTCGACACCACGCCGGTGCCGCAGTCGGGGCCCATGAAGAGAAGCCCCTTCTCATGTGCCTTCTGCTTCAGGCGCACCTCGTCCTCGAGGGCAACGTTATCGGTGAACGAGAAGACGTTGAGTCCAAGGTCGAGCGCACGCTCGAGCTCAGGAGCTGCATACTCGCCAGGGATGGAAAAGAGCGCCATGTTGGCATCGGGGAGCATGGCCATGGCCTCTTCCCAGCTCGTTGCCTCGGCTGGAGCGCCCGCCGCCTCCTTCTTCACCGAAAGGTCAGCCAAAAACGCCTCGGTCTCGGCAAGCACCGTGTCAATCACGCTCTCGTCGTCGGTTTCTACCACAATGACCATATCGCTGGGCGCCGCGGCCGCGGCCTCATCGGTCAGAAGGCCGGCCGCCTGATAGATATCCTTATTGGCATCGGTACCCATCATGATCTGGCTTTGGATGACGCCGTCGAGTGTGTTGATCTTGTTGGTCAACAACATCAGATTGATGGAATCCTGATACGAATTCTGCTTTACAACGGTCTTGAGCATCGAATGTCCTCCTTCGGATCTTTTCGATTTCTGCCTGTGCTTCACGCACATGGTGACGCGCCCTCAAGTCCCGGGTAGAGGGTTCGTCGTTGTACGAGGCTCATTCTTTCATCCGCTCAACATGCGTTCATGTACCGCACGGCTAATTTAGACAGCGCTAATTTTCCTAAACGGGAAAAGACCCCTCAGGTGACCCCGTTACACTTGTAGGTACCGTACGAAGGAGAGCCATGAATGTAGAAGACGTGCTCCTGCTCCCCTCGTTCGCCGATGCGCAAGTCATAGCCGGTGCAAGCGGCCTCGCAAACGAGGTGGGAAGCGCCATGGTGCTCGAGGCTTCCGATATCGAGAACTGGGGCAAAAAAGGACAGCTCATAATCTCGAGCTTCTATGCCATCGAAAACCTGGCCGAGGCGGACCTTGCGCAATTCTTCCGCACGATGAGCTCCATCGGCATCGCCGCGATCGCCTTCAAGCCCGAGCGCCTCATGGCGCAAGCGCCCGCAAACGTCATCGAACTCTGCGAAGATTTCGACCTGCCGTTGATTCAGCTATCCCCCGGCATCAAGTACGAATCCATTTTGATGGATGTGATGGGGCACATCCTCGATTCCAACCTCACGCTTCTCAACCGCTTTTACGAGGTTCACCGCCATCTCATGGCGCTTGCACTCAAACAGCCCTCGGTGTCCTACATCCTCAGCACCCTCAAAAACACCTTGCATGTCGATGTGACATACCTGGACACAGCACGAGACCGCCGCCTATCGACCGATCAAGAGCGCGCAAAGTTCTCCGGGTACTCATTTACCAGGCGCGATCCAAGCCCTTACCAGACACATGCTTACTTCGACACCCGTCTGTTCTACGACAAGGGCTATGGGGATCGCAACCATCAGACCCTTACCGAGATGGCACTGGGCGTGCGCATCCCCAGCTCCGACGATATAGACTACTATCTGATCATGCACAACGAAGGGGCTACCCTCACCCCGCTCGACGTTATGACCATCGAAAACGTCGTGAGCCTTCTGCAGATGGAGATCCTTAAGCAAAACGCCATCAAGCAGAAGATGTTCTTTCAGAACAACAATCTCGTGCATGATCTGCTGCTCGACCGCTACAACACGCATGAGAAAATCGATGCGGCGCTCTCGACGCTCGAAATCGACCGTTTTCCGCTTTACGAGGCGCTCTTGGTGCGCGTTGAGCCCACCGACCCAACCGACGCCGACCGTCTGGACGAGGTCCACCAGGCCATACGCCGTAAGCTACGCACCCTCTATCCGGGAATCGTCTATTTCGAAAGCAGCGATCGCCTTGTCTTCATCCATAATTTCCGCAGTTCGCTTAGCGGATTTGACCAGACGGTAATCGACAACGCGCTCAAGGAACTTCACTCCGCCTCGACGCTACCGCTCTTTACGTACTTTGCCATTCTCAGCAGCACAACGGACCGCTATTCGTTCCCGCGCATGAGCAGCGAGATCATCGATGCCTACAAGCTCTTCAGCGGAACGAGGTACCGTAACCGCTGCATGCGCTTCGACGACCTCGGCATCTTTAAGCTCCTGTTGATGGCAGACGACCTCTCGCAAACCGAACGGTTCATCGACCCTCGTTTGTCGATGCTCGCACGTAAAAATCCCGATCTGCTCACCACGCTCACCACGCTCTGCAAAAACAGTCTCGACTATGCCAAAACCGCCGAGCAGTTGTTCGTCCACCCCAAAACCGTGCGATATCGCATCGATCGCGTGCACAAGCTCACGGGAATCGACGTAAAGAACCCCGATGACTTTCTGCAGGTGCTGCTAAGCGAGAAGATCCTCGCACTCTCTGGCGACAATGCAAAGGAAAGCGAGTCCGATTCATGAGCGAAAGTCCCTTGATATCTGTTCACCGCCCCCTGCCCGCGTGCGATAAGAAAATCGCGCTGTTCTATATCCATGGCGGAGGGATGCTCTACGGAGAGCGAGATGACCTGCCCACCCCTTACATCCACATGATTCTCGATTCCGGCTATACCCTTATCTGTGCCGACTACCCCTTGGCGCCCGAGGCGAGCCTGCCGCAAACGCTCGAATCGCTTACCGCAACCTGGAAGGAACAGGTAGGCGATGCACTTGAGCTGGGAACGTACCGCGAATGGTGTCTCTTCGGCCGTTCGGCCGGTGCCTACCTTGCCTTGATGCTGCAGCGCGAACTTAATCGACGGGGAGCACGCAAACCGCTGGGGATCCTCGACTTTTACGGCTACCACGACCTCGCGGACCCCGCGTTTTCAAAACCCGCCAAGAGGTACCTGGCATTACCCGAAATAACGTCAGCGCAGGTGGATGCCATCGTGATGAACGGTGCCGAGATACCGACATCGGGAGCAAAAGCAAAGCGTTTCTCCCTTTACGTATACGCCCGGCAGCACGAAAACTCATGGCTACGTATGATGGGGCTTGATGGCCACGACGAGATAATGCGCTGGTCGCTATCTCCTGAAGACATCGCCGCCCTGCCTCCCCTCTTCATCACCGCGAGCACCGGCGATGAAGATGTGCCCATCAGGCAATCGAAAGCCCTGTGGCGTTCAGCGCCGAAGGCCGTTATGCATCAGGTCTACTATCTCGAGCATGATTTTGATCGAGACACCGCGAACCCTGCAGGCAAGGAAGCATACGAGAAGGCACTCGCCTTTTTAGAGGAGCTTACCTAACTAAAAGGCTTCGCACGCTGACCGGAGGGTCCATCGCTTGGCGGCACGCCGTACTGTCTTCGAATACGAAAGCGCCCCGCCCGGCCGGAGGGCCGAACGGGGCGCCGAGAGGCGGCCTTGTGCGTGGGGAGCGGGCGGGTCGGGGCCCGGGGCTACTCGTGGATGCGGGTGCCCGAGAGGCCGGCCATGGTCTCGGCGGCCTTGTCG
>CAVDZW010000084.1:0-3674 GCA_963613305.1 bacterium | reverse complement strand
GTTGGGTATTTTGCGGGCGCTCTGCCCGCCGCTCATCGTCCACCACCGAAAGGCCGCCCATGAAAGCGCTTCCGTTCCCCTGCATCCGCCCCGCCAACGAGCAAGTGATCGACGTCATCTCGGGTGCCATGGATGTCCTTGCCGACGTGGACGCGCTCAAGGGAGCACTCGCCGACGGCACGCTCGTCAAGGATCCAGGTGCTGCCTACTATCTCTATCAGCAGGTGAACGAGCAAGGTGAGCGGCACGGCATCGTATGCATCTGCGCGCTCGACGACCTCGGGGTGGCGGAATCTGTCGCCGAGGACCCGGATATCGAGGAGCGCTCGGCACGCATGGCTGGTGCAATCGCAAGGCTCGGCATGCAGACGGAAGCCGTCGTGGCGGCGCACGAGGCGCAACCGGTCATGGACATCATCTTGGGTGCGGCCATGCAGGGGGCACCGCTCTTTGACCTTTATGACGGCTTCGGTGTGCGCCACCGCATATGGGAGGTCAAGCGTCGCGACGCCGTGGACGCCGTGCACACCATGCTCCAGGGCCTCAAGGTCGTGCGTGTGGACTCCCCTGCCGCCCTCGCCGCCGCCGAGGCCGAGCGCGAGGCTCAAACGGCGCAGGCCAAGAGCGAGGTAACCGGCAAGGAGCCGTTCAACTTTGCCCTCGCGCTCATCGCGTCCGACGGAATCGACCTGAGCGGCTTCGCGCTTCCCCGCCCTCTTCTCATGCATCAGGTGGCAAAGCTTTAAGAATGCTCTGGGGGGGCTCGCAACCGGCACGTGCGGCCCCGCCCCCTCCATCCTTGCACGCACCGTAACGGACCTGCTTCAGCGCCAAAGGGCGCAATCACCCCGCGTTTGTGATATTCGTTGCTGATCGCAAGAGCTGCCACACCTCAAAAAGAGACGGCAACCCTTGCCCAGAGCCCTACCTGCGCTCAAGCGCGGGCTGCGCCGGGAGCGGCTCGAGCCCGAGCTCGCGGGCGTAATCGTCCTGGGTAAAGGTCTCGACGAGCGTGAACGGGCAAGCGCCGTCAGCAGCCGACGGGTCAAACTCAAAATGCAGGGTCGCGCAGTTTCCGGGCACCGTGCAGGCCTCGTTTGCCGCGGCCCCGAGCGTATAGATCAAGAACTCACGGATGGCCGAGCCATGGCTCACCGCAAGAACGGTCTGGGCATCCTCTGAAGCCATGGCCTGCGCAAGCGTTGCCGACACGCGCTCGCGCACCTCAAACTGCCCCTCGCCGCCAAACGGCCTAAAGAAATCGCGCCACGGGCGCTCGGGCATGAGCATCACGCGCTCGGCCTCGTAATCGCCGAACGACCATTCACGCAGGCCTTCCAAGCGCTCGTAGGCAAGGTTCGGCCAGAGCGCCTGGATCGTTTCCTCGGTGCGGTGGAGCGTTGAGGTATAGGCGGCATCGGGCGCAATGCCGCGCGCACGCAAAAAGGCGCCCGCTCGGCGCGCCTGCTCCACGCCGAGGGGCGTGAGCGGAGAGTCGCACCAGCCCTGGATAATGGCTTTGAGATTAAAGAGCGTCTGCCCGTGACGCACCAGGTACAGGTCCTTCATCGGCTTCTCCTTTTTAGCGAGGGTTCATGCACATGCGCTAGACCAGCACGTCCTCGAGCGCGCGCTTGGGCACGTGGTGCACCTGGGCCTCGTCACGCCAGTATTTGAGGGTCCCGTCGGGCGAAGCCGAGACGGGCTCGATCACCTGCTGCTCCATCGGCTGCCCGAATGCCATCACGAGCTTGAGTTCATAGAGGTCGGGGTCGATACCCATAGCAGGCATGATGGCCGGCTTGAATGCCTTGAACATGCAGGCGGCAACCTCGGGCGTGGCGGAGCGCGCAGCGAGCATCATGGTCTGAGCGGCAATGCCGCAGTCGACCTCGCTGATGGGTGCCGCGGGCTTACCCGGCACCGCGCGCTCGGCAAGGATGGCGACGTAGCCGCCGGGGCGCTCGGTCTCGGAGGGACCGGGCCAGTCTTTGAGGGCGGCGGCCCAGACGAGGTTTTCGAACACGGCGTCGCACTCTTCCTGACTACTCACCACATGAAAGCGCAGGCGCTGCGCGTTGGCGCCGTTAGGCGCGAAGTGCGCGAGATTCGCGAGCTCGAGCAAAAACTCCTCCGGAAGGCGCGCGGAACCGTCGAACCTGCGGCACGTGCGTGCGCGGCGCACCAGCGCATCGAACTCCAAAAGACCCAGCTTGTCCGCACCCTGGCGAGCGCGCTCCTCGACCGTCAACTCTTCTGCCATGTTTGCTCCTCGATAAACTCGGCACGCCCGCACCCAACCGGAGCCTGCGTGCCGCTGCCGTACAGGTGCGGCCATTGTATCCGAACCAAGGGACAGCGTCCCGCAATGACCTTCAAAGCCGCCGGCGCGCCCCGAGTCATGTGGCATGGCGACCGTTGCGCCCCGGCTACCGTAAATGCCGCACGACGCCGGGTGTGAACCTCAGCGAACGGACCTAGAGGCCGGGCGCGAACGCTTCGCTGCTCGAAGAGTCACTCGAGCTCGAGTCTGCCGTAGCATCCGAGGCGCTCGAATCGGTCCCCTGCGAGCTCGAATCGGTCGCAGTGTCCTGTTGGCTCGAGTCGGCGGTGGAGGAGCTCGTACCCGAAGAAGGATTGGAGGACGAATCGGTCGTCGTCTGTCCGGAGTTCGTGGTCGTAGAGGCGCTTGAGTTGTCCGCGCTCTGGGCGCTCTGCTGCGAAGAGTCCTGCGTGGTGCTCTCGGTCGTGTTCTGGGCGGTATCGGTGGTGGAATTTCCGGTAAGGGCGTCGGTAGCGCTCGAGACCTTTTCCTCGAGCTCAGAGGTCTTGTCCGAAAGGGTCGAGCCGCCAAAAAGGTTCGCCCCGCCAAGGCCGAAGAGGAACACGACGACAAGCGCAATGACCAGAGCGATGGCAACGATCACACCGGCAACGGCACCGGCACTCGAGCCGGGTTTTTCTTCCTGGCGCGCGGAGCGCTCATAGCGCGCCTGCTCCCGCTCTTGCTCGCGCGTGGCACGGCGCTCGGCACGCTCACGCGAACGCGACGCGCGGGCAGGCACCTTGAACGATGCCGTGCCGCCCATGGCATCGGCACCGTAAGGCTCTTGCTCCTGCTGAACCTGAGCATAGGCGGAACGCCCGGGCATCATAACGGTACGGTCGGACTGAGGAACGGACCCCTGCCCGTAATCCTGTTGCTGCGCATAGGCCTGCTGCCGGTTATAGGGCTGCTGAGCGTAACCTTGCTGTTGATAGCCCTGCTGCTGGTAAGCCTGTTGCTGGCCATAAGGTTGCTGAGCAGACGCCTGCTGCCCATAAGGCTGCTGTGTATACGCTTGCCGTTGCGAATACGGCGTGCCCGCCGCCGCGCCCCGTTGCGCCGCGGCACCCTGCTGCCCGTAAGCGCCGACCCGGCCGGCTGTTCCTTGCTGAGGATAGGCCGTCTGCTGCCCGTACGCACCGCCCTGCTGCACAGTCGTGCGATCGGCAGCACCCTGCCCATACGACGCGCGGGACGATTCAGTTGCGGGCAGATCGGACATCAGCTGCGTCCTATCGGTATTGGGCATATGCACTCCAAAACTCGGGCAAGCGTCTTCGAATGCCCAAGATTATCCCACGTGACCGCTCGCCCCAGAAAAACGGCACGCCTTACGCACAGACCAGCA
>CAVDZW010000083.1:0-17446 GCA_963613305.1 bacterium | reverse complement strand
CGTGTTCGCGATCGTCACGATCCCGCTCATCACGGTGCTCTGCACCATGTGATCGATGCAAATTGGTGCTATATTTCTCTTAGTTGTTAAGGAAACGGAGGCGCCATGGGACTCTTCGGCAAGGATGATCCGCAGCGGATATTCGACGCGTATGGGTTCACCGTGAGCGATGTGCTCCTGGATCCTCCGCGGCTTACATTTCTTCCGAGCATTTACCAAGACGCATCTGCGCATCGCTGGGCGGTAAAGTATCGCGGAGCCGGCCCCGTGATATTCGATTATGCTGACGTACTCGATGCTCAAGTTGTCGAAGCAGGAGATGCCGAAGCTGAGGAGAGGCCTGCCAAGCGCGAGATGGCGCAGCGCATTTTGCTTAACCCCGCTAAGGCGACGCGACAGGCAGCGGCAAAGCACAACATGTGTCTTGGTATGGGCGTTTGCTTGATGGTCAAAACGGAAGCGGACGAGGTATCTAAACTGGAGATTCCCGTGATGACGAACGAAGTCAAACGGGGGAGCGCCCTGTATGGGAGCTATCGCGCGCTTGCCGATAAGTTGTGCGATGCATTTTTGGCTATGAAGGCGGCCGATTCGGATGCATAACGGTTGATGCCGAAGGGAGGATCACCTTATGGAGGACCAGGCATATGCTGCTCCGCCTAAGGATAAGGCCATTGAGGGTGTCCTTTGGTACATTCAATCGCATCACATGCAGGGAGGCGACCGTCTTCCCGCCGAGCGCGTGCTTTGCGAGCAAATCGGAGTCTCGCGCACGGCCTTGCGCGCTGCCATCGCTCGCCTCATCTCGTGCGGAGCGTTGGAGAGCCGTCAGGGCTCGGGTACGTACGTGCTCCCCACCAAACCGCTCAACATCTTTCAGGAGACGTACAACTATTCCGATGCAGTGCGTTCGGCGGGGCGGATACCCTCATCGCGCTTGATTTGCGCGCGCTGCACGGAGGCGGGTGAGGACCTTGCTCAGAAGATGTCGCTTGAGGTCGGGGCTGAGATATTCGAGCTTGTGCGTGTGCGTTATGTCGACGAATGCCCAGCTGCGATAGAAAAAGCATTCATTAACAGGGCGATTGCGCCCGAAATTGACAAGTACGACTTCTCCCATGAGAGCCTTTACGAGGTACTTGAGCGCGAATACGGCGTAGGTGTGGCACACGGCTATGAGCACATCTCTATCGCGCGCATGGATGCCGACGAAGCGCGTCTGCTGGAATGCGAGGAAGGATTCCCCGCGTTCTTCGAAAGCGCATTGGAATACACCTCCGAAATGGTGCTGGTGGAATATTGCAAGTCGGTGGTGGTGCCGACCATGTACCGCTTTGCAGACAACGGAGAGGCGAACGGGGTCGCATCGAAGGAAGGTGCCGCATGGCTTCGTATGTAGCTTCAGGTGAGGAGCCGATTTACAAGCGCATTCGCGCCGCGATTCTCGCGCGTATCGCGGACGGTACCTATGCGGTGGGATCCATGTTGCCGTCCGAGAGCGAGCTGGCGGAAGAGTTTGGCACCACGCGCCTTACGGTGCGCGGCGCGACCGATGAACTTGCTGCACAGGGAAAAATCAGGCGTGTGCAAGGCAAGGGCGCATTCGTTTCATGTGACTGGACTAAGAAGCGCCCTGCAATGGGGGGATTCCGTCAGTCCGTATTAGCGGCGGGCGGCACTCCCGAAGTGCGCATCTTAGCGAAATCAAAGCGTTATGCGGGACCGTTATATGCGCACCTATTCGGCATCGCGGAAGACGATCTGCTTTATTCCGTGCGGCGTCTTAACAGCGTGGACGGTATTCCCGCATCCATCGAAGTCACCTTTATCCCGCTCCTTTTGTTTCCCAACATAGAGGAACTCGACATCTCGGTGTTCAGCTTGTATGAAGCGTACGAGATGTTCGGGCGAAAGCCGGTAAAAGCGCAGGAGAAGCTCGATATCGAATCGGTGGGCGCGCGCGATGCCAGCCTGCTGGGCATCGAACCGGGTGATTTAGTGTTGCTGCTTGAGTGCATGAGCTACGACGAGAGCGGGCAGGCGATTGAGTACGCCAAGTCGTTCAACAGAGGGGATGCGGGCGGCTACACCTACGCCTATTAATACGTTGGCGATCTGGTGGCAAAACGTTTGATCTATATGAGTGAAATCAATTAAATACCAATCAACGGAATATATAGACCGCTTGCCGATGGAATCGACATGACCGTTGATTGGTATTAAAAACTAGCTAACCTGTCAATTAGAAATTGGTATGAAAAAACCAATTACCTGTAAAGATTTAAGGCAGGAGGCGCTTGCGATGCGGATGCTCGATTACGTGACGTTGTCATCCACGCGCCTCCGTGAAAACCGGGACCGTGGTCCCGAACTCGTTGCTCCCTTGGTTGACGCCTACCGCATGAGCGGTTGTACGGCACTTCGTGTGGTTGCATGCGGGTCGTCCCGCCATGCGGCGGCGTGCGCGCGCCTTTTCATGCAGGAGATATTGGAAGTTCCTGTTGTGGTGGTGAGTCCTGAGGCCTTTGTTTCATCGGAGCACGTGTTCCCACGCAATGCGTTTAGCGTTGCCGTATCTCAGAGTGGTTACTCGACCAACACGTTGGCGGCTCTCGATTTCATGCGCGAGCACGATATGCCGGGAGCGGCGCTGACCGCAGCGACAGGCGCCCCGATAGCAGCACATGCCGCATGCGTGATTGATTACGGCGTGGGTGCGGAGTCGGTCGATTTCGTCACGATGGGTGTGGTGACGCTCATCGAGTTTCTAATGATCTTCGCGCTTGAGGCGGCGCGCAGGCAGGGACGAGCCGCTGGGAAGATTACGCGTTGCCAGGCGCAGCTCGATGAAGCGATCGAGGCTCATGCCGACATGTGCGCGCGTTCTCAGAAGTTTGTCGAGATGCATAAGCTTGCGCTTTCTCGACGCGCACCTGCGGTGATCGTGGGGAACGGTGCGAACTACGGGGTAGCCGAGGAGGCGGCGCTCAAGTTCAACGAGACACTTAAAATTCCCGCGATGTTTTTTGAGGGCGAGGAGTTCGTTCACGGGCCCGAGATGCAAATCACTCCAGACCATTCGGTATTCATCATGGACGATTCGGTGGGATCCGAGCGCTTGGCTGCGGTGGCCGAAGCGCTTTCCCAAGTTACGGATGCGCTTCTGTTCCTTACGGCACATCCTCGCGGACGTGCCTACGAGATGTGCGTCCCGAAGGTGGCAAAGCATATGTCGGCGTTACCCAATCTGGTGTTGTTTCAATGCATCACGGCGATGGTGGCCGAAGCAAGCGACTCGTGGGATGTGCACCCGTATCTGGATGCAGTGTCGACGCAGCTTGAGGCAAAGGCGCCGGGTTATGAAGAATCCCTGCGGCAGCTTGAGAAGGCGGCCACCGCGAAATACGGAGTACCGGCGGGAACCTAGGCCCGTCCGATTGATATTCAAGAAGGCAAATTAACAAGGGAGAGGAGCAATAAATGAAAGAGACGGAGAACGTGGAGATTCTGCATTTCGACCAGGAAGGCTATCTCAAAGACGGGGAGGCGCTCTACGAAACCGGCAAGAAGATGACGGCGATGGCGGATCGCGTCGCCGACGAGGGCTATGATGCCATCTTCTTGATGGGTGTGGGCGGCACCTGGGATGAAATGATGCAGCTTCACTACTTGATGAACAAGTTCGGCGATAAGGATTTTGAGGTTTACCTGATTCACGCCGCTGAGTGGAATGTGTCGGGACACAAGCGCATGACCGAGCGCTCTGTGGTGCTTACCGCGTCGGAGTCCGGGACCACACCCGAGGTGCTCGAAGCGGTTAAGAAGATGAAGGAGCGCGGAATCCGCGTGTTCGCGATGACCAAACCCGAGGGCCCGATTGGTCAGGCCGTGGGCGCTGAGAATTGCGTGGCAATGGCGAGCGACCATGGTTCAGGCGGTTGCGAGAAGGGCTACTATCTGGCCGATTGTTTTGGTCTCCGCCTGCTTAACCGTCGCGGCTGCTTCCCTAAGTTCGACCTCTTCATCGAGCAGACGAAAGACATCTGGAAAGACCTGCTCGATGTGCGCAAACGATTCGAGCCCAAGGCCGAGGAATATGCGCGCAAGTACGCGCTTGCTCCGTACACGATGTTCATCGGCTCGGGAGCCCTGTGGGGCGAGACCATCCTCTTCTCGATGTGCATCCTCGAGGAGATGCAGTGGAAGCGTACGCGCTACATCACGAGCGCCGATTTCTTCCACGGGACACTTGAGCTCGTGGAACCCGGGGTGCCCGTATTCCTGTTTATGGGCGAGGACGAGAATCGCAAACTCGATGAGCGTGTACGCGCATTCCTTACTCGTGGAGTGACGGGCGATGATGACATCGTAATCATCGATACCGCGGAGTACGGCATCCCCGGCCTTGATGATGAATTCCGCGTGATCGTCTCGCCGTGGATCCTCAGCTCGCTGGTGACCGATCGCTTGGCGCGCTATTACGAAATTGTCACCAAGCACAATCTTAATTACCGCAGGTATTACCACCAGTTCGACTACTAAGGATGAGGCGCGCGATGCCGGGTGCATCGTGCGCGCTCCCCGCACGGAAGGAGGGGCCTTGAGACACTATGTAATCGCAAGCCATGCTCACTTCGCCTCCGGCATCAAAGAGAGCGTCGAGCTTTTGGCCGGTCCCCGTGATGATGTACAGGCGCTGTCGATGTTCGTGGACGGGCGCGATGATCTTGCCGCCGAGGTTGAGCGCATCGGTGCCGATCTGCCCGGTGAAGAGGACCTGGTGGTTTGCACCGATTTGTTCGGTGGCAGTGTCAACACGGAGTTCAGCAAGCTCGTTCAGAGGCGTCCACATACCTATCTGGTCACCAATATGAATCTGCCATTGTTGATACAGCTGTTGTTCTCCGATCAGGAGGCGCCGACGGCGGATGTGATTCGCGGCATCGTCGAGTCGGATGAGACCCGCGTCAAATTCGTAAACGACCTGCTCGCGACAGAGGGGGAAGGCGAAGACGAGGATTTCTAACCGTCGCGCCTAGCAAGATACGCAACCGCCGGAGGTTCCGGCATACGACCTTGGGGGGTCATTATGATTCAGCTTCTTCGTGTCGATCATCGCCTGCTTCATGGGCAGGTGGCCGTCTCTTGGGTGCAGGGACTAGGCTCCGACTGCATTTTCTGCGTGGGAGATCACGTGGCGAACGACCAGGTGTGGAAAACAACGCTCAAGATGGGCAAGCCTGCAGGCTGCAAGCTCGTGATCAAGGATATGGCGCACGCTATCGAGGCGATCAATTCGGGCGTGACCGATAAGTACAAGATGATCATCTGTGTGGCGACGATCGCCGAGGCGAAACAACTTATCGTGGGATGCCCTCAGATTACGTCGGTAAACCTGGGCAATACCAAGCCGAAGGACGAGAGCCGCCCCGATGCTCGTCAGGTATCCCGCCAGATTTTCCTGACGGCATCCGAAGAGCAAGATGTGCGTGACCTTTTGGGCAGGGGAGTGGAGGTGGAAATCCGCCCGCTTGCCGACGACCCCAAGGTGGATATCGCAAGCGTCCTGTAGAGAAACGACCGCGTAAGTGATGCGCGGAACGTATAGATGATGGGAGGAACATATGCTTCTTCAAGCAATCCTCGTAGGCTTGGTAGCGGCTTTTGGCAAGCTCGACTATCAGCTGGGAACGCTCTACGCGTTCCGCCCCATTGTGTTGTGCCCGTTGGTGGGTTTGGTGCTGGGCGACGTGCAGTCGGGATTGGCAATCGGCGCGAGCATGGAGCTGCTCTTCATGGGCTCCATTTCCATTGGTGCCTACGTTCCGCCCGATGAGGTGATCGGCGGCGTGCTTTCGTGTGCGTTCGCGATTTCGTTGGGAAAAGGCACCGAGGCGGCCATCGCGCTTGCCATGCCCATCGCAACCATTGCCTTGGCGATCAACAACTTCCTCAACGCGTTGATGCCGGTGTTTGTCGATATGGCGGATAAGTTTGCAGTTAAGGGCAATCTTTCGGGTGTATATGCGGTGCACTGGGGTATCGGTCTGGGCGGCATGCTGGTGGCTTTCCTGCTTTGCGCCTGTGGCTTCTATCTGGGCGCTGATGCCGTGCAGGGCATCTTGGACTGGATTCCCGCGTTCGTATTAGACGGATTTGGTATCGCGGCCAACATTCTTCCTGCCATGGGCTTTGCCATGCTCGGGCGTTTGGTGCTCACCAAACAGTTGGTGCCGTTCTACTTCTTGGGTTTCTTGCTGTGCTCCTACGCCAGTGTGCCGGTGCTCGGCGTGGCGTTGATTGCCATCATCATCGGTATCGACAAGTTCGATCTTCTTGGCTTGGGTGGCGCTACGCCTCAGGTTGCCGTGGAAGGGGATGATGACGATGACTTCTAATGCTCCCGTTGCAGAGACACGCGATCAGTACAAGATCACCAAGGCCGACCTTATCAAGAGCTCGCTTAACGTGGGTGCGCTGGGCATGGAGTTCAGCTGGACCTATTACAAGCAGATGAACCTGGCGTTTTGCCTGATGATCGCCGGTATGCTCAAGAAAATCTATCACGATCGTCCTGAGGACTACAACAAGGCCATTGCACGCCATCTGGCGTTCTTCAACATCACCGTGCAGTTCGCGCCGTTTGTCGGCGGCGTGGCGGTGGCGATGGAGGAGAAGGTGGCGCGCGGCGAGATCGAGCCTGAGAGCGTCAACGACGTTAAGGCTGCTCTCATGGGCCCGCTTTCTGGCATCGGCGACTCCATCTTCCTTTCCACGCTGCGCGTGGTGGCAGCTGCTGTGGGCATCTCCCTTTGCCAGGCGGGAAATGCGTTCGGCCCCATTGCCTTCCTCCTGATTTACAACCTTCCCGGTTTCGCTCTTCGTGTATGGGGCGTTCAGAAGGGCTACGAGCTGGGCGTCGGATTTTTGGATAAGGCGCAGCGTACCGGCCTTATGACCAAGATTATGACCTGCGTGGGCATCGTCGGCGTGATGGTCGTGGGCGCCATGTGCAAGGATATGTTCTGGGCCTCGATTCCTGTGGCAATCGGCTCCGGTGACGATGCCTCTACTCTGCAGGACATCTTGGATGGAATCATGCCCGGCATGCTCGGCATGGTGGCGTTTTGGATCTATTACTGGCTGCTTTCCAAGAAGATCAATCCCATGTGGCTCATCGTGGGCACCATGGTGCTGGGAATCGTCGGTGCGTTCTTTGGCGTGCTTGCGTAACGAGTCGTGACGCTGCGGCAATGGGGTTTGGTGCATCAAGTTGCTGAATATGAGTCACGACTAGGTTGCGTGCGAGATATGTACGAGCCACACCTCGCATAATATGCCCCCCCAAGGGAGCGGCGGTGTCCTTTCTGGGACGTCGCCGCTTTTTGCGTTCAGGCACCGGAGGCATGCGGCCCCTCGTGAGCTCTCGATTATTTGTTGTGGGCACCCTCTACTGCATTCAATACGGCAAGGACGCGCAGCCCATGATGCAGGGGACCTTCCTCTCCATCGTGTTCGCGATCGTCACGATCCCGCTCATCACGGTGCTCTGCACCATGTGATCGGCGTGTCGGAACAAACATTCTCCCCGCGCGCACTCTAGTATGCTAAAGTATGCGGAGCCGACCGACCGTAGGGTCGGTCGCTTTGTCTAAAACGCATGCGAACGTGCACGAACGGAGAGGGGCGTAACCGAGATGACGGCCACACCGTGGGGATTCCGCGACATCCTGCCCGAGGAGGCTCAGGCGCGCGAGGAGATCGCGCTGACGGTGAAGGGCTGCTTGCGGGGGCACCATTACCTGCCCGTCGAGACGCCGCTTTTGGAAGACAAGGGCTCGCTCGAGGAGGGCGGCCGCGTTGCCGACACGCCGTTTAAGCTCTTTGATGACGACGGACGCCTGCTCGTGGTAAGGCCTGACAACACGCTGCCCATCGTGAGGCTCGTGGCCACGCGCATGAAGGCGGCCGACCTGCCGCTGCGCCTGCGCTACGAGGCACCGGTCGTGCGCGAGTGCCAGCGCGGCACCGGCGGTTCGCGCCAGTTCACGCAGCTTGGCTTTGAGCTGATTGGCGAGGGCGGCACCGCGGCCGACGTCGAGGTCGTGGCGCTCGTGCTCGAGGCGGTGCGCGCGCTCGAGCTGCCCCAGGTCAAGATCATCTGCGGCAGCGTGCGCCCGTTCAAGGAGCTGCTCGAGCGCTGCGGCGACCGCGCGCTCGCGACCGACGCCCTTGCGTTCGTGCACGCCAACGACCTCGTGGGGCTCGATGCCCGCGTGGCCGAGAGCGGGGAGGCCGCGGCCGTCAAGCAGGCCATCTGCGAGCTGCCGCGCCTGGCGGGCGGCGTTGAGGTGCTCGACCGCGTGGACGAGCTGCTCGCCGCGGCGGGCGTTGCCGGCTCCGTTGCGGGTGAGCTGCGCGAGCTCGTTGCGGGGCTTGCGGCAGAGGATGCGCGCGCCCTCTCGTTTGACTTCTCGATCATGAACTCGTTCGACTACTACACGGGCCTTGTGCTCAAGGCCTATGCCGGCAACCTGCCCGACCCCGTGGGTTCGGGCGGCCGCTACGACTCGATCTTTACCGGTGCGTTCGGCGCCGATGCCGAGGTTCCGGCAGCGGGTTTTGCCTTCTCGCTCGAGCGTCTGGAGGCCGCGTGCACCGCAGCCGAAGCCATCGCCGACGGCGACCATGCCGTGGGCGTCTCGGCCGAGGGGCCGCTCCGTATCGCGGTGCCCAAGGGCTCGCTCAAGGCCGACACGCTCGAGGTTCTCGCGGCCGCGGGCATCGATGCTTCCGAGCTGCGCGATCCCGGCCGTCACCTCATCGTGCGCGGCTGCGACACGCGCGAGGGCGCCGAGAACATCGGCGAGATCGAGTTTATTATCGTGCGCCCGAGCGACGCCCCGGCCTTTGTGGGCTGCGGCGGCGCCGACTGCGGCATCTGCGGGCGCGACTCGCTCATCGAGGCCGACCTCAACCTGCTGCAGCTCGTCGACCTCGGCTACGGTGCCTGCACGTTCATCGAGGCCGAGCCGGCGTGGCGTGCGGGCGAGGCCGAGCGCAACTATGCGCGCCGCGGGAGCCTGCGCGTGGCCACCAAGTACCCGCGCATCGCGAGCGCCTGGTATGCGAGCCGCGGCGTCAATGCCGACATCGTTTCGCTCCACGGCAACATCGAGCTGGGCCCGATCGTCGGCATGACCGACCGGATCGTTGATATCACCGCCACGGGTGCCACCCTGCGCGACAACGACCTGGTGGTGACCGGCGAGATCATGGAGTGCACGGCGCGGTTCTTTGTGAATCCCGGCGCCGCCCGCCTGAACGCCCGCGTGCGCGCACTTGCCGACCGTTTGGCCACCGCTGCTGCCGACCTGCATTTTGAGCCCGTCGCCGGCTCCTCGCAGTAGTGCGCCTGCGCCGCCAGCCGCGCGCGTACTAAGCCGCCCGTTCCGGCCTACACGCGGCCCGCGCCCGTCGTTGGCCGCCCGCTTATTCGCCCGTCCATAAACCCGCCCGACCGTTAGGGGATACGCATATGAAGACCATCAAGCTTGCTCCCGGCGAGCTCCTCAAAGTCGATCAGCTCAACCGCAAGGGCGTGCTGCCCGAGAACATCGTCGAGAGCGCCAAGGCCATCGTTGCCGACGTGCGCGCCAACGGCGATGCCGCCGTGCGCGAGTACTGCAAGCGCTTTGACGGCGTTGACCTCGAGAGCTTCCGCCTGCCGCAGGAGCAGATCGATGCCGCGCTCGAGGACCTCGACCCGGCGTTCGTTGCCGCGCTCGAGAAGGCCGCCGAGCAGATTCGCGACTTCCACCGTCGCGAGGTCGAGCAGAGCTGGTTTACCACGCGCGCCGACGGCACCATGCTCGGCGTTAAGGTGACGCCGCTCGCCGCCGCGGGCATCTACGTGCCGGGCGGCCGCGCGCAGTACCCCTCGACCGTGCTCATGAATGCCATTCCCGCCAAGGTCGCGGGCGTCGAGCGCGTGGTCATGGTCACCCCGCCGCAAAAGGACGGCCTCATCTCGCCTTACACGCTTGCCGCGGCCAAGCTCGGTGGCGTGGACGAGATCTACATGGTCGGCGGCGCGCAGGCCGTGGCCGCGCTCGCCTACGGCACCGAGACCATCCCCAAGGTCGACAAGATCACCGGCCCGGGCAACGCCTTTGTTGCGGCCGCCAAGCAGGTCGTTTCGGGCGATATCGGCATCGACATGATCGCTGGCCCCTCCGAGGTCTGCGTACTGGCCGATGCCACGGCGAACCCCATGGTGGTCGCGGCCGACCTCATGGCCCAGGCCGAGCACGACCCGCTCGCCGCCTGCTACCTGGTGACCTGCGATGCCGAGTTTGCTGCCGAGGTCGAGGCCGGCATCGAGGTGCTCGTGAGCCAGTCGCCGCGCGAGGAGATCACGCGCACCTCCCTTGCCAACGAGGGCACGATCGTTGTTGCTGCCGACATGGCCTCGGCGGTCGAGGCCGTGAACACCGTGGCGCCCGAGCACCTGGAGCTGCACTGCGCCGACGCCATGGGCTTGCTCGGTTCCATCCGCAACGCCGGCGCCATTTTTGTGGGCGCCTGGAGCTCCGAGCCCCTCGGCGACTACGTGGCCGGCCCCAACCACACCCTGCCCACGGGTGGCACGGCGCTCTTCTCTAACCCGCTTTCGGTTGAGGAGTTCGTCAAGCGCTCGAGTGTGATTTGCTACACGCCCGCCGGTCTGCTCGCCGACGCGCCCGCCACGCAGCGCTTGGCCGAGGCCGAGGGCCTCTGGTCGCACGCGCTCTCGGCGGCCCTGCGCCGCCGCGTGCTCGAGCAGGGCGAGGATGCCGTCACGCGCGAGGCGCTCGCCGAGGCCGACCTCACCAAGGTGGCCTGGCCGGGCGATGCTCCCGCCACGGTGGCTCGCGGGCTGAGCCTTGCCGATATCGACGCCGCCGCGACCTCTGCAAAGGGGGAGTAGCCATGGCCGAGCTTTCCGCGCGCATGAAGGAGCTCGTGCAGCCCTACCTGGCCGGCATCGAGCCCTACGATCCGAACTTTACGCCCACGCGCATCAACCTCTCCGCCAACGAGAACACCTACCCGCTGCCCGCGGGCGTGCGCGAGGCCGTCGACGCGGCACTCGCCGCCACGCCACTCAATCGGTATCCCGACCCCATGTCGAACGACCTGCGCGACGAGCTCGCGGTGCGCCACGGCGTCGACCGCAACATGATCTGCGTAGGCAACGGCGGCGATGAGCTGCTCTACAACTTCTTGCTCGCCTTTGGCGGCGCGGGGCGCACGCTCCTCAACTGCCCGCCGTGCTTTAGCGAGTACGCGTTTTTTGCCTCGCTCGCCCAGACCGCGGTGCGCGACGTGTGGCGCGATCCCGAGACCTACCTGCTCGATGAACCCGCCACGATCGCGGCGGCGGCCGAGTGCCAACTCGCCATCGTCACCTCGCCCAACAATCCCACGGGCGACCTCGTGAGCGCCGAGTTTGCGGCCGCGCTCTGCGACGCCTGCCCTGGCATGGTGATGATCGACGAGGCCTACATTGAGTTCGCCGACGATGCCTTTGGTGCCAAGAGCACCGTGCAGGACCTCATTGCCGAGCACCCCAACCTTGTGATTCTGCACACGCTCTCCAAGGCGTTCGGTGCCGCCGGCACGCGCTGCGGTTACGTGATCGCAGCTCCCGAGGTCATCGATGTCTTTGCGGCGATCCGCCAGATCTACTCGGTCAACGTGCTCACGCAGGCCGCGGCGCTCGCGGCGGTGCAGGCTCGCGCCGCCTACGCGCCCACGGTGGAGCAGATCGTCTCGGAGCGCGGTCGTGTGATGGCCGCGTTGCAAGCGCTTGCTGCGAAGGGCCTGCCCGTAAAGGCATGGCCGAGCTCGGGCAACTTCGTGCTCGTGCGTGTTACGAATGCGAGTCGCGTGCGCACGCGCCTGCGCGACGAGTACTCTATCCTCGTGCGCGATTTTTCGTACGCGCCCGGCCTCGCCGACTGCCTGCGCATCACGGTGGGCACGCCCGAGGAGAACGACGCCCTGCTGGCGGCGCTTGCCGCCCTGGTTAAGGAGGAGATGTAGATGGCGCGCATGGCCGAGGTTTCCCGCAAGACGGGGGAGACCGACATCACCATCAAGCTCAATCTCGACGGCACGGGCGCCTGCGACATCAGCACCGGCGTGCCGTTCTTCGACCACATGCTCAACGCCTTTGGGCGCCACGGGCTTTTTGACCTGACGGTCCATGCCGTGGGCGACGTCGAGGTCGACGCGCACCATACCGTGGAGGATACGGGCATCGTGCTCGGCGAGGCGTTTTGCCAGGCGCTCGGAAACAAGGCCGGCATTACGCGCTTTGGCACCGAGCACGTTCCCATGGACGAGACGCTCGTTATGGCGAGCGTGGATATCTCGGGCCGCGGCCAGGCCTACTGCGACCTGCCCGTTCCCACTGAGCGCGTGGGTACATTCGACACCGAGCTCGCCGTCGAGTTCTTCTACGCCTTTGCGCGCGACGCCAAGCTCACCCTGCACGTGCGCGAGCTTGCGGGCGAGAACTCGCATCACATCATCGAGGCGGCGTTCAAGGCCGTGGGCCGCTCCATGCGCCATGCCTGCGAGCTCGACCCGCGCGTTAAGGGCATTCCCTCGACCAAGGGTTCGCTCTAGAGGGCGCCCCGCGGCGGGACCGGTGCCGGTGCCTGCCGCCCTACGTTGAAAGGAGGCCGCATGGCCGCTCCCAAGATCGTGGTCGTCGACTACCACAAGGGCAATCTCTCGAGCGTGGTGCGCGGGCTCGCGCGTGCCGGCGCCGATGCCGTGGCCTCGGACGATCCCGCCGCGATCCGCGCCGCCGACGGCCTGGTGATTCCGGGCGTCGGCGCGTTCTTTGACGCCATCGCCTTTATGCACGAGAGCGGGCAGGATTCCGCCATCGCCGACGCGGTGGCCGCTGGGACCCCGCTTTTGGGTATCTGTCTGGGGCTTCAGCTGCTCTATGACCGGGGCGACGAGGGCGTGCCCGCCGATGCGGCACTACTCGCCGCTGCCAATCCCTATGGTGACGGCCTTGTTCCCGGTGACGTGTTCGAGGACGCCGGTCACCGCTGGGTGCGCGGTCTGGGCATTCTGCACGGCTCGGTCACTCGGCTCGACTCAAAGCGTCTCAAGGTTCCGCATGTGGGCTGGGACCAGGTGCACCTGAGCGAGGAGGGGCGTCACAACCTTTTGCTCGAGGGGTTTGCCGAGGGTGCCAACATGTACTTCACCCATTCCTATGCCGTCGACGACGATTCTCGCGAGGCCGACGCGCTCGCCCGCACACATTACGTGCGGAGTTTTCCCTGCGTGGCGCATGCGGGCAGCGTCTACGGCTGCCAGTTCCACCCCGAAAAATCGTCGGGCCTGGGGCTCAAGATCCTCAAGAACTTTGTTTGCATCGTCGAGGGGGCGCGCTCATGATTCTGTTTCCCGCTATCGATCTGATTGCCGGCAAAGTCGTGCGCCTCGAGCGCGGCGACCGCAACCGCATGAAGGCCTATTCCGAAAACCCGGTGGCCGTGGCCGAGCATTTTGCCGAGCAGGGCGCCACGTGGCTGCACGTGGTCGACCTTTCGGCCGCGTTCGGCGAGGACGAGGAGGCCCGCGCGGCCAACTCGGCCGCCATCGAGGCCATCTGCAAGGTGGATGGGCTCTCCATCGACGTGGGCGGTGGTGTCCGTTCGCTCGCGCGCATCGATGAGCTGGCCGCCTATGGCGCGCGCCGCATCGCGCTCGGTACCGTGCTCGTGACGGAGCCCGGCTTTGCCGAGGTGGCGGCCCGCGGTTTTGGCAACCTGCTCACGGCCGACGTGGCCGCGCGCGATGGCCAGGTCAAGGTCAACGGCTGGCGCGACGGCGCGGGCCTCGCACTCGACGACGTGGTGAGCCAGCTTTCCGAGCAGGGCTTTAAGCACCTGGTTTATACGGATATCGAGCGCGACGGTATGCAGACCGGCATCGACGTGGACGCGTACCGCCACGTGGCCGAGGTTGCCGGGTTCCCCGTGGTCGCCTCGGGCGGCATCTCGACGCTCGACGACATTCGCGCGCTCGCCGCCGCCGGCTCCGACGTGATCGAGGGCGCCATCACCGGCCGCGCACTCTACGAGGGCAACTTTACGCTGAGCGAGGCCCTGGCGGCCGCAACCGGAGAGGAGTGCGCATGCTGACCAAGCGCGTCATCCCCTGCATGGATGTAAAAGACGGGCGCGTGGTAAAGGGCGTGAACTTCGTGAGCCTGCGCGATGCGGGCGATCCGGTCGAGCTCGCCGCGGCCTACGACCGCGAGGGTGCCGACGAGGTCATCTTTCTCGACATCACCGCCACGAGCGACAAGCGCGCCACGACCATCGACATGGCCTCGCGCGCGGCCGAGGAAGTCTCGATTCCCTACACCGTGGGCGGCGGCTTCCGCGATCTTGCGGGCATGCGTCAGATGGTCGCCGCGGGCGCCGACAAGGTGTCGCTCAACTCGGCGGCGGTCAAGGACCCCTCGCTCATCACGCAGGCGGCAGCGGCGTTCGGCAGCCAGGCCGTTATCTGCGCCATCGACGCCAAGCGCGTGGGCAAGCCCGGCGAGCCGGGTGCCGATAAGTGGGAGGTCTACACGGCCGGCGGGCGCAACGCCACCGGCATCGACGCGATCGAGTGGGCAGAGGAGGCCGCGCGCCGCGGCGCGGGCGAGATTTTGCTCACGAGCATGGACCGCGATGGCACCAAGGCCGGGTTCGACCTGGCGCTCACCCGTGCCGTGGCCCGTGCCGTGCCCATTCCCGTCATCGCGAGCGGTGGCGTGGGCACGCTCGAGCACTTTGCCGAGGGCATCATCGAGGGCGAGGCCGACGCCGTGCTGGCGGCGAGCGTGTTCCACTTTGGCACCTATAGCGTGCGGCAGGTCAAGGAATACATGGCCAGTCAGGGTATTCCCGTTCGCTTGGACTTTTAGCGCTGCGGCTTGCCCAGGTACCCGATCTTGCCGTTCAATCGTCGCGTACGTGTTAAGCCACGCTGCGCTCCTCTTTTACGGCAACCTCGGGCACCTGGGCAACCTTTGTCGACCTGGGAGGTTTTAGGCCGGGGCCGCGGCTTGCCTTCCGCTTGCGCGGGGAATTTGGCTTGACTTGCACGCGTCTGGATTGGACGCGGTATTTGATGGGATGGGACTTATGGCAGATTTTGAGACGAATGTGACGCCGTCTGAGCTCACATATGACGCACACGGGCTGATTCCATGCGTGGTGCAGCAGCACGATACCGGCGAGGTGCTCATGGTGGCGTGGATGAACGAGGAGTCCGTGGGGCTCACGCTCAAGACGGGCACCACCTGGTTTTGGAGCCGTAGCCGCCAGGAGCTGTGGAACAAGGGCGCTACCAGCGGTAACATGCAGCAGGTAAAGGAGCTTTGGGCCGACTGCGACAGCGATACGCTGCTCGCCAAGGTCGATAGCCCGGGTCCCGCGTGCCACACGGGCGCGCGCAGCTGTTTCTTCAAAAAGCTCGCCTAGGCGCGGGCGCTAGATAGGGAGTTCATCATGGGAGTACGCACCGCCAACGTGCAGGACGGCAACATCGGCGAGACGCTCACGGGCCTTGCCGCCACGATTCACGGGCGCCGCGGCGCCTCGCCCGAGGAGAGCTACACGGCTCGCCTGCTGACCGACGTCGAGGACGAGCTCCTCAAAAAGATCGCCGAGGAGGCGAGCGAGGTCATCATGGCCTGCAAGGACAACGACCACGAGCATATTCGCTACGAGGCGGGCGACCTTGTCTATCATCTGCTCGTGACGCTCGAGCGCTACGGCGTTTCGCTCGAGGAGCTTGCCGGCGAGCTCAACGCGAGGATGAAGTAGCCATGGCCGTGCTGTTCTTGGAGTATCCCAAGTGCTCGACCTGCAAAAAGGCCAAAAAGTGGCTGGACGATCACGGTGTTGAGTACACGGACCGCCATATCGTTGAGGACAATCCCACGGCCGCGGAGCTCAGTGGGTGGCAGGAGCTTTCGGGCCTGCCGGTGCGTCGCTTCTTTAACACGAGCGGCATGAAGTACCGCGAGCTCGGCGTAAAGGCAAAGCTCGACGCCGGCATGACCGACGTCGAGGCGTTTGAGCTCATTGCAACCGACGGCATGCTCGTCAAGCGCCCGCTGGTGATTACCGACAGCGGCGTGCTCATCGGCTTTAAAGAGGGCGCTTGGGAAGAAGCCCTGCTGTAGGACGATGCGCGTTGCCGTCCTTCGGCGTCCGCAGTCTCGGCTATACCGCCCAGATGGGGAAGGCCCAAGAACGCTCGCTGATCGGATAGGTATCCTGCGTCATGCAGAGGATGCTCCCCCATACCGACCTCACGTTTAAAAGCGGCAAGTTCTTCTGGAATGTCCCCTTTAAGCGGGTCGAGCGCGTTCAGATTCCGTTCGTCTTTACTCGAAGGCGAAGCAGTCTTCTTCACCTCGATGGGGTAAATAACCCCATCCTGCTTGAGCAATAAATCGGTCTCTTTCCGGTCGTTGCTCCTAAAGAAAAAGAGCGGTGCTTGCTTGTCGGCGTTAATAAAGATCTTGTAGATCTCGCCAAACGCATAGGTCTCAAAGAACTGGTCATCGAGCGCGCTCGCCTCGAGAGCTTTCGGATTTGTTCACCCCGCTTGGTGGGCGGCGGGTCCCGTATCCAAGGAGTGCATGATAGGCTGTTTGGAGAGCCGCTTGAGCAGATTGTTCGAATACGGCTGCATGATCTTGACCAGGTAAGAGCTTTCAAGCAGTGACAGCTAGGTCTTCGCGGCCTTCTCCGAAATGTCGGCAATGCGCGCAAGCTCAACGTACACCACGGGCTTCGAAGCCAAGGCTGCGCATGCTGCCATGAAATGACGAAACTTAAGCTTGTCGCCCATCTGCGCCAGTTCGCGGATGTTACGCATGATGTAGGTATCGATATAGGAGTCGTAGCCGTCCGCGCGCAGGTCTTCGGGCGGAGCGCGAATGCCGGGAAGCGAACCCGCCACGATGTGCTCGAACGCCTCGCCTGCCAGATACGACGTCATGACCTCTGCACGGCGCGTGAAGTACTCGGGCGAAGGAGCATGCGGCTCGCTTGTGATGCGGCGATTTCTGCGTCGGAGAGGCCGAGCATCTCGATAATGCCAACGCGTCCGGCCAGAGACTCTGAGACCGACTGCATAAGGTGAAACGGTTGGGAGCCGGCGAGCCAGACGGTGCCCGTCTCGTCAGACGCGTCAACGATTTCCTCGATATAGGGTAGGAGCTCGGGCGCTTTTTGAATCTCGTCGATAAGCACGGAAGGGCGATAGCGCTGCAGAAAGAGCGCGGGATCCTGTTTGGCAAGCAGGCGGATGCTCGTGTTGTCGAGGGAGACATACGTACGATCCACGCCCGCCGCCGCGTCCT
>CAVDZW010000082.1:0-5157 GCA_963613305.1 bacterium | reverse complement strand
TGCGCTGCGTCACGTTGTCGAGCGCGCTCGTGGCCTCGTCGAACATGAGGATGCGCGGTTTGCCGGCAACGGCGCGCGCGATCATGAGGCGCTGACGCTGGCCGCCCGAGACTCCGCCGCCGCCCTCGGTGACCATCGTCTGCATGCCCATTGGCATCTTGCGGATGTCTTCGGCGATGCCGGCCATCTCGGCCGCTTCCCACGCCTGGTCCTCGGTGAGGTCGGGGCAGCTGATGGCGATGTTATCGAAGATCGACCCGGCAAAGAGCTTGCCGTTCTGCAGCACCACGCCGATGTTGCGGCGCACCCCCTGAATGTCGAGCGAGCGCAGGTCCTTGTGGTCGTAGGTGATGACGCCGCGCTCCGGCTCCTCAAATCCCAAGAGCAGGCGCATGAGGGTCGACTTGCCGCAGCCGGTCTTGCCCACCACGGCCACATAGCTGCCTGCATCGACCTTGAGGGAGAGGTCGCTCAGGATCGCGCGCCCGCTGTCTTCGTACGAGAACGTCACGTGATCGAGCTCAAAGGCACCCTCGAGCCGGTCAACCGGCTCCTTGCCCTTTGAGGTCTCGGGCAGGGCATCGAGAATGGGCTGCGCGCGCTCGAGGTTGGGCCTGATGGAGGCAAATTGCGAGGCGATGCCCGTAAGCGAGGAGAACGCGGCACTCACCATACCGAACGATGAAGTAAACGCCATGTAGTCGGCGGCGGAGATACCGCCCGCGATGGCGGAGCTATAGATCGCGAGGGTGCCCGCGAGGCTGATGGCGAGGCTGATCGCGCCCGAGAGACGCGTGATGACAGGCCCGTTGTAGGTGAGCCAGGCGAGTTTGGAGTAGTCCTCGGCCCACTTGGCAAAGGCACGCGTCTCGGCGGCCGAGAGCTTGATTTTTTGGATGCCCGTGATGAGCGAGTACTGCCAAGCACCGAGCCTGCCCGAGATCTCGAGCGTCTCGCGCGCCTGCATCTGGTTGATGATGACCACCGCGATCGAAAGCGCGGTGGAGCAAGCGATCACCACAAGGGACGGCACCACGAGAGGCGGGGCAAAGCTCGCGATCTGGGCAATGTAGATGAGCGAGAAGAGCGACGAAAGCGCCGAGGAGAAGATGGCGTTCTGGAGAATCGACGCGATGGTCGAGACGGTCTGGATGCGCGAGGCGAGCTCGCCGGTCTCCTGATCGCGGAAGAAGTTGACGGGCAGCGACAGCACGCGCATCATCACCGCGGCCTCGAGCGGCAGCGTGAGGCGTGTTGAGATGCGCGACATCACGAGCGAGCGCACGGCACCCAAAAAGAGCTGCGCCACGCTGGCCCCGATAAAGAGCGTGAGGGCCGGCATTACGAGGCTGGTGTTGCCCGATTCGACCACCGGACCAAAGATCACGCGGTTAACGAGCGGCACGAACATGCCAAGGAGCGTTGCTGCCAGCATGGAGAGGACGAGCGCAAAGTAGTCTCCGCGGTCGAGCGAGCGCAGCGTGTAGATGGCAAGGTCGCGGATCTTGAGGGCGCGCGCGGGGAGCGGGCGATAAAAGCAGAAGGCCTCTTCTTTGAGTTTGATCGCGGAGGACGAGACCGATTCGGAGCCTCCCGTCGCAGGCGACACGATCGCGTAGCCGCCGCGCGTGCGCGGCAGGATCGCCACGGGCATGTCGTCTTCGGTGAACCCCAAAAAGGCGCCGACGGCGTCGCGGTGCCAGCCCTTGGTGAGGCGCACCGGTCGTGCCATCACGCCGGTGGGGGAGAGAATCCGATCGAGGTCCTCGGCCGTGGCGATGCCCTCCTCGGTGCTATAGCCCTCGGGCAGGCTTGCCCCGTAGTATTTGAGCACGGCCGCGAGGGCGCTCTCGGTCTGGGCGGCCATGTCGATGTCGCCCGACTCGATGCGGCCGGTGATGGAGCTCGAGATCGCGCGCAGTGATTCCTCGAGCAGGCGCTCGTCCGCTCGCTCGCGTTCCTCGATTTGGCTTTCGAACCAACCCATGTGCACCCTATTCCTGCGAGACGAGGTTCGTGTAGGCCCCGCCCTTCGCATACAGTTCTTCGTGAGTTCCGCGCTCCACCACGTGCCCCTGCTCGAGCACGATGATCTCGTCGGCGTCACGTACGGTCGAGAGACGGTGGGCAACGACCACGAGCGTGATCCCGCGCTCGCGGATGGCCTGCATCATCTTTTGCTCGGTTGCCGCGTCGAGTGCGCTCGTGGCCTCGTCCATGATGAGGATCGTGGGGTCCATGGCGAGTGCACGGGCGATCTCGATGCGCTGGCGCTGACCGCCCGAGAGGTCGCGTCCGTCTTCGGCGAGCATGCACTCGTAGGCGCCCGGGCGCTCCTTGATGTCGTCGTGGATCTGGGCATCGCGTGCGGCGAGAATCACCTCAAAGTCCATGATCGAGGAGTCCCAGAGCCTGATGTTGTTGCCGATGGTGTCGCGAAAGAGCACCACATCTTGGTCGATGACCGCGATGGAGCCGCAGCGTACCGCGCGCGGGATCTGGTCGAGGGCCATACCGTCGGCGCGGATCTCGCCGGACCACGGCGCGTAGAGGCCCGCGATGAGCTTGGAGATGGTCGATTTGCCGCAGCCCGAGGGACCGACGAGCGCAACGCAGCCGCCCGGCTTCACATGCAGGCTCAGGTCAGATACCACGGGGTCGGCGAGCCTTGAGTAGCCAAAGGTCACATGGTCGAGCTCAAGCTCGCCGCGGAGCTTGGAGCGGCCCTGGGCAGGCGCCTCTGCGCCCTTGAGGCCGGCATCGGTTGCGAGCGGATCCTCGGGGTACTCCATAACGTCCTTGACGCGCTCCATATCGGTGCGCATCTCTTGGAGCGACTGGGCAACCGCGATGAGCGATTGTGCCGGGGCCGAGAACTGCGAGATGAGCGATTGCATAGAGAGCAGCGCGCCCGTGGTGAACTTGCCCTGCACGATGAGCCAAACGCCCACGGCGAGGATGGTGGAGTTGCACGCGAGGGTCACGAGCTGCGGGAGCATGCCATAGGAGAGGTTCGTGCGTTGCAGGTCGACGTTCTGCTTGTTCACGCTCGCCTGGTAGCCGGCCCAACGGCGAAAGAAACCGGCCTCGACGCCCTGGGACTTGAGGGTCTCGATCATCGAGATGCCGGCCATCGTGGTGGTGGAGAGGCTTGCCGAGTCGCGCATGATCACGCGCATGGCGTTGATGCGCTTGGCCGAGATGAGGTTGGCCGAGACGATGTCGACCACCACGGACACGAGCCCCACGAGCGCCAGGAACGGCGAGTATTGGACCATGATAAAGAGGTAGACGATGAGCGTGGCAAACTGCACGATGATCGGCGCGAGCTGCTGCACGAGCCGCTGGGCGATCTGCGAGTTGGAGCCCATGCGCTGCACGATGTCGCCGGGCATGCGCTGCGAGAAGAACTCCATGGGCATGTGGAGCACACGCCACAAAAAGCTCGCGTTGGCCGAGGCAGACATCTTGCCCTCAACGCGGAGCATATAGACCGCGTTGAGCACCGAGAGCGCAACCTGCACGACGCCGACGGCTGCCAAGAGAGCGAGGAACGGCACGACCCAGCTGGGGTTTTTGCCCGTGAGGAGGCGGTCCATAAAGACCTGCGAAAAGAGCGGGCTCACGATGCCGAGAACAGAGCCGATGGCGCTCGTGAGCAAAACGAACATGACGGCGGCCGTGGCACCGTGGAGGCGCTCGACGGCAAAGCCCAGGATCGACGCGCGTGAGCCGCCGGGCTCGAACTTGTCGGTGGGGCGGAACTGCAGGATCACGCCCGTGAACTCGCGGTCGAACTCGTCAAACGACATCGTGCGCTCGCCGCGGGCGGGGTCGTTCACATATGCCTTGTTGCCCTTAAAGCCGCGCACAACGATAAAGTGGTTAAAACCCACGTGCGCGATGCAGGGAAAGACCCCCTGCTCGCGGAGGGTTTCAGGTTCGTAACGATACCCCTTAGCCTCGAGGCCGTAGGAGCGGGCGGCCTTGACGACGTTCAGCGCCGAAGAGCCGTCGCGCGAGACGCCGCAATCGGCGCGCACCTGCTCGAGGGGGATCCATTTTTGGTAGTAGGCGCAAATCATGGCAAGGCACGCGGCGCCGCACTCGAGCGCCTCCATCTGCATGATCTGCGGGACCTTTGCGGCCATGCGGCCGGGGTCGCTCGGTGTGTTGCGTATACGAGATGCCATGTCCGCTACTTTCGGGACGAGAAGAGGAGCTCGATGGGGTTGATCGAGGCGACCGTCACGTCGGCGTCGTAGGTGCCGTCGGGTAGCTCGATCGAGAGCGTGGACTCAACGGCCCAGGTGACGGAGCTGCCGAGGCGCTCGCGCTCCTTTGCGCTGAGCTCCGACGTGTTGACGGCCGCAGGGGTGATCGAGACCACGCTGCCGTCAACGCCCGCAACCGAAACGGCGTCGCCGACGTTCAGGGCGTTGGCGTTGGACTGGTCGATGTAGCAGACGGCGGTTCCGTTCTCTACATGAACGACTCCGGGCTGCACGTCGTCGACGTTTCCGAAGACGCCCCATGCGAGCAGGCCTACAAGAAACGCGATGATCGCGGCGAGGACGAGCCAGATGCCGGGGTTCGAGACGTTGATGTAATCGTCGAGCTTGTCGGGGGTGGCCCGGCGCTCGAGCGCAGATTTGCGAAAGACTTCTGCCACGTGGATGCTCCTTGGCGCGCGTTCGTTATTCGATTTGTAAATGATAGCGCCTTGCCTAAAAGTTTAAAGTCGCAGCGCGGCAACTAGTCGTTGAGTGCGGGAGGGGGGCGGGGCGGTACGTTGGGGCGCTTGGAATCTGCTGCTTGGGATTGGCATGTGCACGCATGGGCGCACTATGGCAACACCGGCGCTATTGATGGTGGCTATTGGAGGCATACGGCGCGAATCGTCGTGCGCGGAAGCGTGCTGTTCTTTAATGTCGTGTCGCTGCCGTATAATCGCCGATGTATCGAATGTAATTTGATTTTTATTGCAGGAGCAGCACTTCGGGGGATGAGCTTCAGCGCCTTCGTGCGCAACTGCATGATGGAAGAGCTTGCGAAGAAGGGTGCGTAGCGTGGGGCCTACTGAGCACGAGATATTGAGCGAAGGGTTCATCGAGGGCTTCTGCCGTCGGTACCCCACGCACGTGCTGGAGACGCTGC
>CAVDZW010000081.1:0-8453 GCA_963613305.1 bacterium | reverse complement strand
GAAGCCAAAGGTGTGCTCGGGGTTGTTGACGAACTGGGACATGATGTTCTCCTTTAAGAGTCAAGCGTGAATGCGGGGAATCTGGGCGCCTAGCACCCGGTGGCGGAGCTCCCGGCAGCCTCTGCGGGCGTTGCCGAGAGCTTGATCATTCGCAAGGTCCCTCGCATGGCCGGGCCTCCTTTCCGTTTTCCCTAGCGGCTTTGTCTGGAAAAGATACTACGAGGGCAGGGGCCGTCGCGTCAATCACTAAAAGCT
Organism: bacterium; assembly: GCA_963613305.1. Taxonomy (GTDB): domain Bacteria; phylum Actinomycetota; class Coriobacteriia; order Coriobacteriales; family Coriobacteriaceae; genus Collinsella. Next base: position 8,198 of record CAVDZW010000081.1, on the reverse strand, counting down.
GCTAGCTGCTTATCGCTTATGTAGATAACTAGCAATGCGCGCCATGCAAGGGCCGCAGCGCGCGGCGGGCACTACAATCGTCTGACCGAACGCAGCACATGCGCACCGATCGCGCAGAAAGGCGAGCCCATGACCCTGCAGCAGCTCCGCTTTCTCATCGCCGTGGCCGAGAACGGCTCCATCAACGCCGCCGCCCAGCATCTCTACACGGCGCAGTCGAACATCTCGAGCGCGGTCAAGGCGCTCGAGAGCGAGCTCGGCATCGAGATCTTCACGCGCTCCACGCGCGGTGTCATGCTCACCAACGACGGCACCGAGCTTTTGGGTTACGCACGGCAGGTGGTCGAGCAGGCCGACATGCTCGAGGCCCGCTACGAGAGCAAGGAGGCGCCGAGCGCGCGTCTCGCGATCTCGGCCCAGCACTATGCCTTCTCCGTGCAGGCGTTTATCGACGTGGTCGAGAGCTGCTCCGACGACAAGTTCGAGTTCACCATGCGCGAGACCACCACGGCACGCATCATCGACGACGTCCGTGCCTTCAGGAGCGACATCGGCATCCTCTACCTCGACGACTTCAACCATCGCGTGCTCGAGAAGGCCTTCTCCGACGCCCGCGCGCGATTCCATCCCCTGTTTGAGGCCGACGTGCACGTCTTTATGGGCGAGAAGAACCCGCTCCACACGCACGAGCAGATCGAGCTCGACGAGCTCGCGCCCTTTACGCGCTACAGCTTTGAGCAGGGAACCTCTAACTCGTTCTACTACGCCGAGGAGCCGCTCGCGCACGTGCCCTGCCCCAGGAACATCCGCGTCTCGGACCGCGGCACCCTGACCAATCTCCTCGTGACCTCGGACGGCTACGCGCTCTCAACAGGTTTTCTCTCGAGCGAGATGCAGGCGGGCATCGTGAGCATCCCGCTCGCCGGCACGCACAAGATGCGCGTGGGCTACATCGCGCACGACGAGCGCAAGCCGAGCCCGATGCTCGATCGCTACCTCGATGTGCTCCGGAGCATCATCAAAACCGACGAAGGCGCAGTTCCCCTGTTCTAGGGCAACCGGAACGCTTCAAGGCGAGAACAGCCATAGGCTGCAGAACGGCGACAGCCCCAGCCGCGCAAGGCACGGAGCCGCACGAACCGCAGCCCAAAACCGATCCACTCAAGGCGGCCGCACTGGCGCCGACCACGATAACCTACAGACAGGAGCACCCTTGAAGGTCACCATCTACACCGACGGCTCGGCCCGCAGCAATCCCGGACGCGGCGGCTATGGCGCCGTGCTGAGCTACACCACGCCCGCAGGCAAGCTCTACCGCGCCGAGCTCTCGCAAGGGTACGAAAAGACGACGAACAACCGCATGGAGCTCATGGGGGTCATCGTCGCGCTCGAGGCGCTCAAGCGCCCCTGCGAGGTCGAGGTCCATTCCGATTCGCAATATGTGGTGAACGCCTTCAACAAGCACTGGATCGACGGCTGGATCAAGCGCGGGTGGAAAACGGCGAGCAAGCAGCCCGTCAAGAACCGCGACCTCTGGGAGCGCCTCCTCGCGGCCGCCAAACCGCACGAGCTGACCTTTGTGTGGGTCAAGGGGCATGCGGGGCACGAGCTGAACGAGCGCTGCGACGAGCTCGCCACCACGGCAGCCGACGGAGACGGCCTCATCGTCGACACGGGCTTTAGCGAGCAGGACCTGTAACGGCCGAGCCAGGAACCGGCGGCGGCCTCCAGCCACCCACGGCAAAATCGCGCCTTTTTTCCGGCACCATCGCGCAAATCGCAGCTCGATTGCGGTGCGCAACGCTGGGCTCGGCGGGCTACACCGCTCCCCTAGCGGCAGTCGGGACAGATGCCCTCAAAGATCGTGTAGTGACCCGCCACCTGCCAGCCCGGCACCTGGCGCTCCACCTCGGCATTGAGCTCGACTGCGTAGGGAACCTCGGCATCGACCACGCGACCGCAAGAAGTGCAGGCTAGATGCGCATGCGGCTCGATCGTTTTATCGAACCGACTGCCGCCCGGGGTCTTGATATGCAGGATGGCGCCCTCCTCAGAGAGCAGGTTGAGGTTGCGGTAGACCGTGGCGCGGCTCACCTTGGGGTCGCGGTCGCGCACGGCAGCAAAGACCTCGTCGGCCGTGGGATGCGACGAGCTCGCCAAGACGGCATCGAGCACGAGCTTGCGCTGATGCGTGTTGCGGCGCTGCACGGGCATGGCGCATCCTCCTCACAGGCACGGCGGGTCATACAAAACGTTGCCCTAAGCATACCGCCTTAAGAGAAATTTGTCCTAATAAGGTTCCGAATGCCGCACAATGAACTCGGACTCTTCTGCCACGGGCTCGATGCGCGCGGCCTCATCGAGCCAGATACGGTACGAAAAGCGCGCGTATTGGACATGCAGCGCCTCGAGATGGCGCACGAGGGCGGCGGGCGCACCCTGGATCTCCATCGTGACGGACCCGTCGTCCATGTTGAGCACCCAGCCGGTGAGGCCGCGCTGCTGGGCGATCATCTGGTTGGACCATCGAAAGCCCACGCACTGCACCGTGCCGGTCCAGCGCATCGCATAGCGCACGGGCGCCGTCGCGCTACCCGCAGCCGCAAGCGTCGCGCGCAGCTCCTCCTCAGCCGGGCTCAGGCGTGCCTCGTCCGCCTTGGACGCGTCCGCACCCGTGCCCGCGCCTCCAATGAGCCTCGAGAAAAGCCCCATGGAGCTCACTCCCCCGCCGGCGCGTCGTCTGCCGGAAAACGCACGCCCATCTGGGCGCGCGCGGCATCCATGACGCGCAGCGACACGAGGGTCACGTCGCGGTAGTGGCCGAGAACCCGTCGCTCGTTTGCGGGAGCCGCCCAGATCTCGTCATCTTGCTTTGGCGCGTTCTCGATGGCGCAGATAAAGTCGGCGAGCTCGTACTCCATGGAGTTGTTGCTTTGCGGCAGCTCGAGCTCGCGCGCGATCACGTCGATATCGGAGTAGCCGGTGCCGCCCTCGCGCTCCTCGGGCAGCACGCGCCGCGAGACCGTTGCCTTGCCAGGCGTCGCGATGCGGTCGACGGTGAGCGTGCCGAGCTCGCCCTCGATCTGCGACGGCAAGAGGTCGTTCGTGATCTTGGAGTAGCTGAGCTCGACCTCGGCCGTACCAAAGCCCGCGAGGATTGTCCCCGCGCCGTCGATAGGCCCGTTGCAGGTGGCCTGGGTCTCCTCGCCAAGAAGCGCACCCGCGCAGGTGAGCGTTTGGGGCATGCCGAAGATCTCGACCATCGGCTCCACCGTGTAGACGCCGATGTCCATGAGCGCGCCCGAAGCCATATTGCAGTCAAAGATATTGGTCGCGCGCCCGGCGAGCACCTCGTCGTAGCGCGAGGAGTACTTGCCAAACCTAAAGCTCGCGCGACGGATGCGGCCGAGCTCGCCGAGGGCGTCCTCGATCACCCAGAGCGCACGGTCGTGCAAGGGGCGCATAGCCTCGAGGGCCACGACGTTCGCGGCCTCGGCGGCGCGGAAGACCTCGAGCGCCTCGGCCTCCGTGGCGCAGAACGGCTTCTCGACCAGCACGTGCTTGCCTCCGCGAATGCATGCAAGCGCCTGATCGTGGTGGCAGGCGTTGGGCGAGCCGATATAGACCGCATCGACCTCGGCGCTTGCGGCAAGGTCCTCGATACTCGTGAAAAAGCAGTTGCCACCGTGCTCCTCGCTGAACGCGCGAGCGCGCTCCTCCGAGCGCGAAAGCGTGCCGGCAAAGCACGCTTCGGGCGCAGCGTCGATGGCCTCGATAAAGCTCTCGGTGATAGCGGACGTGCCGATGGTGGCGATTCTCAGCATGGGGCTCCTCTGTTCGCGCGTGCACATGCTCCCCATTATGAAGCAAGGGCCGCGACGCCACGCGTCACGACCCTATCGATTCGCCCAACGCCCGGACACACGGCCGGCCAGATGGCCGATTGAACTCAAGCGGTATTGAGGACGCCAAATCGAGCATTGAGTCTACGGAACGGAGCTCAAACGAAAACTCCCGCGCATGCCCGCATGCAACCCGAACGACGCTGCCTAGAGCGTCTCGAGGATCTCTTCCAGGCGCTCCTCCACCGTGCGCGTCATGGTCGCACCCGGAACGGCGCCGCGCATGCGCGGGTTGCAGTTCTCCATGAGGAAGGGGTGCCCCACCAGGCGGAGCATGCCATAGTCGTTCTCGTTGTCGCCAAAGGCCGCCATCTGCTGCGGGGCGATTCCCATGAGACGGCCGAAATCGAGGAGCGCCGTACCCTTGTCGATGCCCTTGGGAACGATGTCGGTCCACTCCGTGCCCGAGGTCATGACGTTGGCCCACTGGCCGAACTCGAGGAAGAAGTACTCGCGCGCGATCTGCTGCTGGCGCGGCTCGGTCCTAAAGGCAACCTTGAGGATGGGCTCGCGCACGTCGGCGATGGAGCGGATGAGCTCAACATCGTTGCCCACGTCATAGCGAAGGTGGTCGGCAAAATCGGGATCGCGCTTGAGCACGTAGGCATGGCGTTCGCACGAGATGATGAGATGCGCGTCACGGTAGTTGGCCACGGCCTGCGCGATCTGCAATCCGAGCGGGCGTGAGAAGCCGCGGCGCACGACCGGCGTGTCGCGATACATCACCATGGCGCCGTTCTCGCAGAGATACGAGAGCTTGTCGGCGATGGGCTCAAAGAGCTTGCGGAGGCTCGCGTACTGGCGGCCGCTCGCCGGCAAAAAGACGATGCCCTTGTCGGAGAGCTCGCTGATGAGCTCGAACGCGCGATCGGTAGGCGTGCGCGAGCCGTCCTGCAAAAGCGTCCCGTCAAGGTCGCTCGCGATCAGCCTGATGGCGTTCAGGTCACCTGTTTGCATCCGTATATCCTCCATTGCCGCGATAAACTCGAACACCTTAGCACAACAGCGCTCAGGCAAGGCAGGCGCGCACGCCCTCCAGAATCTCTTGCAGGCGCTGTGCCCGGCAGCCAAGAACCTTGACCAGGCAGTCGCCCGACTCGAGGCGCGTGATCCCGCCCGCAACAGCGTCGCCTTCGGGCACCTCCCGCGCGCCCGCCGCGGCGGCCCCGATGACGCCCGTCTGCTCAAGCAGGTAGGCGCGGGCTGCGGCAAAGCGCTCGTCGTCGATCTGGAGATTCACGAGCACGAGGTTCGCGAGATGCGTGAACCCCTCGTAAAAGCCCGTCGTCTCCATGTCCATGACGCCACCCGAGGCGGTCGGGCGGTAGTCGGTGTTGTCGATGAACACGGGTGCCCCGGCGACGTCGATGCGCACGCGGTTGCGGTAGCGGCGGTAGGCAAAGCGCTCGCCACGCGCGGCACGTCCGCACGAGAGGATCTCGCTGTAGATAAAGCGCGCGCTCGCATCGGCAAGCTCCACGTGCGTTCGGGCCGCAAAGGATGAGTCGGCAAAGGGCACCTGCGGTAGCGGGGCATAATCGAGCCAGGCGCCGGAGGCCACGCGAATTCGCGTCTCGCGCTCGGCCGCGCCATCACCCTCCATGCGGTGGATTTTCTCAAAGGCCTGGTTGGTCACGCGCAGGGCCGCGCCCGAAGCAACCTCAACATCCATGAGCTGGCGATCTCCCGCCATGATGCCGGCCGAGACCGACATCACCATGACCTCGGCGGGCTTTGCGTGCTGGGTCTCATCGAGGCCCGGCAGCGCAGCGCCAACGACCGCAAAGGGGTGCATCACCTTGTAGGGCATCGTCGCGAACATCTCGGGCACGACGGTCCGGCCGTCGCGCACGCGGGCACCAAGTCGCAGCTCCGACACGCGGCCAAAGCGGTTCGCGCCCTCCGACTCGGGTCCGGCGGCAACGGCGCCCTCGGTCTTATCGGCGACCATCTAGGCCTCCAGGTCGCGCATGAGCACGTCGTGCTCGATCCACGCGATCACCTCGTCGAGCCCCTGGCCCGCACGGGTGTTGGTAAAGAGGAACGGGCGCTCCCCGCGCATGCGACGGGCATCGCGGTCCATGACTTCGAGCGAGGCGCCCACATAGGGCGCAAGGTCGATCTTGTTGATGACCAAAAGATCGCTCTTCATGATGCCCGGCCCGCCCTTGCGCGGGATCTTGTCGCCCTCGGCCACGTCGATCACGAAGATCGTGGCGTCGGCGAGCTCGGGCGAGAACGTCGCGGCGAGGTTATCGCCGCCGCTCTCCACAAACACGATCTCGATATCGGGATGCGCGGCCACGAGGTCCTCGACAGCCTCGAGATTCATGCTCGCGTCCTCGCGGATGGCGGTATGCGGGCAGCCGCCCGTCTCGACGCCGACGATGCGATCGCGCGGCAACACGGAGTTCTTGGCGAGGAACTCGGCATCCTCATGGGTGTAGATGTCGTTGGTGACCACACCGATCGAGTAATCTTTGGCCATATGACGGGTGAGCGCCTCGATAAGCGCGGTCTTGCCCGAGCCGACCGGCCCGGCAACGCCGATGCGCACGTGTTCCATTGCAAGCTCCCTTGTGTATCAGCTCATGTAGAGGCGCGAGTAGATGCCCTCGTGCTCGATGCAGCGCACGTCGAATCCCGGCATCGAGAGACCGAGATCGCAGCGGTCGGCGGAAAGCGCGAGTCGCACCGCACTGGCCTGCAGGCCCCGCGAGCGCGAGAGGATCTGCTGGCCCGCCGTCTGCGAGAGCGGGACGCTCTTGACGCAGTTGACCACCATCGCCGAGACCTGGCTGTAAAGATAGCGACGAAGAAGCGCCTCGAGCTCGATCCCTGCGAGCGCGGAGAACACGCCGTAGGCGACGCTCACGACGTGAGTGCGCCCACTCACGGCAAACGTCGAGAAGAGCTCTGTCTCCATCTCGCCGAGCGCGCCGAGCGCGCCCGCAGTCCGGACGAAACGCGCGGCGAGCTTGACGCTTGCGCTCCTGGTCTCGGCCGGCGTACGGAGTGCCGCGAGCTCCCGCTCGAGGTCCGCCACCTCATGCCAGGCATCCGGCCCCGGCGAGGTCTTGCCCGCTTGCACGCCGCGAACGACCTCAAGCGCCGCCTCGAAGGCGAGACGCATGCTCAAAAGCTCGGTGTAGGTCAGCGGGTAGCGAATCTGGGCGCTCACGAACCCCCAGGCGCTCTCGACATCGTCCACGCTCCCGCGCTGGATATAGGTCTCGAGACCCCATGAGTGCGAATAGGCGCCGATGGGGAACACCGAGTCGCAGATTTGCTGCAGCAGCAGATCCTGGGCGGCGCGCTCGTCGTCCGTGCTCATCGGCTATCATCTCCCCTTCTTGACGATCTTAAAACCGCTCGCAAGTTCGACCACGGCCTCGCTTGCGCGCGTGCGAAAGCGCCGGCGTTGGTCGAGCTCGGCGGTCACGCGGCTCACGCGCGCCCCCTCGATGCCCTTGAGCATGCGGTCGAGCACGGGCATGGCAGGCGTGAGAAGACGCACGCAGCGCTCATCCGAGTCACCCCGAAAGAGCGGTGCGTGCATGTTGCCGATCTCCCAGCACACATGCGCCAGGGCCTCCGCGTCGCCTCGGTCGACCTCAACGAGAAATGCCTCGGCCGAGCGCAGGCGCACCACCACGACCGTGGGAACCGCGCCCCCCACCGTGCCGAGCACGTCACCGTCGGCGAGCGGCTCCACAAGCCCTTCCTCGCCCCGGCAGATGCCGACATCGACGCCGCCCGCGCTCACTTTACGCAGGCGGCGCCTACGGGTCTCGTCCCAATCGAGGAGCACCTCATCGGTCTCGAACGCCCCGCCGAGCTCGCGCCTGAGCACGATCTCGTAGGACGGGTCGTTGATGTTGCCCAAGACCTTCTCGCAGCGCACGGTGCTCCCCTCTCAAAGTTTTTAGAAGAGATTGTACAGCTGGGCGAGCGGCAGCTTCTTGGCGGGCTCGCACGCCGCGACCTCGCCGTCGACAGTCACCTTGTAGGTCTCGGGATCGACCTCGACGGCGGGCGTTGCGTCGTTCAGGCGCATGTCGGCCTTGGTGATGTCTCGGCAGTGGCGCACGGCGGCACAGTGCTTCTTGAGCCCCAGCTGCTTGGGCACCTCGAGGTCAAGTGCGGCCTGCGAGACGAAGGTGAGGCAGCTCGTGGCGCGGGCCAGACCGTCGGCCGCGAACATGTGGCGGTACGTCACCGGCTCGGTCGTGGGGATCGAGGCGTTGGCGTCGCCCATCTTGGAGGCGACGATCATACCGCCCTTGACGATGATGT
>CAVDZW010000080.1:7906-10041 GCA_963613305.1 bacterium | reverse complement strand
GCGCTCTTCTTGGTCACCGTGACCTTCACCTCGAGCCTTGCCCCCTCGGGCACGGTCACCGTGCCGTCGAAACTCTCGACCGGCAGCAGGACGGTGGCGCTGCCGCCGTCAGGGATCTTGATCTTGCCGTCTTTGCCGAGGAGCGCGGAGTAGTCCCCTCCGTCCTTGTCGGCCGTGAGCGCCGCCGTGACGCCGGAATCGAGCACAGACGGCACATGCGTCGGGATCGCGCTCTTGAGCGCGGCGAGCTCGGAGCCCTCCTCGACCGTGACCTCGGCCGACTCGACCTTGACCACCGTCGGCTTGGGGGTGGTCACGGTCTTGCTCGTCATGCTCAGGGTGCCCGCGGCGTCAACCGAGGCGGCGGCCACGCCGACGGACTCGCCGCCGATGACGGACTTCTGGTCGGAGGCCTTGATGTCGAACGAGAAGGCGATGACGGAGTCCAGGTCCTGGGCGACGGAGGCCACGGCCCGGTACTCGGCGCGGTACCAGACGTTGCCGCTCGCGGGGACCCACTCGTCGCCCTTCTTCAGGAGCCACGAGACGGCGACCTCCTTCTCGTGCACGGCCCCGCCCGCATCCGTCCACGAGACCTTGCCCGAGGCCGGGAGCGTGCGTCCCGGGGTCGGCTTGTCGACGGCGAGCGTGACGGCCGCGATACGGTCCACGCACTCAGCGACGAGGTTCACGTCGTTCTGCGGCATCTTGAACGTGACGACGGGGTTCCCGAGGTCGGCGTCCGAGATGTAGTCGGAGATCGGGTAGAGACCCGTGGACTTCTCCGCGTCCCACCTCTTGAAGACCTTGGTCGTATCGGCGCTCGCGCCGTTGACCGTGACCTGCGTCTTCCACTTGTAGCGGCCGACGGTCTTGCCGTTCACCTTGGCGGCGAACCGGAGCTCGCGGTGGCGCTGCCAGGCGTCGCCGCCCTTGTCGCTGCCGTAGCTCACGTAGTAGCCGTCGAGGTCGATGAAGAAGACGTCCTTGGTGTCCGAGGAGAATTTCATCGCGATGCGGCGGTCACCCTCGATGCCAGTGCGCACGCCGACGATCGAGCCCTTGTCGAGCTTACCCGTGATGTACGCCTGGGCCGTTGCGCCCACGTTCTCGTTTAGGAACAGGTCGTCTGCGCTGCCGCCCGTGCCGCGCGTATTGTCCTTGATTGTGCACTTTCCGGCCAGCTCGACGTCGCTCAGGCAACTGACAAAGATGCCGCCGCCCTCGTAGTTGCCGTCGTCCTGGTCGCAGGCGTTGCCGGTGATGGTACAGCTGTCGATCTTGGCGCCGTCAGCGTATACAAAGATACCGCCGCCCTCGTACTCAGCGGCGTTGTCGATGATCTTGCAGTTCTTGACCGTGGTGTTCTTCTGGTCGATCTCGATGCCGCCAGCGTCGTATTTCGATCGATTGCCGCTGATCGTGATGTTCTCGATCAGACCGCCCTCATTGGCATTATCGTTTGCGACGTGAATGCCGCCACCACTTTCGAGCTTCTTCTTTTCGATCCTCTTCGACTGGGTCGCAGAGTTGCCCGTGATATAGGCATCGCCATCGCTCGAGGTGACGGTGAACCCGGAATCGCTGAAGTAGATTCCGCCGCCCGCGTCGGCTGTGTTTCCGTAGATCTTTGAGCCCGCACTCATCTCGATGCGAGTCCCGGAGCCGTAAGAGAAGATTCCGCCGCCCCTCTGAATCTTCACGTGCAGGTAGGCATAGTTGTCGTGGATGTAAGCACCCTCCATTTTGACCGTGACGTTGGAGCCCGAGATAAAAATACCGGCCCCGCAGACGGTCGTCAGATTGTGCTCGACGGAAGCGCCGTTCTTCATGGTCAGGTTTGCGTTCGACCCGAGCGTGATCCCGCCGTTCAGGTAGTCGATGTTGTGGTGACCGTATTTTCCGCACTCCAAATCGCCGGCGCATCCGGCGACCGTTACGCCGTCAAGAGTCAACTTGCCCGATTCGCAGACGTAGATGCCGCAAGCGAAGTTTTTAGTGTTCGTCACCAGTCCGCCGGTCTTCGCCGTGCAATTACCGCGCTTGTCGCTTCCCGGGCTAAAGCCCTCGTAATCGATCTTGGTCCGCCTGGCTGAATAATTCGCGGTGAGCGTAAGCTCGGCGCCACTCCGCAC
>CAVDZW010000080.1:0-7896 GCA_963613305.1 bacterium | reverse complement strand
CTGTTATCCACCCTGTTGATCTTGTGACCATTCATGTCGATGGTGAGCTTCTTGCCTTTCTCGACGGTAATGCCGCCCCTGTCCTTATTTGTCTTGCTGCCACAATCACTGACGATCCAGTCGTCATCCATGACGATGGTCGGATTGGCGCCCGAAGTTCCGGCATTCACGGCCTCGGAAACGCTCTCGTAGTAGCTCCACTTGCCGCTCGATGCGTCGATGGAGTGGGCAATGGTACTCGCATACGCGCGCTCGGGCTGAGCCGTCACACTCGTGGCAACGATCGCGGCGACAGCGAGGGCGAGCAAGACCACCCGTTGGCGGCACTTACGCGCGTTCGAATCGAAAAAGGTCGGCATATCGTGACTCCATCCATATAAGGCGAAGAGGCTATACGTGCAAAAATGCTCTCGCTACAGGCAGTCTTTGGCAATACGCTCTTTGAGCTTGTCGATACCAAGGCCCGTTTGAGAGCTCGTAACGATGATGTTGTCGGGGTCCACGTTGAGCTGGCGTTTGAGGGCGGCCACCTGCTTGGCCTGCTGGTTGCGGCTGAGTTTATCGGCCTTGGTGAGGCACACCACAAAGTTGAAGTCGTTGCCCTGCAGGTACTCGATCATGTCGTGGTCGAGTTTGCTTGGATCGTGGCGAATATCGACGAGCGAGACCACCAGGTTAAAGCTCCGTTCCGAATCGAAGAAGTCGCCGATCAGACGGGCCCAGCGGTCGCGCTCACCCTTGGAGCGCTGTGCATAGCCGTAGCCCGGCAGGTCCACAAAGTGCACGTCGTCGGCCTCAAAAAAGTTGATGTTGCTCGTCTTGCCCGGCGTGCTCGAGACCTTGACCAGCCCCTTGCGGTTAAAGAGCTTGTTCATGATGGAGCTCTTGCCCACGTTGGAGCGGCCGACAAAACTCACCTCCGGGCAGGTGGACTCGGGAATCTGCGAGACTTTGCCGTAGCTCGCCACAAAGTGCGCAAGCTGGTAGTTGATGCCGTCTGCCATGATGTGCCTCCTTGGGGGCGGGTGTTAGATGGTCGATCTGAGCCGTAGCGCAGCCGCGTGAAGCCGGAATGCGCGCCGAACGGAATGCGGTGCCTGGATGCTTTAGGCCGCAGCGACGCGTCGGACGATATCGAGCGTGATGGCGCTCGCCGTGCACGCATAGTCGTCGAGGTCGAACTCGCGCTCGCAAAAAGCGTCGTAGGCCTCGTCGCAGTTGTCGGAGATCGCGCGGAGCACGAGGCAGTCGGCGCCGTTCTTGGCAGCGATATGCGCCACGGCGGCGCCCTCCATCTCCACGCAGTCGGCATGCGTGGCCTCGATCGCGGCGGCACGCATGGCCTCGCCCGTCACAAAACGGTCGCCCGTGGCGATGGTTCCGCGCAGGTAGTGGAGAGCGTCAGCGTCGCCGGAAGCACCAGCGGCCGCGTCGCCCGCGGCATCGTCCCCAAGCGCCGCGTATCCGCGCTCGCGCAGGACCTCCTCGGCCGCGCAAACGAGCTCGCGCGTGGAGGTGAACTCCTCGAGCCCAGGGGCAGACTCGGCGATCAGGGCCGTGTCGGTATCGAGATAGCGCAGGTGCTCGCCGATCACGATGTCGGAGATATGCAGACCGGGATTGAGGCCGCCCGCGATGCCCGAGAAGATAACCGTGCCCGCACCGTACGCGCTGATGAGATGCTGTGCGGCAGCGGCGACGTTCACCGTGCCCATGCCCGCCGTGGTCGCCACCACGCGCACGCCGGCAAACGTGCCGACAACGACCGTGAGCCCGGCTTCCTCGCGCGCCTCCGCTCCCTCGATGGCGTCGTTGATGAGGCGGACTTCCTTCTCGAGCGCACCGATGATGGCCACGGTCCTGTTCATGCGCGTCTCCCCTGCTCCTTTTGTTCCTTAAAAGTTTTCTTAGGTATGGTACCAGCACAAATGCGCAGGCCGCCCCGCATGGGGACGGCCTGCAGCCAATCGTCATCGATTTTTAAAGAAGCCGTGCCACCGCGCAGGCATGGCCCCTACAGTGCGAGGCCCGCCTCAAGGCCCTCGCGGATGCCGAGGTAACCGTTCTTGACGCCGTTGGCGTCACCCACGCGCACAACCTCACGCCTGAAGCCCTCGAGTTCGCCGAGCAGGGCCTCGTCCCTGCGCACGCCGAGCGCGAGCACCACGGCGTCGACGTCCGCGATCGTGAACGCGCCGGCAAGCCGCACGGACGGTGCACGAGCCCGCCCGGCCGGACGGCCCGCGCGCCGCCGGACGGGCCGCACACCCGGCCCCGCCACACCGCGCGTCCCGCATTGCGTTTTTGAGCATCCGTAAAATATCGCGCATGAGTCGCCGCATTAGGGGTAGTATCTTTCGCGCTTAATCACTTCTAGTGTTAGGAATTTCTGTTGGAAGACACCGAGTATCGAAAGATGGGACATGAGCTCATCGTCGAGTTCGGGGGCATGCATCGCCGCATCGCGCGGCGCATGGACAGCGCACTCAGCGGCGAGATGGCCGTACTGCGCGCCCTCGTGCTCGCCGGCGGATCGCTCACGCCCTCGGAGCTCGCCGACCATGCGCACGTATCGAGCGCGCGCGTGGCCAACATCCTGCGCGCCCTCGAGCAAAAGGGCTGCATCGAGCGCAGGCACTCGCAGAGCGACCGCCGCCGCGTGCACGTGGTGCTCACCGAGCAGGGCCAGGCGCGCATCGAGGAAAAGCGCGAGGAGTTCGAGGGACACGTGGCCGCATTCCTCGAGCGCCTTGGTGGGGACGACGGCCGCGAGATGGTGCGCCTACTCAAGCGCGCGAACGAGATCATCGACCAGAGACAAGAAGAGAGGAGCGCCGAATGAGGGTCCTCAAGCTCTTTAAAAAGCACCTGCTGGCGCTCGCCTGCGCCATCGTGCTCATCGTGATCAGCTGCAACGCCGACCTGGCGCTCCCCACGTACATGAGCGAGATCGTGAACGTGGGCATCCAGCAAAACGGCATCGAGAGCCCGGTGCCCACGACCATCCGCGCGCGCTCGCTCAAGGACCTCGAGCTCTTTATGAGCAAAAAGGACGCCCGCGCGATCGAGCGCGTCTACAGCAAGGCAAACAAATCGGGCATCCGCACCTACACAGGCAGCGATGACGACCGCGCCGAGGGCGGCAAGTACGCCGAAATCATGAGCCTGCCCGAGACCGTGGCGCTTGCGCTCAAGCAGGGCATCGACGCCGACACGCTCGGGGGCGGCAGCGCCTCGGCCAGCGGCTCCGGCAGCCCTGCGGCAACCGACGGCTCCGCCGCGGCCACCCAGCAGCCCACGCCCGAGCAGCTCGCCCAGATGACCCCCGACGAGCTTGCCGCGATGCAGAAGAAGGCCGAGGCCGCCGCCAAGATGCAGAGCCAGATCGAGGCCGCCGACGGCAAGCTCACCCTGGCCGCCGTGCGCGCGGGCGTCGAGGGCGGGCTCGTCGACCAGAAGCAGCTCGTCAAGGCTGCCGACAAGATGGCCGACCAGATGGGATCCATGAGCGGATCGATCGTCACGCAGCGCGCCATCACCTACGTCAAAAAAGAGTACCGTGCGCAGGGCATCAAGATCGCCGACGTGCAGGGCGAATACCTCGCCCGCATGGCCGCGCAGATGTTCGGCCTCTGCCTCGTGAGCCTCGTGACCACCGTCCTCACCGGCGCCGTGGCGTCGCGCACCGCCTGCACCATCGCACGCGACCTGCGCCGCGACACGTTCAACAAGGTCATGCACTTCTCGCCCGCCGAGGTCGGCAAGTTCAGCCAGGCCTCGCTCATCACGCGCTGCACCAACGACATCCAGCAGATCCAGATGGCGGCAACGCTATTCATTCGCATGGTAATGCTCGCGCCCGTCATGGGCATCGTGGCGGTGCTGCGCGTGCTCGCCAACCACACGGGCCTCGAATGGACCATCGGCGTGGCGATCATCGCGGTCTCGGCCGTAGTCGGCGTGCTCATGGGCCTCACCATGCCCAAGTTCAAGCGCATGCAGAGCTACGTGGACCGCGTGAACCTCGTGGCGCGCGAGATCCTCGACGGCCTCATGCCCATCCGCTCGTTTGGCCGGCAGGACTTTGAGCTCGAGCGCTTTGATGACGCGTCCACGCAGCTCATGCGCACGCAGCTCTTTACCAACCGCGCCATGAGCTTCATGATGCCGCTCATGATGTTCGTGATGAACTGCGTGACCGTGCTCATCGTGTGGGCCGGCTCCCACGGCGTGAGCGACGGCGTGATGCAGGTCGGCAACATGATGGCGTTCATCAGCTACGTGATGCAGATCGTCATGGCGTTCATGATCCTCACCATGGTGAGCGTGATCCTGCCGCGCGCCGAGGTCGCCTGCGAGCGCGTTGAGGAGGTGCTCGACTGCAAGAGCTCCATCAACGAGCCCGAGCGTCCGCAGCTCCCCGCCGCCGACGCCCCGCGCGGCCAGCTTTCCTTTGAGAACGTGAGCTTTTGCTATCCCGACTCCTCCGAGAACACCATCAGCGACATCTCGTTTGAGGTGCGTGCGGGCGAGATGCTCGGCATCATCGGCTCCACGGGCTCGGGCAAGTCGACGCTCGTGCAGCTCATCCCGCGCCTCTTTGACGTGACCGGCGGGCGCGTGACGCTCGACGGCGTGGACGTGCGCGACATGCCGCTCGGCGAGCTCCGCCGGCGCATTGGCTACATCCCCCAGCAGGGGCGCCTGTTCTCGGGCACCGTCGAGAGCAACCTCAAGTTCGCCGGCGACTCGGTGAGCGACGAGGACATGCGCGAGGCGGCCGAGATCGCCCAGGCGAGCGACTTCATCGCCGAGCGCGAGGGCGGCTTTGAGAGCGAGATCAGCCAGGGCGGCAGCAACGTATCGGGCGGCCAGCGCCAGCGCCTCTCCATCGCGCGCGCCCTCGCCAAAAAGCCCGAGGTCGTGGTGTTCGACGACTCGTTCAGCGCCCTCGACTACAAGACCGACGCCGCACTGCGCGACGCGCTCGCGACCAAGGTAACCGACGCCGCGCTCGTGGTGGTGGCCCAGCGCATCGCCACCATCATGCACGCGACCACGATCGTCGTGCTCGACGAGGGACGCATCGTGGGCACGGGCACGCACGAGGAGCTCCTCCGCAGCTGCCCCGCCTACCTCGAGATCGCAAAGAGCCAGCTCTCCCCTGCCGAGCTCGGACTCACCGAAGAAGAGGTCGAGCGCATTTTGAACGGCAGCGCGCAGAAAGGGGGCGAGTGCTAATGGCAGACGGAATGATGGCCAAGACCGTGGCGCCCAAGCAGCGCCAGCGCGGTCCCATGGGCGGCCGTGGCCCCATGGGCGGCATGCAGCGCGGCGAGAAGGCCAAGGACTTTAAGGGCACCATCGCCAAGCTGCTCACCTACATAGGTCAGCACAAGTTCGCGGTGCTCGCGGCCGTGGTGTTTGCCGTGTGCTCTGTGGTGTTCAACATCATCGGGCCCAAGGTGCTCGGCCAGGTCACGACCAAGCTCTACGAGGGACTCGTGGCCAAGGTCAACGGCACGGGCGATATCGACTTCGACTGGATCGGCAAAACGCTCCTGTTCTTGCTCGGGCTCTATCTCGTGAGCTCGGCCTGCAGCCTCATCCAGGGCTGGCTCATGACGGGCGTGACGCAGCGCGTGTGCTACCGCATGCGCAAAGAGATCGCCGAGAAGATCGCCGTGGTGCCCATGAGCTACTTCAACGGCCACTCCAAGGGCGACGTGCTCAGCCGCATCACCAACGACGTCGACACGCTCGGGCAGAGCCTCAACCAGTCGGTGACACAGCTCATCACGAGCGTCACGCAGATCATCGGCGTGCTCGTGATGATGCTCTCCATCAGCCTGCCGCTCACGGGCGTGACCGTGCTGACCCTGCCCGCCGCGGCGATCATCCTCGTGGTGATGATCCGATTCTCGCAGCCGTACTTCCGCGAGCAGCAGCAGGTGCTCGGCACCGTCAACGGCATCATCGAGGAGGACTTTGCCGGCCAGAACATCATCCAGGTGTTCGACCGCGCCGACGCCTCGGTGGCCGAGTTCGATGAGCAGAACGAGCGGCTGTTTGTCTCGGGTTGGCGCTCGCAGTTCCTCTCGGGCCTGATGATGCCGCTCATGAGCCTCGTGGGCAACATGGGCTATGTGGGCGTCGTCGTGGTGGGCGCCGAGCTCGCGCTCGCCGGACAGGCGAGCCCCGGCGACATCCAGAGCTTTATCCAGTACGTGCGCAACTTTACCCAGCCGGTGCAGCAGCTCGGCAACGTGAGCAACACCATGCAGAGCATGGCCGCCGCGTGCGAGCGCGTGTTCGAGTTCCTGGCCGCCCCCGAGGAGTCCGAGTCCGAGAGCCCGCAGCTACCGAACGCACGCCAGGGCCTCGTGGAGTTCGACCACGTGCGCTTTGGCTACACGCCCGATAAGACGATCATCCACGACTTTACCTGCACGGCCACGCCCGGCCAGACCGTGGCGATCGTCGGCCCCACGGGCGCCGGCAAGACCACGCTCATCAAGCTGCTGCAGCGCTACTACGACGTAGACGCGGGCGGCATCAGCGTGGACAGCATCGACGTGCGCGACTGGAACCGCAAAGCCCTGCGCGAGGAGTTTGCCATGGTGCTGCAAGACACCTGGCTCTTTAGCGGCACCATCCGCGAGAACATCCGCTACGGGCGCCCCGACGCCACCGATGCCGAGGTCGAGGCCGCGGCGCGCGCGGCCCGCTGCGACCACTTTATCCATACGCTCGCGGGCGGCTACGACTTTAAGATCAACGAGGAGGGCACGAACATCAGCCAGGGCCAGCGCCAGCTGGTGACGATCGCGCGTGCCATCCTCGCCGACCGCCCGGTGCTGATCCTGGACGAAGCGACTTCCAACGTGGACACGCGCACCGAGGAGCTCATCCAGCGCGCGATGGATGCCCTCATGCAGGGCCGCACGAGCTTTGTCATCGCGCACCGACTCTCGACCATCCGTGACGCCGACGTGATTCTCGTGCTGCGCGACGGCGACATCGTCGAGAGCGGCACGCACGCCGAGCTGCTCGCCGCCGACGGTTTTTACGCCGAGCTCTACAACAGCCAGTTCGACGAGGGAGAAGAGGAGTAGCAGGCGCGCAGACCCTGCAGCTAACACGGCGACGCGCGGCCACCGCAACGGCCCGCGGCGGCCTCAGCCATCCCCGGCAGCCTCCCTCGCCACAGCAAAGCCCGGATCCGAGATTGAACCCTCGGATCCGGGCTTTTTTGGTTCGCCGGGCGCGCGGTAATCGCGAGCACCACCTCAAAAGAAGCCGAAAAGGCGTCCTTGCGTTCAAAAAAAACGGTTTCCGGTACCCTAAATCAAAAAAGGCAAGTAGACCCGATTTTTCGCTTGCATTCCCGCAGGTCAGAAAATGTTACTAAGCTTGGATACTTTAAAGATTCCCGCCAGGGTACCGGAAACCATTATTTTTGAATCGAGTGAAGCACCATCGGCTCCTCAACGGTCCAAACGCCATCTCCGTCGAACAGCGCCAGCAAACAGCCACTGCGCAAGGGCGTAACGCCCATCGCGATAATGGCAACACCGCATCCCCGGCAATATCAGCGAGCGAGCCTCACGTGCGACAGACCGACACGAAAAAGGCTATGCATTGACCTCTAGATCATGCATAGCCTTTTGAATTCCGGGGCGCCTCATCTGAGGCCCGTGCAGCGTCGAGATGTTACGCGGTTTGGTAAAACCGTATAGCCAGATGCGTAGAACCGCGTAACTAGATGCGCTCGGCGATCTCGCGGATAAGGTTCTCGGTCTTCTCCCAGCCGAGGCACGGATCGGTAATGGACTTGCCGTAGACACCGCCATCGACGGGCTGGTTGCCGTCCTCGAGGTACGACTCGATCATAAA
>CAVDZW010000079.1:29989-47779 GCA_963613305.1 bacterium | reverse complement strand
ACCTCCCGGTTATCAGCCGGACGCTCTAACCAACTGAGCTACAGGTCCATCGCGCAAGAGGTATATTAGCGGAGAGTAAGTTTTAAAGTCAATCACTTTTTTAGAAAAAGTTTTGCTTTGCATTTCTGCAGGTCAGCGATGTAAAAAGGACCCGTGTCTCCACGGGTCCCTAAAATTGTCTATGCAAGCTCGCTCAATATTTGCTCGAGCTCCTCGCGATTCTCGAATGCCCGCTCCTTGTTCTCGTCGTTGGAACAAAGGTCGATAACGCTCCCCTTCCAATGGGGCTGAGCCCCGCTGGCACCGGAATCACCAGGTTTGTACCTGTCGGTCTTGACCACGCAACGGTAATCAAACTCGGAAGCCTCGGGCAGGTCCTGCACCTTAAAGCCGTACGAAAGCCCTTTTAGCGTCTCCTCCATGGCGTCGACGGGCGCGTCGGCCTCAAGCTCGCGCACGCCAGCCTCACCGTTGTAGAGAGCCGTTGGCGACAGGTAAATCGTTCGCATCGCACGACGACGAGCACTCTCCCACCTCGTGATCAGCGCAATAAGCGCCACGATCACGAGCCACCAAACAATCGAGATTGTCAGGTCGATGGAAGTGTCGATCTTGTTGAATCCAAGCGACCACCAAAGATAGAGCAGAAAGGCGGAGGCCAGAACCGAGATAGCAAGTATCAGGATGTTGCTCTTTTTCAAAGTTCTGGCCTCTCCTTATTTGGCAGCAGAGTCGATGATGCTCTTGAGATCGCGCTCAAGGCGGCCCGTGCACTTGTTGCGGCGCAGACCCACGAATGCACCGTAAGCGAGCGTGAGTGCACAGCAGATGATCATGTACCAGTGCACCCAGCAGGAACGCTCGTCGTGGGCGAAGGCGCCCAACGGGTTCTCGGAGTCGTAAACCTTCTCCTCGCCCTGAGTATCCGCCGTGGTGTCGTTACCGGTCACGGCAGTATAGCCATTCGCGAGCACATTGGCCACGGTGTTGACGAAGCCGCCGTTAGCATTGCCAGTCGCGTTCTGAGTACCACCATTGCCGTTGGTGCCATCCGTAGCGCCGTCGCCACCGTTGCCGCCGCCGTTGTTGTTGGGCGTCACGGGTTTGTCGTCATCGCCGTTATCGGGGTTGTCGTCGGGCCGCGGCACAGCCGTGACGGTCAGGGTACCGAGTTCCTCAACGATCACGTAGTTAGACTCGTCTGCACCCGACCACGTAATCGCGTAGGTATTCTGCGAGCTGCCGACCTCGGTTTGAGCGCCGGTGGTCTTGGCGGTAATGGAGTCGCCCTCCGCAAGACCCTCGATCTTGAGATCCTTCGCGGTGAGTTCCTCACCGTCGTAAGGCTTTTCGGCGCTACCGGTCGTCACGGTCAGTTCGGCCGGGGTGACCTTAAGCTCAGCCGTCGTGTACACGTAGCCCGCATAGTTCACGTCACTCGAGGCACGGACCTTAACGGTCGTGGAATCGTTGACGTTGGTCGCTGCGACCTCAGAAACATCCTCGGTCCAGTTCTCACCATCGACACTGTACTCAACCTTGACGCCGTTGCCGTACTTGGCCTCGGCCACAGCAGCGGGGAGCACAAGCTCCTTGCCGTCGTAGACCTTCGACGCGCTCTCGGCAGCGAGCGTGATACCGGCCTCGGCGCTCGCCTTGGTAACGGTGAGCTCACCCTCCTCAACAGTCACGTCGTAGTTCTTGAGGTCGGTGCCCGCAACGGCGTCGTAGCTGAAGATGTTCGCAACAGCGGAATCCGTCGCGTTCTCGACGACAGCGAAGTCGCGATATTCAACACCCTCACCCTTAACAAAGCCGTCACCCGCGACCTCAACGGTCTTGGCCTGGTGCTCAGAGCCGTCGTAGACCCAAGTCTCGGAGGCAGAAGTCAGCGTGACCTTGCGCTTGCCGATCGTGTATGTCTTGCTCACCTTGCCGGAGTAGTTGCCCTGCCCCTCGATGACCACAGTGATCTCGCCGGCACTCGTAAAGTCGTCGGTCTTCTTGCCATCGCGCAGGTAAGTCACGGTGTAGTTCTTGGAATCGATGACGCTGCCGTCTTCGCTCTTGATCTCGGGCACCCACTTATGAATAGCGCCGTCGTAGGTGGTGGCCTCGGGATCGTTTACCGTCGCGCCCTTGTAGCCGCCGTCTACGCCGTCGTCCTTATTGATGGACTGTTTGGTGACCTTGAGGGTACCAAGTTCCTTGGACACCGTGTAGTTGGACTTGTCGGCGCCGGTCCACTCGATCTTGAAGCTGTTCTCGCTCTCACCCACTTCGGTCTGAGTACCGGTCGTTGTAAACCCGATGCTTTCGCCGTCGGCCAAGCCCTTATACGAGCCGGCAGCCGTCAGAGCCTTGCCGTCGTACACCTTGCTTGCGTCGGGCGTGATGACCTTAAGCTCGGCAGGATTGACCACCAGGTAGTCGGTCGTCTTGGTGATCTTGAGGCTCGAGGTCACGTCCTCGCCATCAGCGTTGCGAATCACGAGATTATCGGCAGTGACCAGAGTGCCCTTACCGTCGTTCTCTGTGTTGTTGACGTTCTTGACCACGGTATTGGAGCTCGCGGTCTCGAGCGTGTAGCCCTCGGGCAATACCGAAACCTCGACCTTGGGCGCATGCTCGGTGCCGTCATAGGTGTAGGAGCCACCGGTCGTAACGACCACGATCTCGTCAGCCGTCTCGGTAACCGTGAGGATACCGAGCTTCTCAGACACGGTGTAGTTGGACTTCTTGGCCGTGCCATCCCAATCAAGCGAATAGGTATTGCGGCTCCAGCCGGTCTTCTTCTGCTTGCCGGTGACCTTGAAGGTAGCGGTCTCACTAGCCTTAAAGCCCTTGATGCTACCCTCGGCGGTCAGCTGCTTGCCGTTATAGACGCGGGTTGCACCCTTGGTCTCAACGGTAAGCGCGGCAGGCGTGATCTGGTATGTGCGCTCGACGGTACCGGTGTAGTTGCCAATACCCTCGATGGTCACAGTCACCGTGCCGACGTTCTTGGTGTCGCTAGAGTAGGAAACCTTGTAATCCTTGCCCTTCTCGAGCGTCTTGTTGCCATCTTTGACCGTCACGGCCTGCTTCTGGTCGGCGCCGCTGTAGACAACGTCGCCGGGCTGGCTCACGTCCATACCGTTCGCACTGATCGAACGCTCGGTAACCTGAAGCTTACCCGTATGCACGGTCACGTTGTAGTTGGCGTCCTTGTAGGCGGAGTTCTTGGTGTAAGCGATGCTGTTGTCGACGCTGCCCTGGCTCACGAGGGTCACGGAACCGGTTGCGCACAGGTCGGAAACCTCGCCCTCAACAAACCCATCGCCCGAAACCGCCACAACGGTCGCGGTGTGCTCACTGCCGTCGTACTCCCAGGTCTTGCTCTCGCTCTGGAGCACGACCTCGCGCGGCTCGATCCTATACTCCCTCGTCACCGTACCGGAGTAGTTACCCTTGCCCTCGATGGTCACGGTAATGGTACCGGCATTGGTGAAATCGTTGGTGGAGTAGGAAACGGTGTAGTCGGTACCCTCGGCGAGCGTCTTACCCTGCGCATCGATTACCGTAGGCGACCATTTCTGATCGGCACCGTTGTAAGTGATATCGCTCGGGCTGTTAACGGTCGCACCGGTGTAGCCGCCGTCCGAACCGTCATCGGGATCGATAGACTGCTTGGTGACAGTCAGCGTGCCGAGCTCAGGATTGGCGATCTCGTAGTTGGCGATTCTGTCGTCCTTGATCTGGTACTCAAGGGTATTCTCGGAGGAGCCGACCTCGGTCTGGGAACCCGTGGTCCCGAGGATGGGCCAGCCGTCCTTACCGAGCTTGAAGTCGGAGTAGACGATGCCGCCGTCCTTGGTTTGCGGCCCGTTCTCGTAGCCGTCCCAATCGTTCTTGGTGGTGAGCGCGGTGCCGTCGTACACCTTGGTGGCGCTCTTGGTCTTCAGCCGAACCGAGCGTTTGGCGATGGTGATGGTCTCAGTAGCAGTGGCGTAGCCATCGAAGTTGGCCGACGACGCGCGCACATTCACGACCACCGGCTCGCTCGTAGCATTCAACCAGGTAACAAAGCTGTTGTCGTCGTACCAGTCGGCATAGTCGTCGCCTGCAAACTGGTACTGAATCGTGACGTCAACATCGAGGTCGTTGCCATCGGCATCCTTGGGCGAAACCGTCGCAACGCCGGCAGCATGCGAATCGCCGTCGTAGACATGGGTCACGTTCGTACCGACGAGATTGAGGCTAGCCGCAGAGAGCTTCTTGACCTCAAGGGTGCCGAACTCGGGAGTGGCGATGTTGTAGTTGCTCGCCTTGGTGTTGCTGTTCAGCGTGTAGGAGAACGCGTTCTCGCTCGTGCCGGCGTTGAGCTGAGATCCGGTAAAGGCGTAGCTGGCGCCCTCGCCCTCGGCCCAACCGGTCTCGATCGTAAGCGCGGTATCGCCGTTAGTCAGCTCGGTCCCGTCGTAGGTCTTGGAGAGACTGGCAGACTTGAGCGTAACGGTCGCCATGTCGATGACGAGGCTACCGTTCTCGGTCGAGACCTCGAACTCGCTGGTGACGTTGTTGCCGTCCTTATCCTTGACCACGGCGGCACCGGAAATGTTGTTGGTATATGTGCCGGCGTCGGTTGCCTTGGGATTCTCGGTCTTAAGGCCAGAGACGGTGTATTTCTTGCCCTCAACCGTGAACTCGTAGGTCTCAACGCCCTTGGCCTCGTGCTCTTTGCCGTCGTAGGTGGCGGTTGCGGAGTTGGCCTTAACCGTGATCTCGTACTTGGCATCGCGGTTTTTAACGGTCAAGGTGCCGTTCTGAGCCGTAATGCTGTAGTTGCTGAGCTTGGTACCCTCGGCGGCAACCCAGCTATCGGCCTTGACCACGTTTGCAGAGAAGCCGACGAGCGTCTGCGAACCCTCGATGGTCGCCGAGGCGATACCCTGACCTTCAACGAAACCGTCGGTCGTAAACTCGCCGGCGGTCAACGCCTCGCCGTCATATTTCTTAGTGGCCGACGCAGCCGTGATGGTCGCAGCCTTCGGGTCGATGGTGAGTTTGCCGTCGACCTTGCTGATCTTGAACTGGTCGGTAACGTCGTTGCCGGCGGCATCGGTCACAACAGCGTTACCCGTAACCTTGCTGGCGTACTCACCGGCGTCAGTGCCCTCAGCACTCGCAGAGAGACCCGTGATGGTAAAGACGACCTTCTTGTCGTTGACATACGTGGTGCCCGTCAGGCCAGAAACAGACTGCGCTTTGCCGTTATAGGTAACAGTGCTCGAGTCGGCGGTGACCGTCACCGCGTACTTGTCTTTTTCGACGCGCCTATTGACGTACAGCTTGCCGTACTCGTACGTGATGTCGTAGTTGTCGAGGTTCGTGCCGTCTTTAAACTGCACGGTGAACTTGTTGTCGTACACGCCGGGGGCGATGTTGTTCTCGTCACTCGCGCCGTTCTGGTTAAACCAGGAGGTCTTGGTCTTTCCCAGAATGCCCTCGCCCTCAACAAAGCCGTCGCCGTCAAAGGTCTTTTTGGACTCCTTGTCGGTCTCGTTGTTGTAAACGTTCTTTGTACCGTCAACACGAACGTCGGTCCTGCGCTGGAGCGCCTGGCCGTCATAGTTCTTGTGTCCATCCTCCGACCAGAGGGTCACCTTGCGCTTGGCGATGGTGAGTACGCCATCGGTAACCTCAAAGGTCACGTTGGCGTAGTTCTTGGCCGCGGCCTCACTCAGAGTAAACGAACTCTCGGTGAGTTTCATGTTATACGTGCCGGCATTGGTGCCTGCGGCCTCGGCCTTGGCGCCAGACGCAAGGGCAACATCGCTCGCGGAGATGCCGGCGGGCAACGTGGACGCATTGACGGTAAAGCCGGTAACCGTCTGCTGGGCGCCGGTATACTTTTCACCACCGGTGTTGCCGGCGACCTTGATGGTGACGGCATCGGTCGCGGGGCTGATGGTAAGCGTGCCGTTGGCGAGGGCGGTCACGATGTACTTGCCATCCGTGGACACCGCGCCCTTGGCACCGCTCTTAAAGGTGGTGTTGTAGGTTCCGGCGTCGGTGCCGGTGCCACTCGCCTTGATACCCTCAAAGACTGCGGCATCCTCGCTCGCCGTGTAGTCGGCAGAGACCGTCTGCGACTTGCCGTTATACACCGTCGAGGCATCGCCGGCCGTGAGCGTCACATTCTTGTAGTAATAGACATTGACGACATTCTCGCCGGCCTCGAGCACGGCCTTGCCGTTCTGCAGCGACTTGACGGTGTAGCCGTCGATGAGCTTGAGGTCAACCTCGGCAACATCGCCCACGTAATAGGTTTTGTCGGTAAGCTCGTCGCTCTCGATCAGCTCACTCGAGCTCTCGTCGCCCCAGAGATAGTTGACCTTGACCGTGGCCTGCTTCTTGGTCCACGTGGCCGTGATGGTCACGTTGTTATCGGGCATGGTGAACTTGTCGCCACTCTTGACGGTCTCCTTGCCGTCGAGGCCCTCGACCTTCCACCCCGCAAAGTCATAGCCCTCGCGCGTGGGCTCAGAGAGTACCGTGTACTCATCGCCCTCGTTGACCTTGTAGGTGGTGGACGTACCGGAACCCAGAGTGCCGCCGTCGAGGTTGTAGATCACCTGGCGGCCGGCGACGTACTTGGCATAGAAGCTGACGTTGGACTTCTTGACCGTGTAGGGCATGGTCACGGATTGGGTGAGTGCTTGGTCGGTGCACCACGGGGTGAGCGTGTACTCCACGCCGTCGACCGTCTTGGTCTGCGGATACTTGGTCGCAAAATCGGAGATGAAGTCGGTGATGCTCGTCGTATCGCCCTCGCGAATCGTCGCGCTCGACGCGATGGGCGCAAAGCCGGTCGAGTCGGAAGAAGACGGGTCGTCAACGTAGTAATTGACGGAATACAGACCTTTGCACTCGATGCGCACGCTGCAGTCGACGTGGTAACCGTCATCATTGTTCGTCAACTTGTAGGGAACCAACGTGATGGACGTGATGTCGCTATCGGTCACCGTGACGCCGGGCAGCTGCTTTTGAATCACGGATTGGTACTGCTTGACGATGTTGTTCCAGTTGTCGGAGCCGCGAGCAACACTGTAGGTCGTGCCCATGGTGCCGTCCGGCCACTCGACCACGCGGTCGGCCGCATCGTAGCGCTTGGTCGCCCCGTTGTTCCGGGGGAAGTCGGCCGACGAAACACCCGTGAGGTCCACCTTGCCGTTGCCGAGCTTGTACCAGTTGCCCCTCAGCGAATCGAGGCTCGCCGCAGGGTTGTTGAGATAGTAGAAGGTAAATGTGGTGTTGCCGTTCGTGGTATGCGTAACCGTCACATTGTGCGTGGCGGTGAGGACCGTCTTGCCATCCTCGCTCGTCCAGGTAACGGTAACGGTCGCGGTACCCTCGGTCACACCGGTGACCTTGCCGTTTTTGTCGACCGTCAGCACCTGCTCGTTGCTCGAAGACCACGTGTAGGTGCCGCCATCGGTCGCCGGCTCGAGTTTGGCCGTCAGATCGATGGAGCTGAACTGCTCAACGGTGTTCCCGCCCTCAACCGAGAGCGCGATCTTTGCGTCAGAGGAGTCCTTGCCGATAGTCGCCGAAGCGGTACCCGAATAGTAATAACCGTCATGGGCAACGGCCTCGACAGTAAACTCGCCGCCGCTCGTAACCAGAGAATCCCAGGCCGCGCCGTCGGACTTCATATAAGACTGGTTGCCGAGGAGCTTTCCGTCCTTGTAATAGTTAAAGGTGAACGCGTCGCCACCCTCGCCGGTCCAAGAAACGACCTCACCCGTCACGGCATCGACGATCGTGGGGTAAACGTAGTCGCTGCCATAGGTGAGCGTCTCGGGAGCGACAACCTTAAAGGCACGCTTATTAATAGTGACGGTAAACGCATCGCTCGTAAGCGTGTTGTACTGGTTGGTCGGATCCGTATAGCGAACCTTGACGTCCACGGTAGTGCTCGCACCGTTGAACACCCAACCCGTCGCCGCTCTGAGCGTTGCGGACTGGCCGTCGGAACTTACCAGCTCAAGCGGGTTCTCGCCAGACTTGGGGCAGATGACCCACTGGCTCGCCTCGGCACCGCTGAGGTTGAGGGCGATCTCCTCACCCATCGTCACCGCGTCGGAACCGGTAATCTTAACTTCGGGAGCGTCGACGACGTTGACCGTAAAGGTCAGCGTCGCGTCCTCAACGGCCTTCCAATTCGTCGACCCATCACACTTCGTGACCACGTCGGTGATAGTCGCCGTTCCGTTGGACTTTGCCTTGAAGTGCGCATAGTAGGTGCTTCCATCCCAGCCGCCACTACCGTTCGAATCGAACTCGGCAACGGACTTGTCAGAGGACGTCCACTTGTGGCTGTACGTCCAATCCGCATAGCCGCTGAACGTGACCTCTTTGGTCTGGCCACAGATCAGCTCGTAGCTGCCCATGTCCTTGTTTTCGACCGAGGTCTCATCGTCGGACTCGAGGCTCGTGATGGAGATAGCGCTGGCCGCAGACTCGGCATCCTCGGCAGCGACGGTCTCGAGTGCAATGCTCGCGCCAGCCAAAATGTCGGCCGCAGGAACGGTGTAGACACCACCGGATTCCTGCAGCGTGCGCTCGGAACCGTTGACCGTGAGTCTGACGGCCTTGAGCTCAAAGCCGTTGTTGGCCTTCGCCTCAAACGTGATATCCCTATTGGTGGGAACCGTGAGCTTTGAGGCGGGAGCCACAATCTGCTGGCCGGTGTAGACCAGGTAGCCGTTGCCAAGGCTCAGGGAGATATCGGCCTCGGTCGTAGCTGACTCGGTCTGGACAGCCTGCTGCTGGTCCGTCGAAGTCTCCTGAATGGGCTGCGCTTGCGAGGAGTCGCTCTCCGTTGCGCCCTGCTCGGTCGAGGTCGAGTTCGAGCCGGCATCCTCGACGGCAGACGTTTCGGCCGTCTCGGCCTGCTCGACCGGCTGCTCCTGAGTGGACTCGGGGATGACCCCAGCCTCCTGCAGCTCCTCGGCAATAGCCGAGGTCGGCACACCCGAAAGCAGCATCGACGCGGTGGCCAGCACAGTCACCGACTTGATGCCGAACACGCGCGTGCGACGCATCACGTATTGCATGGTCGAAGGCTCGTCGGGCTCGGCATCAACGCGATCGTTCTTGCTCATATACATCACTCCAGCATGTCCCCGCGCAGCAACACGGATAGTGCCAATAGCATTCCTTTTGCACCGGTCCTCAAACCGGCACGAATCAAGAGCATGATTCAAAATGAATATACAGCGTAATACCCGGCAAACGGGCCAAAATTCACTGTTAACGCTTCAATAAATGACCCTCTGCGGTTTTTCTTTCTCCGCCGCCGTGACAGAGCATCAAAAACCGCCGCGCGGCCGAGGTGAACGCGCAAATAAACCGTCTATACTCAACCGCGATGAGCTACCGCGCCCAACATAGAGTCCCGCCCCTTGCGACCGCCCTGTGCGCGGCGACCCTCGCGCTTGCCCTGTGCGCCTGTGGCGGCTCCTCCAACGAGGCCGCCGGCGCCGATTTTTCCGCACCCGCGACTGTTGCCACGGCAGCCTTTAACAGCGATGCCGCGCAAACGAGCAACAACGCGAGCATCGACGCCTCTTCGGTGAACGACGGCTATGTGGCCGTAAGCGCCACGAGCTCCGCGCGCCTCAAGTTCCTGGTAAGCAGCGGACAGTCCACCTACAGCTACGACGTCCCACAAGACGGCACGGCAATCGTCTGCCCGCTCACCTTTGGCGACGGCACCTATCTCTTTAGAGTTATGCAGAACACCTCGGGCGACAACTACGTTGAGCTCGCGAGCACAAGCGCAAACGTCAATCTCACCAGCGAGTTCGCGCCCTTCCTCATCCCGAGCGTGTACTGCAGCTTCAGCGAAGGGAGCGAGAGCACGGCCAAGGCCCGCGAGCTCACCGCCGACGCCAAAAACGAAGGCGAGGCGCTCGAGGACATCTGCCAGTGGATCGTCGACAACGTGGAGTACGACACCGCCAAGGCGCGGAAGCTCAAGCAGTCGACCGGCTACACGCCGGACCCCGACACGACCCTCACCACCAAAAAAGGCATCTGCTTTGATTACGCGAGCCTCGGCGCGGCAATGCTCCGCGCTGTCGGCATCCCCACCAAAATCGTCTGCGGTTACGTCTCGCCCGACCAGATCTACCACGCGTGGATCATGGTCTACATAGACGGAACGTGGACATCGGCCCAGTTCAACGTGGAGAGCAAAACGTGGTCGCGCGTCGACCTCACCTTTGCTGCCAGCGGCGATAGCGAGAACGTCGGAGATGGAAAGGAATATACTGACCGATATGTATACTGATTCCCACCGTGCAACTCATACGAGGGCAGGAGCGTAAATGGCGGATAAGTTATTGGAGAGCAGCGCTATCAGCGCCTTCTGCGACAGCGTCGCCACTATGGTCTCCGCAGGCATCCAAACCGAAGAGGCCGTGCACATGCTCTCGGAAAAACGCGAGCAGTCGCACTTCAAGTCGGTCTGCGACGGCGTGTACATCAAGCTCATCGAGGGTGTCGGCCTCGCCGAGGCCATGGAGAGCACCGAGGCGTTTCCGCGCTACACCACCGAGATGGTGCGCATCGGCGAGACCTCGGGACGCACCGAGCGCGTGCTACGCAGCCTCGCCCGCTACTACGACAGCGAGGGACGCACATTTGCCAAGCTCAGGAATGCCGTCGGCTACCCGGCCGCGCTTCTTTGCGTCATGAGCTGCATCCTCGCGTTCACCGTGGCAGTCATCCTTCCGGTCTTTACCGACGCATACTCGCACATGTCGGGCTCGCTCACCACGGGATCGTTCTCGATGATTGGCGCCTCGGCCATCATCGGCTGGGTCGCGCTCGTGGTCGTGCTGCTCGCGACCGCAGCAGCACTTGCCGTAGCTGTGCTCACGCACACCGAGTCGGGCCGCATCCGCGTGATCAAGATGCTCGAGAGCCTCCCCATGACCAAGCGCGCCATGTACCAGCTCGCCATCTCGCGTTTTACCAGCGCCCTCTCGGCTTTTGTGGCCTCCGGCGTGCCCGATAGCACCGCCGTCGAGCGCGCAGCAGAGACGGTCGACCATCATGAACTCGCGGCAAAGCTCAAGCGCGTGCAAGAGAGCATGACCGACTTTGAGAACCCGCGCAGCCTGGCGCAGGCCATCAGCGAGAACGACGTGTTCGAGCCTGTCTACGGGCGCATGCTCGCCGTGGGCGTGCACTCCGGCTCCACCGACGAGGTGCTCGGCCGTCTCTCCGACATC
Source organism: bacterium (assembly GCA_963613305.1). Classification (GTDB taxonomy): domain Bacteria; phylum Actinomycetota; class Coriobacteriia; order Coriobacteriales; family Coriobacteriaceae; genus Collinsella. The sequence continues at coordinate 36,494 of CAVDZW010000079.1, read as the reverse complement.
TTCTTCAACGACGCGACCTCGCAGATCGACTCCGTGGTCGATAGCGTCGAGCCCGCGCTCGCCGCGTTTTTGACCATTGCCGTCGGCGCCACGCTCATCGCCGTCATGTTGCCGCTTATCGGCATCATGGGCTCCATCGCCTAGCCGCAGGGAGAGCGCTATGTTCCACGAAAAGACAGATCGCGAGCTCAAGGCGCGCAAAAAGCGGCGTATTATCGTCGCCGCCTGCGTTGTGGTGCTCGTTATCGCCCTCGGCGGCCTCGGGTTCTGGGTGCGCGAGAACGCTCGTGCCCAGGGCGCGGTGGCGCTGCGCGATTCGATCCTCGACGCGGCCAAACAGTGCTGCGCCATCGAGGGCACCTATCCCAAATCGATCAAGCATCTCGAGCGTGATTACGGACTTACCATCAACCACGACGACTACGTGGTGAGCTACGAGTACTTTGCCGGCAACATCATGCCGAGCGTGGTGGTGACGCCGCGATGAGCACCAACGAAAATCGCTCAGCGGAGCGCATCGAGGCGCTCTCCAAGCTCTCGGAACTCAATCCCGAGGCCACGGCGGCGCGCCGAGGGCGCAGGCTCTTTCCCGTGCTGCTGCTCGCCGTGTTCTTTTTGGCCCTGCTCATGGCGCTCATGACGGGCGTGTTTGTCTACCGGCACGTATCGGACACGCAGGCTGCCAACCTCACCCGTCGCGAGGGGCTCGACCTCATCGCAAACATCGTGCGCGCCAACGACTCCACCGACTCCATCGCCGCCGGCGAGGGCCCCGAAGGGCGTTCGCTCGTGATTGTCGAGACACTCGATACCGGCACCTACGAGACGCGCCTTTATCTCTACAAAGGCAAGGTCGTGCAGGAATACAGCCTGCAAGGCAGCGCCTACACGCCCGCTAAAGCGAGCGAGGTAACCGAGAGCGAGAGCTTTAGCTTTGATTACGCAGACGGCCTGCTCTCGATCACGACCGACCAGGGAACTCGCGAAATCGCCCTGCGTTACCTGCAAGGAGGCGAGTAACGTGGCAAATGCTTCTTCTGCAGACAGCTCCCGCCGCATTCGGTCGACGACCGCGTTCGTGGTGGAGACGCTCGTGCTGCTTGTCGTTCTCGTCGCCTCGATGGCCGTATTCACGCAACTGCTCTCGCGAGCGACCTCCACGGCCGACCAGTCGGAGCGCCTCTGCCGGGCCGTAAGCGTGGCCGAAAGCGCGGCGGAAGAGTTTTCCGCCGATCCCGTAGCGGTCGAGGCCGGCAAGAGCGTCGGGGCGGGTGTGGCCACCAAAGGCCGCGACGGCTTTGATGTGACGTGCAAGGTCAGCGAGGACGAGCGCGGCTCCGGCACGCTCTATCGTGCGCATATCGTTGTCAGCGATGAGAACGGCACCGTGTACGAGCTCGATACCAGCCGATATGTAAGCGGGGTGGAGTAGATGGCAACCAGAACGACCGGCAACGTGCGCATCGGGCCCATCAGCCTGCTCACGCTCATCTCGGTGCTGCTGCTCGCCGTGCTCGGCATGCTCTGCATCACCACGGCAAATGCTGCGGGCGCCATGTCAAAGCGCCAGGCAACCTCCGCCACCAGTACCTATAAACTCGAGTCGTGCGCACAGGCGCTGCTCGCGGGCATGGACGAGACAGTCCACGCCAACGCCTCCGACGCCGCTTCGGCAGGAGCGATCGTATCCGAGCACCTCGACGAGCTCAAGCAGGCCGCGCTCAAAGAAGCCGGCACGGGCAAGCTCACCATCAAGGCGAATGTAAGCGGTAGCTCCATTGACTTCACCATCTCGGATAAGGGCGGGCGCCGTCTTAGCGCGCGCGTGACCTTTACCGACGATCTCACGTATTCAATCGATCGTTGGAAAACTACGACCACCCACACCGACGAGTCGGAGAGCCTGCTCTGGGCCGGCTCGGCCGCCAACTGAACCGACAAGGAGTAACCCATGCAACTCAACGATTTGCTCAAAGAGATGATCGAGGTCCGCGCCTCCGACGTGTTCATCATCGCAGGCCTCCCGCTCTCCTACCAGCGCAGCGGCATCCACGTGCGCACCGACGGAGCGCCGCTCATGCCGGCCGATACCGAGGAGTATGTCGACGCGATCTACCAGATTGCCGGGCGCGACATCGCGCAGTTCCGCGGCAACAACAACCACGACGACGACTTCAGCTTTGCCGTTCCGGGCGTTGGCCGTTTTCGCGCGAACATCTTCCGCCAGCGCGGCTCGTTCGGTGCGGTCGTCCGCGTGATTCCGTTCGGCCTGCCCGACGCCAAAGAGATGAACATTCCCGAGCAGGTACTCCACCTGGGCGACTTCAAGCGCGGCATGGTGCTCGTCACCGGTCCGGCCGGTAGCGGTAAGTCGACCACGCTCGCCTGTATCCTCGACCACATGAACCATACCCGCAACGACCATATCATCACGATGGAGGACCCCATCGAATACGTGCACAAGCACGGCAGCTGCATCATCACGCAGCGCGAAATCCCCACCGACGTGGCCACCTACTCCGAGGCACTCCGCTCCGCCATGCGCGAGAGCCCCAATGTGATCCTGCTCGGCGAGATGCGCGACCCCGCCACCATCAGCACCGCGGTCTCCGCTGCCGAGATGGCGCAGCTCGTGCTCTCGACGCTCCACACCACGAGCGCGGCCGACACCGTGGAGCGCATCCTCGACGCGTTCCCGCCGAGCCAGCAGCGCCAGATCCGCATCCAGCTTTCCATGGTGCTCCAGGCCACCGTGGCGCAGCGCCTGGTTCCCACCATCGACGGCGGCACCGTGCCCGTGTTCGAGATCATGGTCATGAATACCGCTATCCGCAACCTCATTCGCGAGGAGAAGTCCTACCAGATCGACTCCGTGATCGCTGCCGGCGGCGCTGCGGGCATGCAGACGATGGATCAGGGGCTCTTCAACGTGGTTAAGCAGGGAATCGTCGACAAACAGGTGGCCCTGCAGCATGCCAACCACCAGGAGGCGCTCGCCCGCCGCTTTGAGGCCGAAGGACTTTAAGCCAGGTCCCAAAATAGCGAGCCGACCGATAACGGCTCAAGCAACGCAAAGCCCCGGCTGCGACGTGCTTCGCAGCCGGGGCTTTCTCATGCTCTTGTGCCAAACGCGGATCCGATTCAAAACAAAACGGCAGCGGCACCCACACAGGCACCGCCGCCGCCACATTCAAAGGATGGACAAGGCCGGCTTACTCCTCAGAAGCCTCGCCTTGCTCAGTCTCAGCGGCCTCTACGGGAGCATCCACAACAGCCTCCGCGTCCTCACCCTCAGAAGCGCCCTCGGTGTCCTTGGGATCGTCCTTGGCGGCTTCCATGCGCGCCACGGCGCACACGCGGTCGCCCTCGGCCACAGACATCATCTTGACGCCTTGCGTGGCGCGGCCGGTCTGCGAGATGTCGTCGGTCTTGACGCGGATGACCGTCGCGCCCTCCGTGATGATGAACAGCTCATGCTGCGGGCCCACGGTCTTCATTGCCGCGAGGTTGCCCTTGCGCTCCGTCATCTGGATGGTAAAGACGCCCTGGCCACCGCGGTTCTGCAGCGGGTAGTCGGCCACCGGGGTGCGCTTGCCAAAGCCGTGCTCAGTGATCACGAACAGATCGCCCGCACCGCCCGAGATCTCCATGCCGAGCACCTGGGTGCCTTCCTTCATAGTGATGCCGCGCACACCCGAGGTGTCGCGCCCGGTGGCGCGCACGCAGTCCTCGGCAAAGACGATGGCCTTGCCGGCGGTGGTGGCGAGGATCACGCGGTCGTTCTCGCGCACGCGACGCACGTCGAGCAGCTGATCGCCCTCTTTGAGGTTGATGGCGATGATGCCGTCGCGGCGGCTGCGGTCATAAGCGCTCATGACCGTCTTTTTGACCATGCCGTTGGCGGTTGCGAACATGAGGTACTCGTTCTCGGGGAACTCGCGGCAGCTGATGACGCTCGCGATCTTCTCGCCGTCCTCGAACGGCAGGAGGTTCACGATCGCGGTGCCACGAGCCTGACGCGAGCCTTCGGGCAGCTCATGCACCTTGAGGCGGTAGACCTTGCCCTTGCTCGAGAAGAACAGCACGTACTCGTGGGTGCTCGCGATGAACATCTCCTCGATTACGTCGTCCTCTTTGAGGTTCACGCCGCTCACGCCCTTGCCGCCACGCTTCTGCGCGCGGTAGGCGGCCACGGGGATGCGCTTGATGTAGCCGGTATGGGTGATGGTCACGACCATCTCCTCGTCGGCAATGAGGTCCTCCACGTTGAGGTCCTTCTGGGCATGCGTGATCTCGGTGCGGCGTGCGTCGCCGAACTTGCGGGCGACCTCGCGCATCTCGTCCTTGATCACGCCGAGGATCTTCTCCTCGTGGGCCAGCAGGTCCTCGTAGTAGGCGATGGCGCGGCGCAGGCCGTCGAGCTCTTCCTGGATCTTGTCGCGCTCGAGGCCGGTCAGGCGGCGGAGCTTCATCTCGAGGATGGCCGTCGTCTGCTCCGGGGTAAACCCAAAGCGCTCGATCAGGCGAGCACTCGCCTCGGAGTCGGTCTGCGAGGAGCGGATGATCTGGATGACCTCGTCAATATGGTCGAGGGCCATGAGGTAGCCCTCGAGGATATGCGCGCGGGCCTGAGCCTTTTTGAGGTCAAAGCGCGTGCGGCGGGTGACGACGTCGACCTGGTGATCGATGTAGTGCTGGAGCATCTCGCGCAGCGACAGGCATTTGGGTACGCCGTTGACCAGCGCGAGGTTGTTAGCGCCGAAGGTGGTCTGGAGCTGTGTGTACTTGTACAGGTTGTTGAGGACGACCTGCGGGATCACGTTCTTCTTGAGTTCGATGACGAGGCGAAGGCCCTTTTGGGTCGACTCGTCGCGCATGTCGGCGATGCCTTCCACGCGCTTCTCGTTCACGAGCTGGGCAATCTTCTCCTGCAGGGCGCCCTTGTTGACCATGTAGGGGATCTCGGTGAACACCAGACGGTTGCGGCCCGTCTTGGTGGTCTCGGTATGCGCCTTGGCACGCACCGTGATGGAGCCGCGGCCGGTCTCGTAGGCTTGCCTGATGCCGTCGGTACCGATGATCTGCGCACCGGTCGGAAAGTCCGGGCCGGGAATGATCTGCATGAGCTCGTCGGTAGTGGCATCGGGGTTGTCGATGAGATGGCAGGTGGCCTCGATCGCCTCGGTGAGGTTGTGCGGCGGGATGTTCGTGGCCATACCGACCGCGATGCCCGATGAGCCGTTGACCAGCAGGTTAGGGAACCTCGCCGGGAGCACCTGAGGCTCAGCGAGCGACTCATCGTAGTTGGGCTGCCAATCGACGGTGTCCTTCTGTAGGTCGCGCAGGAGCTCCATGGCGGGCTTTGCCAGGCGGCTCTCGGTATAACGCATGGCCGCGGCGCCGTCACCGTCGATGTTGCCGAAGTTGCCGTGACCGTCGATCAGCGGGGTGCGCATGGAGAACCACTGCGCCAGGCGAACCATGGTCTCGTAGACCGCGGAGTCACCGTGGGGATGGTACTTGCCAATAACTTCGCCGACCGTCCACGCACTCTTCTTGTGCGGACGGTTGGGGTAGATGCCGCTCTCGTTCATCGCGTAGAGAATGCGGCGGTGCACGGGCTTAAGGCCGTCGCGCACGTCGGGCAGGGCGCGCGCCGTGATGACCGACATCGAATACTCGATGAACGACTGCTTCATCTCATGGCCGAACTCCGAGATTTGAAGCGACCCGCCGTTGATGTCCTCGCCAGCGCTCTCGCCGCGCTCAACAGCACCGAAGCTCTCCTCGAGCTCGCCGTCGTCGTCGGAATCGTCGTCCTCGTCGTCGGATTCAACGTAGACGTCGGTCTCGGCGTCCTCGCCCTGCTCGGCGCGCTCAAGCAGGCGCTTGAGGTCGTCGGGCATCGAGCTGCCGGAATCCTCGACGTCGTTGATGTTGGTATCGTCTGCCACGTTCTACCTCCTTGTAGTCAGCGTGGTATCAAAAATCGGCTCAGGCCCCAAGGGCGTTGCCCCCCCGACTTGCAGATGTAAAATCCCGCAGGCCGGGCGAGGCCATCTCGTCCGCCGCGGATCGGCGCAAAAGAGCGGCATCACATGCGAAAGCTCGCAAGCGACGGCTCAGACGCCAAAGCGCGACATCCGGAAAAGCCCGTCTTAAGCGTCCAAGAACCGCGCGTCGTGGGCGTGCTTCTCGATGTACTCGCGACGGTAGCTGACCTCAGAGCCCATGAGCTCGCGCACCGCACGATCGGCCGTGATGGCGTCATCGATGGTCACCCGCTGTAGAATGCGCGTCTTGGGATCCATCGTCGTCGAGGCGAGCTGCTTGGGGTCCATCTCGCCCAGGCCCTTGTAGCGCTGGACGGTGTAGGGGCGCTTCTTTTTCTTGGCCTTGCCGTTGGACATCTCGGCCGCGCCCTCGGGGTCGTCGTCGCCCTCGTCGCCGAAGCCGAGCTCGCGGATCTTGCGCTTGAGGATCTCCTCCTCGGGCTCCTTGCCGT
>CAVDZW010000079.1:3643-29979 GCA_963613305.1 bacterium | reverse complement strand
GCTTGGGGTCCATCTCGCCCAGGCCCTTGTAGCGCTGGACGGTGTAGCCGCGACGCTTTTTGGTGACCTTGCCGCCCTTGGCGTCGGTCGAGCCGTCCTCGTCGTCATCGGGGTTGAGGCCAAGGCTCCTGATGGTGTCCTTGAGAATCTCTTCCTCGGGCTGACGGCCGTTGGGGTACACGTAGTGGATCTTGTTGCGCACCTTGATGCCAAAGATCGGCGGGCACGCCACGTACACGTAGCCGGCGTCGATGAGCGGGCGCATGTACTTGTAGAAGAACGTGAGCAAAAGGATGCGGATATGCGCGCCGTCGACGTCTGCATCGGTCATGATGATGATCTTGTGGTAACGCGCCTTAGAAAGGTCGAAGTCACCACCGTCGCCCGCGCTCGTGGTCACGCCGCAGCCGATCGCGGTGATGAGCGACTGAATGGTATCGCTCGAGAACGCACGGTTGTCGCCCACGCGCTCCACGTTGAGGATCTTGCCGCGCAGAGGAAGGATCGCCTGGATGTCTCGGCGACGGCCGTCCTTGGCCGAACCGCCTGCCGAGTCGCCCTCTACGATGAAGAGCTCGGTCATGGTTGCATCGCGCACCGAGCAGTCCGCGAGCTTGCCGGGCAGCGACGCCGTCTCGAGCAGGCTCTTGCGTCGCGTGGCCTCGCGGGCCTTGCGCGCGGCGTTGCGGGCCTTGCTCGCCTGCTGCGCCTTCTTGACGATCTCGCGTGCGGCCTTGGGGTGCTCCTCGAGGTAGTCGGTGAGGCCCTCGGTCACGATCTTGAGCACGAGCGTGCGCATAAAGGAGCTGCCGAGCTTGGCCTTGGTCTGGCCCTCGAACTGCGGGTCGGCGAGCTTGACCGAAATGACGGCCGAGAGACCCTCGCGAACGTCATCGCCGGTGAGGTTGGCCTCTTTTTCTTTGAGGATCCCCTGCTTGCGGGCGTAGTCGTTGACCACGCGGGTGAGCGCGGTGCGGAAACCCTCAAGATGCATGCCGCCCTCGGGGGTGTAGATGTCGTTGGCGAAGCTCATGACGTTCTCGCCGTAACCGGTGTTCCACTGCATCGCGACCTCGACCTCGCCCATGCGCTCGGTCGGCGTGCCCTCGGGCGAGGAACCCTCGATATAGATGGGGTCCTTGAGCAGCTCGGGGACCTCGCGGCCCTCGTTGAGGAACTTGACGAAGTCGACAATGCCGCCCTCGTAGCAAAACTCCTCCACGACCGGCTCGGCCGGGCGCTCGTCGGCGAGCGTGATCTTGAGGTTCTTGTTGAGGAACGCCGTCTCTTGCAGGCGGTTGTGGAGCGTGTCGAAGTTGTACTCGCACGTCTCGAAGATCTCGGCGTCGGGCCAGAAGGTCACCGTGGTGCCCGTGGAGTCCGAGGTGCCGACGGTCTTCATCTTCTGCGTGGTGTTGCCGCGCGCGAACTGCATCTCGTAGATGTTGCCGTCGCGCTTGACCTGCACAACGACCTTACTCGAAAGCGCGTTCACGACGGAGATGCCGACGCCGTGGAGGCCGCCGGAAACCTTGTATGCGTTGTTGTCGAACTTGCCGCCCGCGTGCAAGATCGTCATGACGACCTCGAGGGTCGGGATCTTTTTGACGGGGTGCAGATCCACCGGGATGCCGCGGCCGTTATCGACGACCGTGATGGAGTTGTCCTTGTGCACGGTAACGGAGATCTCGGTGCAGAAACCGGCCATGGCCTCGTCAACGGAGTTGTCGACGATCTCCCACACGAGGTGGTGCAGGCCGCTTGCGCTCGTCGAGCCGATGTACATGCCCGGGCGCTTGCGGACGGCCTCGAGACCCTCGAGAATCTTGATCTCGCCGCCGCCGTACTCGTTTTCTTCTGCCACGCTTCCTCCCTTTCTCAGAGGCGTTGCTAAAAGCTTTCCTATTTTAGCGGAAACGGTAGGGGTCTTTGAGCCCATTCGATGGGCTTACAAAGGAATCAGACGCCGAATACGCCTATTTTTCGTCCTCGTTGGTCACCGAACACTCAACGCTCGCTTTCCAAGCCGATTTCAAGGCCCTCCGTAGGCGTTCGTCGGCGATACCCGCCACGCGGCCCGAGAGCTCGTCGTCTTGCGCGGGCGTGAGCTCGTGGCGCTCGACCGTCGGCTTTTTGGGAACGGCGGCATCGGCCGGCAGGCGCCCCGAGCCTGCCTGGGCGCTCTTGGTATAGCCCGCACGCGAGGTCCTAAAGCGGAGGCGAGCCACATCCACGCCCTCATGCCCCATGCGCGCGCGGATGATCTCGCGGAGCATGGTGAACTCCTGCGTCCAGGCGGCGGAGTCGGTATAGACCAAAAGCTCGTTCTCGTCCGAGAGATATCTGAGGCCCGTCACATGCGCACCCTCGCGCGTGCCGGCACACACCGCATTCCAGGCGCTGTAGACGGAGCGCGACTTCTCGGCCGCGCGCATGCGGGCCTGCTGCTCGGGTGTCGCCGTATCAAAGATCTGACGGCGGGCAAGCGCGGCGTAACCGTTGAGCTCGAACGTGCCGCCGAAGCGCTCCGACTTAGGGGCCGGTTTATGCCTTCTGGCCATGGATCTCCACCACCTTTGCGCTCTCGAGCATCTCGGGCGCGAAATAGCCCAGGTTCGTCGTCGTGATGACCGTCTGCACTTCGCCGCCCACGAAGTCCATAAAGGCATGGCGACGGTGCTCATCGAGCTCGCTCATAACGTCATCGAGCAAAAGGAGCGGCGTTGAACCGAGGATATCGCGCGTGACCTCGACTTCCGCGGCCTTCCAGGCCAGCACAAGCGAGCGCTGCTGCCCCTGCGAGGCAAAGGCCCGGGCATCGCGCCCATCGACCGATATGTTGACGTCGTCGCGGTGCGGGCCCACGAGGGTGACGCCACGGGCCCGCTCGGTCGCCGACACCTCGGCGACGCGCTCGAGGAACCGCTCCTTGAGAGCATCCCGCGAGAGCTCGGAAAGCTCGGCCTCGGTACCGAGGGTGCTGTCGTAGGAGATGTCGGCGCACTCACCGGCTGCGACCTCGCCGTAGATGCGCACGAGCTCCGCGCGCAGGCGCTTGAGGAGCGACATGCGGTGCTGCAGGAGCGCCGCACCGGTGGCCGCGAGCGAATCATCCCAGGCAGAGACTAGCCATGTATCGGACTCGGGATCTTTGAGCAGGGCGTTTCGCTGCTCGACGATGCGCCCGTAGGATCGGACGAGGTCGGCATAGCGCTCATTCAGCTGAATGCCGAAGGCGTCGAGAGCACGCCGGCGGACGCTCGCCGAGCGCTTGACCATGTCGAGGTCGTCGGGGCAAAAGAGCACGACGGGCAAGCAACCGCGCACACCGGCCGCGCGGCACTTCTTTCCGTTGCGGCTAAAGGAACGGCGGCCGTCGGTCACCTCGAGCCCCAGGTCGATGACGCGCCCGTCCCCCTCGAGCCTCAGAGCGGCTCGGCAGGCGGCGGCCCCCTCGCGCACCAACTCCACCGCTGCGGGTTTTCGAAACGACGAGCCGGAGCAGAGGAGCTGCAATGCCTCAACAAGATTCGTCTTCCCCACGGCGTTTTTGCCCACGAGCACCGTCACGCGCGGGCCGAGCGCAAGCTCAAAATCTCCGTAGCTCCGGTAATCGTGAACGCGAAGGGTCTTCGCCAGCATCGTCAAAGGAGGCTCCCGCGGCGACTAGGCGCGAACCGGCATGACAAGATACAGGTAGTTGATCTTGTCGTACGACTTGAACACGCCCGGCTGGCGGTAATCCTCGAGCTCGAGCGTGACCTCGCGCTCCTTGGAGAGCGCCGAGAGGCAGTCCGAGATATAGCGGTGGTTGTAGCTCGAGGTGCCGGAATCGCCGGTCATCTCGACATCGATGACCTCGCGGGCCTGGTCCTGGTCGTTCGAGATCGACGAGAGCGAGAGCGTGGAGGCGTCGGCGTCGACCTCAAAACGAATGGTCGGGTTGCTGCTCGCAAAGACCGCCACGCGCTTGATGGCCGATGCCAGCGCGTCGACGTTGATTTTGATGCTCGTGTTGCAGGGCTTTGAGATGAGCCCCTTGTACGCCGGGAAGGTGCCCTCCACACGGCGCGCCACATAGGTGGTGTTGCCGGCCTCGAGCACAACCTGCGTGTCGGCCGCGCCGATCTGGATGCTCGACTGCGACGCCATGATGCCGAGGGCGTCGTTGAACGCGGCGGCGGGGACGTTCAACTCAAAGCTGCCCTCAAGCGAGGAGGTCTCGACATTCGTGTCGCACACGGCCAGACGGAAGCCGTCCGTAGCCACGAGGGTCACCTTGTTGTTCTCGACAAGCATATGCACGCTCGCGAGCACGGGGCGCGACTTGTCGGTGGAGGTCACGCGCCACACACGGCCGACCATTTCCGAGAGCATCTCGGTCGGAAGCTCAACCGTCTGCTCGAGCGCGTAGGTCGGGAACTCCGGAAAATCGCCGGCATCGAAGGTGTTTAGCTTAAAGGTGCTCTTCTCGCACGTGATGAGGGCCTGGCGGTCCTCGACCTCCATATGCACCGGAGCGTCCGAGAGGGTCTTGACGATATTGTTGAGGATCTTGCAGGGAACAACTACGTCGCCCTCGACCTCAACGTGAGCCGGAATGCGATGACGGATCGCGATAGTGTAGTTGGAGGTCTGGAACTCCAGAACCCCATCTTGGGCCTTGATGAGAACGCCCGAAAGGATAGGAAGGGTCGACGCCGATGCGACGCCCTTCATGACCGTGGTGAGTGCTTGCATGAGAGAGCTTTGGCTCACGGTGAATTTCATGTCTGTTTAATACCTTTCTATATAGATATAAATCTAATAATAGTAATAAGACCGTGGACGTTGTTGATTACTGTTGTTTACGCAGGTAGATGTACTAAAAGTTGTTTAAGTGGCGCTGTTGATAACAGGGGTGGTTCTCAACAGGGTTCGTGTGTGCAAAACCTTCTCCACTCCATCAGCGTATCTGTGAACATCCTTTCCCGAGCTTTCCAACAAGTTTTCAACAGCTTGCAGGACCTTGTTTTCTCGCTCGTTGCGCTCGCTCTACGACTTGAGCGCGATCTTGTTCCGGAGCAGCTGCAGGTCCTCCACGAGCGCGCGGTCGTTTTTGACCTTCTTTTCCACCACTTTGATGCTGTTGAGGACCGTTGAGTGGTCGCGCCCGCCGAATTGGGCACCGACCATCGGGGTCGTCATCTCGCACATGTCGATGGCCAGATAGATGGCCACATGCCGCGCGAACGCGATGTTTGCGTTGCGCCGGGGACCGATCAGCTCCTCGTGCGTAACGTGGTAGAACTCCTCGACGACCGACTGCACGGTGTCGATATGGATCTTTTTGTGCGCGATGTCGAAGTACTCGTTGGCGATACGGTCGATGTCCTCGCCGGTGAGCTCGAGCCCTTCTTGCTCGCGGTCCCACGAATCGTTCGCGCAGCGCTGACAAAAGCTCTCGAGCTCGCGGATGTTCGTGCCCGATACCTCGGCCATGTGCCTGAGCTGGGCGTCGGAGAGATGCCCCACGTCGCCTGCTGAGTTGAGGAGGCTTCCCTCGGAGCCCACCGTGCCCTTGAGCGTCGACTCGTAAAAGCGCGTGAGGATCGCGTACTTCATCTCAAAGCCGGGTTCCGACACGAGACAGAGCATGCCGGCGTTAAATCGGCTGGTGAGGCGCTCGTCCATGCCGAGCTTTTTGGGTGCGCGGTCCGAGGCGATGACGACCTTCTTGTTGTCGCGGATGAACTCGTCCATCAGGCGGAAGAAGTAGTCGATGCTCGCCGTTTTGCCGATGATGTTCTGGATATCGTCGATGATGAGCACGTCGGCCGCGTGGTATTCGCGAAGGATCCCGCCGCCGGCCGTCTTTTGCACGGCGACCTCGTTGATGAAGTCGTCGATATAGGCCTGGGAGTTCGCGTACTTTACACGGATCCAGGGCTTTTTCTCGTTGAGCTCGTTTTGGATGGCGAGCAAGAGGTGCGTCTTGCCGAGACCGGAGTTGCCGTAGATGAAGAGCGACGTGCAGGCGCCCGGCTCGTCGGCCACGGCCGCAAAGCGCAGGGCGCTCCGGTAGGCGTGCTTGTTCTCCTCGCCGTACACGAAGTTCTCAAAGGTGAATTTGGAGTTGGCGGAGGGGGCGGGCTCGCTCTCCCCTGCGCGCGCGGTCGGGGCTGGCGCGACGCCGCTTGCGGCCTCGTTAGTTGCTACGGCACGGTTTGCGCTCGCGTTCGCGCTAACGCTGGTGCTCGAGCCGGTCATCTGCGCGACCATCTTGCGAAACTCGTCGGGAGTCATCGTGTTGGTGACCGTCACGCTTGCGGCTGACCCCGGCTCGGCGACGGGCATCTCGCTCATCTGCTGCGGGCGTTCGGGCGTGGTTTCACGGGAAACATCCGCAGGTCGCGGGCTGTCGGCGGGGGTGTCGGACGGCGCCGGCGCGGTCGTTGACGGCGCCGCCTGTCCTATGTCGGGAACGGTGACGTTCAGCGCGAGCGGGCAGAACGCGATCTCCTCGAGGTAGCATTCGATAGTCTCGCGCTGCTTCATGATGTTCGTACGCGCAAAGCGCGACGGGGCCTCGATGACGAGTGCGTCGTCGGTGAGCGAGACCGCTTTGGACTGGCTCAGCATGTTGATGAGGCGCTTGTCCTGGCCGTCGCGCTGGCAGAACGCGATCGCGTCGGAAAGTATGATCTGTGCTTCTTCGTCCATGTCGTTCCTATGCCGTACGGTTCTGCGTCCAGTTCTGGCCGAGCTCGGTCAGGTGGAATTTCTGCCCGCGCTTGATCACCAGTCCCGCTTCTGCAAGTTTGTCGAGTTCGCGCGACCATGTGGGTACCGAGCTTCCGAACGTGCGGTTGAGCTCGGTGGGGCCGCATTGGGTCATTTGCGCGAGATAGCTGAGCGCCTGTTGCCCGCGTTCGCTGACATAAGGCTCTCCGCTTGTCTGCATTTGTGGTTGGTTGAAATTAGGATAGCCCATCTGAGCTTGCTGTTGTGGAAAACCTTGATAGGCCGCCGCGTTTTGTGGATAACCGTTCTGAACGTAGCCGCCCTGCGAGTAACCGTACGGGGGCATCTGCGCCGCAGGATTCTGCTGCGGTTGATATTGATTTGCCTGGTAAGGGTTCCAGGCGTTTTGGGGCGTATAGCCGTTTGCGGGGGCGTACGGCTGCTGCCCCCATCCCATGTTTTGCTGTGGCATTGCCTGCTGCTGGTCGAACATTGCGTTTGCCTGGGGGTTTCCCTGCCCCATCATCTGCGGCGAGGCTGCCTGTTGCACGGGCGTCCAGGTTGTGTCGGAGGGTGCGGCCGCGTCCGATGTGGAGAACTCGCTCGCTCGCACCGCGGCCCCACGGCCGCTCGTGCGCTCGATCTCCGTCACGCGCGCCGGGTCCACGGTCACGGTCACCACCGTGCCTTGCCCCATGTTGTCCTCAATCGAAACGGCGCCGCCTTTGTTCTCTATATATTGCTGAACCAGCGGAAAACCCGCCCCGGTTCCTCGGATATAGCGTTTCATCTCGCGGTTTGCCGAGGTGATGCCAAACTCAAAGGCTCGTTCCTTGTCGTCGATGCCCGGCCCCTGGTCGGCAAAGCGGATGGTGTTGCCGCCGTCGAGAATCGAGATGATCGGTTCCGCAAAGTTCGCGTGGATAAAGTTCTCCACGATTTCGCGAATGACCGTCAGCGCGATGCTGCCACCCTGTTCTTTCATGGCCTGATAGACCTTGTTGGTGGTCTCCTCGAGGTAGGTCCTCACGTCGTGGGGCTCTACCACGATCACGCGCGGGCTCGAGAGCATGTCGTCGTAGACGGCGATACGCGTTGCGAACTGCGTATTTGGTGCCTCTTCGTTGTTTTTGTCCTGCGCTTCTTCCACGCCGTTGAGGTGGCGGTTGTCGGGGGCCGGATCCCCGGAATTCACGAACGGATAGAAATCTTCTGACATGGGTTCTCGAATCTTTCGAAATCTTTCTGTTGAGATAGTAGCTCAGACCGGTTCTTTTCGAAGCTTTCCACAGGTTTTCAAAACCTGTTGAAAACTGAAGCAACGAGGTGAAAAGTTGTTAACACTTTCAACGTGGCCTGTGGAAATCTTTCTGAAAGGTCGTGAAAGGAAATTTCTCCACCAGCGAGCGGTGTGCCCCAATTTCGGCGCTGATGTGCGGAGATCTGTGCTTTTGTATTCGGTTTGTTGACTTTCGCGCGTGCGTTTACCTACAATCTCAAAGCTCAGGTGTCTAAATCGCCCGTTAGTAGCGGGTGTCCGAAACGCAGCAGGAGGAAATCAACCATGAAGCGTACTTACCAGCCTAATAAGCGTAAGCGTGCCAAGACCCACGGCTTCCGCGCCCGTATGGCCACCAAGGGCGGCCGCGCCGTGCTCGCTCGCCGTCGTGCCAAGGGTCGCAAGCGCCTCACCGTCTAGTAACTACGTGCATCGCGCATGAGGACTCTCAAGTCCAAAAAAGATTTCGAGCGCGTGTTCCACGAGGGACGGCGCTATAACCACCCTTTGGTTCGAATGGTTATAAGTGAATCTGCTGACGAAGGCGATCCAGCAAGGGTCGCCTTCGCTGGTGCTAAGCGTCTCGGCTGCGCGGTCGTGCGCAACCGTTCCAAGCGTGTTTTGCGCGAGGCGGCGCGAGCGTGCAACTACCCCAAAGAGGGCTACGACATCATTCTGTTCGCCACGCCCAAGACGCGCAGCGCCCGGCCCGAAGAGATGGTGGCGGCTCTCGAATCGCTCGGCAAGCGGGCCCAGATCGGCGCCTAGTGCTGATGTTCGGCCGTTTGTTATCGCGATTCCTGATCGGGTGCGTGCACGCCTACCAGCGCGTTATCTCACCCCTTTTGCCTGATGCGTGTATATACAACCCAACCTGTTCTGAGTATGCTGTTGAGGCTATTGAGAAATATGGTGTCTTAAGAGGCTGCCGGCTGGCGATTGCCCGCATCGTGCGTTGCAATCCGCTGCATGTTGGCGGCTATGATCCCGTGCCCTAGGCACGATGTTCCCGGAGGAATTACATGTGGGATTGGATTGTTAACATTCTCTTTGAGGTCCTGAGGCTCATTCAGGGCTTTGCGGGCGACTGGGGCCTGTCGATCATCATCCTGGTCATCATCATTCGCCTGCTGCTCACGCCGCTCATGCTCAAGTCGACCAAGTCGACGGCCCGCATGCAGGTCCTGCAGCCCAAGCTGCAGGAGATCCAGGAGCGCTATGCCGACGATCCACAGCGCCAGTCCGAGGAGATGCAGAAGTTCTACAGCGAGAACAAGTTCAACCCCTTCGGTGGCTGCCTTCCGCTGTTGATTCAGATGCCGATCCTTTTCGCCCTGTTCACGCTTCTTCGCAACCTTCCGCAGTACTTCAAGGGCGAGTCGGTCTTCTCGTTCTACAGCATCCTTCCCGACCTGACGGCCACCCCGGGCGGCTCCTGGGGCTCCGACCTCTCTGTCTTTATCCCTGCGATGGTCGTACTTGTGCTGTTTGCCGTGCTCACGCTCGTACCGCAGCTCTATATGTCTCGCAACCAGACGGGCGCTCAGGCTCAGAGCATGAAGACGATGGCCGTTGTCATGTCGATCATGATGCTCTGGATGGGTTGGAACCTGCCCGCCGGCGTCCTGCTCTACTACGATGTGTCCTCCGCCTGGCAGGTCGTGCAGCAGATCTTCATCACCCAGAAGGTCATCGATAAGGCCAAGGCCGAGGAGGAGGAGCGCCTTAAGAACGCCCCGATCGAGGTCGATGTCGTCCGTCGCGAGCGCAAGGCCCGCCCGCACAAAAAGAAGTAACTGGTACTGATAGTAAATTAGGTACCTTATTAATGGAGATTGCCATGTCAGAAGATGTAATCGAAGAGACTGCTCAGGAGACTTCTTCCTACACCGGTGACTACCCGGAGCTTGCTCGGCACTACAAAGAGGGTGCTGAGATGACGGATGAGGAGCTCGACACTATCGCTGATATCTCGATCTCCATTCTGCGTTCGATTCTCGCGTTTTTTGATGCCGAGAACTCTCCTATCGATGAGTACGAAGGCGATGATGGAGAGCTTATTCTCGATGTGACTGCTCCCGATCTTGCTGTTCTTATCGGTCGTCACGGTCGCACCCTTGAGTCTTTGCAGACCATGTTCTCTCTGCTCGTAAGCCGTAAGCTTGGTTTCCGTTATCCGGTTGCTGTTGATGTTGAGGGCTATAAGAGCCGTCGTCATGACAAGGTTTCCGAGATGGCAAAATCCGCTGCTTCTCGTGCTGTGCGTCAAGGCAACAAGGTCAAGCTTCCTCCCATGAGTGCTTATGAGCGTCGTATCGTGCACATTGCTCTTCGTGACAACAACGAGGTTGATACGCACTCTGAGGGCTCTGATCCCGATAGGCATGTAGTCATCGTTCCTCGATAACTGTATGTACATCTAATTGTTAAGAGGACGTGCTCTGCCACGTCCTCTTTTTTGTCTCAAATCCACGTTACGTGGATTTCTGTCAGAGAAAGGTGATTAAGATGACGGTGGAGATTGATGCTGCAAAGCTTGAATCGATGGCTCAGACCCTGCTAGCGTATTGCGATGAGTACGGCATCGATATCAATCGTGATCAAGCCCAGCTTTGTGTTCAGCATCTTCTTCTTGTGATTGAGAAGAATAAGGTGCTCAACCTTACTAGGATTCTTAACGAGGGGGATGCGATTGTTCTCCATCTTCTCGATTCACTTCTCCTGCTTCCCTACATGAACGAAGCTCCTCGAGGCGACTTTCTTGATATGGGAACAGGTGCTGGTTTCCCAGGTATTGAGCTTGCTATTGCTACTGGACGCAACGGACTGTTGATTGATTCGGTTGGGAAAAAGGTCGATGCGGTATATGAGTTTGCTGAGCAGCTTGGTCTTGAAAATGTTGCTGCTGAGCAATATAGGCTTGAGGAAGCTGCTCTTGATTTTGATGAGCAGTTCAGCTGCGTGGTAGCTCGTGCTCTTGCTCCTTTGCCGGTCCTAATTGAATATGCAACACCCTTTATTGTTGATAAGGGGCTATTTGTTGTTACTAAGGGAAATCCTGATAAGGCTGAGCTTGCTTCAGGTGATAAGGCTGCTTCTATTTGTGGGCTAAAACTTTTGAAGAAGCAGAGTTTTGAATTGCCTAATGAGCTTGGACATCGAGAGATTCTTGTCTATCAAAAAGTTCGCAAGGCAAAAATCAATCTTCCTCGACCGAATGGGCTGGCTCGCAAGAAGCCGCTTGCATAGATGTTTCACGTGAAACATAATTCTCAGTAATCAATAACGAAGGGTGTTTCACGTGAAACATCCTTCTTAATTCAAATTTGCCATTATAAAGGGAGGGTCCGTGGGTTTTAAGGATGTAAAAAGGTCCAAAGCTGCGAAGGATACTCGCGTTATCGCGATTATCAACCAAAAAGGTGGTGTTGGTAAGTCTACGACAGCCGTTAATCTTGCTGCAGCGCTGGGAGAACAAGGCCGAAAGACGTTGATCGTGGACTTTGATCCTCAGGGTAACAGCACGAGCGGCTACGGAATCGAAAAAGAAGGGCTCGAAGCTTGCATCTACGATGCACTTCTTCACGATGTTCCGGCCGAAGAGCTTGTTCTTGAGACAAACTGCAAGAAAGTGTTCGTGATTCCGGCTACGATTCAGCTTGCTGGTGCAGAAATTGAGCTTGTTTCGGCAATGGCGCGCGAAACAAGGCTCAAAGACCTTCTTGCTCCCATTAAGGATGAGTTCGACTTTATCTTTATTGACTGTCCGCCTTCGCTTGGCCTTCTAACAATTAATGCGTTGACGGCAGCCGATAGCGTTCTGATTCCTATTCAGTGCGAGTATTACGCGCTTGAAGGCGTAACAAAACTTCTTGAGTCGATGCGAATGGTGAAGAACCGCATCAATAAGGAACTGGATACCTTTGGTGTTCTGATGACAATGTACGATTCACGCACTTCGCTTTCGAATCAGGTTGTTGATGAAGTTCGTAACTACTTTGGCGACAAAGCGTTCAAAACTCTTATTCCGCGTACCGTCAAAATTTCTGAATCCCCCTCTTTTGGTGAGCCGGTAATTACGTATGCACCTTCTAATAAGGGGGCAAAGGCTTATATGAATCTTGCTAAGGAAGTGATCAAGCGTGCCTAGCAAAAAGAAAAGCGGTCTTGGCAGGGGTTTGAGTGCTCTTGTGTCTGAGGCTGAATACGAAACGGGCTCTCAGGCCTCGGATACGAAAGTTCCGATAGAGGACATTTTTCCAAATCCTAATCAGCCTCGAGTTCATTTTGATGAAGCTGAACTTAAAGAGCTGAGTGATTCTATCACCGAGCATGGTGTATTGCAGCCGCTTCTTGTTCGCAAGCGAAATAATGGCTATGAAATCATTGCTGGTGAACGTAGGTACCAGGCTTCAAAGCTTGCGGGGCTTACTGAGCTCCCGGTCATTGTTCGTGATGTTGATGATCAGGAGATGCTTGCACTTGCGCTTATCGAAAATCTTCAGCGATCTGATCTGAATCCGGTAGAAGAGGCAAAGGGCTATCGTCAGCTCATCGATAGCAGTGGCATGACTCAAGAGGCGCTTTCAAAGGCAGTCTCTAAATCGCGTTCTGCAATTACCAATTCCCTTCGTCTGCTTGATCTTCCTGAGGTTGTCCAGGACATGATCTTTGAAGGTAAGCTCACTGCTGGTCATGCCCGTGCGATCCTTGCTGTTCCGTATGAGGATGCGCGTATTAAGCTTGCCGAAAAGGTGGTTGCTGAAGGTTTGTCGGTTCGCGCGACCGAGAATCTTGCTCCATTGTTTTCTGTCGGAGATACGCCTAAAACTCCTCGTCCTGTTGCACCGCAGTCTTTTAAGAAAGCAGCTCGAGCACTGCGTCAGACTTTCAATACCAATGTTCGTGTAAAGAGCGTTCGCGGCAAGAATAAGATCGAGATTGAATTTAAGGACGAAGAGGATCTCTCTCGCATTATTTCTCAGATGATGAGCTTGCAGAAGGAGGATGACGGCAATGAAGACTAAGGTGTTCGGTATTATCTCCGTAGCAGTCGCTGCTGCGGGGGCTGCTTTTGCTGGCTATAAGCTTGCTACCGATGAGCAGCTTCGTGGGCGACTGCTTATGTCTGTGAAGGATGCTTACGATACAACGAAAAAGCAAGTTGATACTATGACGGAAGATGTTGCATTGCAGACCGCCCGTATGACGAAGAATCCTAAGGTTAATCAGGATTTTGTAGAAAAGCAGTGGGAAAACCTCGGTTACTAAGGTACCTTATTAATAGGAATTAACTTACATCACTTAATCTGCTCTGGTACAGATTGGATTGGTGAACGACGGTATTTGCTTTGTTCAGAATTGCGCCTCGCTACTTTCCTTTACAGCGGTATTGCTTCCCAGGAGTTAACAATAGGCTGAAAAGCCAATCTAAAAGAAAGGACCCCGGGGGGTCCTTTCTTGGTTTCATGTGAAACGTTATATGGGCTATTTGGCGCCGACGAATTGAAAACAGCTCAAGGATGTCGTCTTGGTCGAAACTCAGTAGCAGAACGACGAAAAACAAAGTCAGTGCTTCCCTATTCAGCGGCCGCTGCTCGATTCTTTACCAAGCGCTTTTGCTTGAGCTGGCCGCAAGCAGCGTCGATATCGTTGCCGCGGGAGTTTCGGACCGTCGTTTCCACGCCGTGCTGAGTGAGACGCTTCTGCAACTCCTCGACCTTATGCACGGGCGAGGGCTTGAGTGGACTGCCATCGATATTATTGAGCTGAATGAGGTTAACGTGACAGAGCGTTCCTTCGCAGAACTCGCAGAGTGCACGCATCTCGGGGTTGGTGTCGTTGATGCCCTCGATCATGGCGTACTCATACGTCGGACGGCGACCCGTCTTTTCGGTGTAATCCTGCAATGCCTCGTAAAGACGAGGAAGCGTGAATTTTTTAACGCCCGGCATAAGCTTGTTGCGCGTCTCTTGAATGGCGGAGTGAAGCGAAATCGCAAGGGTGAATTGCTCGGGCAGTTCGGCAAACTTGCGAATACCAGGAATAACACCGCTGGTGGATACGGTAAGGTGGCGCGCGCCGATGTTGAGACCGTCGGGATCGTTGAGCGTCCTCAGGGCTTTGACGGTCTCATCGAAATTGGCGAACGGCTCGCCCTGTCCCATGAATACGACGCTGGTGACGCGCTCGGAGAAATCGTTCGACACGTGGAGCACCTGGTCGACAATCTCCTGAGCGGTGAGCGAACGGGTGAAACCCGAAAGTCCGGTGGCACAAAACGCGCAACCCATGTTGCAGCCCGCCTGGGTTGAAACGCACACCGCAAGCTTGTTGCGACGCGGCATGCCGACCGTCTCGACCGTAACACCGTCGGGGTACTGGAGCAGATATTTGCGCGAGCCATCCTTTGAGACTTGCTTGGTCACCTCGACCGGCGTGCCAAAGGAGAACTCGGCCTTAAGCTGCTCGCGAAATGCCTTGGGAAGATTTGTCATATCATCAAACGAACATACGTTCTTCTCAAAGACCCATTCGATGAGCTGCTTTGCACGGAAGGCCGGCTGCCCGAGTTTTGCCACGAGTTCGCGGATGTCCTCCTGGCTGAGGTCGCGGATATCCGATGCATGTTGAGAGCGAGCCATACGCTGCCTTCCGTGTAAATGATTGCTGGTAAACCTTACAATACTGTAGCAAGCTCAACGGATTTGACGGGGGAAGCGAAAAATGGCGAGGAAAAGCCCAGATAACATGCATGTCGTCGTGCTGGCGGGAGGCTCCTCGTCGGAACGCGAGGTCTCGCTCGAATCAGGACAAAACGCGGCAGCAGCGCTTCGTGAGGCCGGGTACGGGTCGGTCGAGATTCTGGATCCGGCAGACGACGGCTTTATCGCCGCGCTTTCGGAGAAAAAGCCCGATGTGGCCTTTATCGCGCTTCATGGTGCCGGTGGTGAGGATGGTCAGATCCAGAGCATCCTGGAATATCTCAAGATTCCCTACACCGGCTCGGACGTGATGGCGAGCGCCTATGGATCCGATAAGAACGTGGCGAAGCTGTTGTATGTGCAGGCGGGCATTCCCGTAGCGCACGGCATACCAGTTAAACGTGGCGTTCCCATCGATGTCGACCGCGTGGTTTCGCTGGTGGGAACCAAGATGTTCGTGAAGCCGGCGATTAATGGCTCAAGCTACGGGGTTTCGCTGGTCAAGGACCCTTCTGAGCTTCCCGGGGCAATCGAGCTCGCGCTCGAATACGACAACGAGGCGCTTGTTGAAGAATGTCTTGAGGGCACTGAAATCACGGTTGGCGTGTACGGCGCCGATGATGTGCAAGCACTTCCGATCGTAGAGATCTGCAAGCCGGCGGAGAGCGAGTTCTACGACCTTTCCGTCAAATACGTTGATCCGACTGACATTCACCGTATTCCGGCTCAGATTCCCGAAGAGGACTATAAACGCGCCCAAGAACTTGCCGCGTGCGCCCACAAGGCGCTCGGATGCTTTGGCTTCTCGCGGAGTGACTTCATCGTCACTGCGAATGGCCCCGTTATCCTCGAGACCAATACCATTCCCGGCATGACCGCCAACTCGCTCTATCCCGACGAGGTGAGGCATACCGACATGACGTTTGTTGAGGTCTGCGACGGCCTGGTGCAGATGGCGCTCGATCGTGCGGAGGGCGCATGTTAATCGAAGAAGTGGTGGTGCCGGGCACGCCGGCATTTGTGGTCGAATCGTATGCCTCGCTCGAGGAGCGCGCCAAGACGCGCGATTTTGCGCTGATCGAAGACGACGTGGTCGTGCTCGACACCGAAACCACGGGGCTCTCCTTGCAGGACTGCGAGCTCATCGAGATTTCGGCTGCGCGCTTGCGAGGACGCGAGATTGTCGATACCTTTGACACGTTTGTGCATCCATCGGGCCTTATACCTGCTGAAATAACCGAACTGACGAGCATTACCAACGCGGACGTGGCAGACGCCCCCTCGGCTGTGGAGGCCGTGGCGGCACTCAGGGAGTTCGTCGGCGGCTGCCCGGTCGTGGCGCACAACGCAGCGTTCGATCGCTCGTTTATCGAGGCGGTCAAGGGTGGCGTACAGGTAAGCGATATCTGGATCGACTCGCTTGCTCTTTCGCGCGTCGCCTTGCCCTGCCTTGCCTCGCATAAGCTCTCGTTCATGGCTGAGCTTTTTGGTTGCGCTGCCGTCTCGCACCGAGCAGACGATGATGTGGCCGCGCTTGCAGGGGTCTGGCGAATCTTGCTTCTCGCTTTGAGCGATCTTCCGGCAGGGCTTTGCCGCCGCCTGGCCGACATGCATCCCGATGTGCCGTGGAGCTATCGACCGATTTTCTCGTTCTTGGCGACTGAGAATCCTGGAGTAACGTTCTCGCTGGTAGAAGCGCGCATGAATGTGCTTGCGGCTGATTCTTCACCCGAAAAGGTTGATGCTGACGAGCTGCCGTTCATGCGCATGCCGACCCGTGCGCAGTTGGAGGGAGCCTACGCTCCCGGCGGACTCGTCAACAAGATGTACCCGACGTATGAGCCGCGCGAGGAGCAGATCGCCATGGCGCTTGAGGTGCGCGATGCGATCGAGACGGGAACGCATCGCGTGATCGAGGCAGGGACCGGCGTCGGTAAGTCTATGGCTTACCTCGTTCCGTTTGCCGAGGCCGCCAAGCGCAACGGCGTGACCGTGGGCGTGGCTACCAAATCGAACAATCTCGCCGATCAGCTTATGTATCACGAGCTGCCCAAACTTGCTGAGCAGCTTGAGGGCGGGCTGAGCTATTGCGCGCTCAAGGGCTATGATCACTACCCGTGCCTGCGCAAACTGGAGCGCATGAGCCGCAGCATCACCGAAATCAAGACGACCAAAGATCCGGCAGACACGCTGACGGCTGTGGCCGTGATCTATGCATATGTGTGCCAGATGGCCGATGGCGATCTCGACGCCCTCGGCATACGCTGGAGAAGCGTGAATAGGCCCGACCTTACGACCGCCTCGCGGGAGTGCGCCCGCCGCCTTTGCCCGTTCTTCCCCGATAAATGTCTCGTGCATGGCGCGCGCCGTCGTGCCGCTAAGGCCGATGTCGTGGTCACCAACCATTCCCTGCTGTTCAGGAACGTTGCGGCCGAGGGAAAGATTCTGCCTCCCATTCGGCATTGGGTTGTTGACGAGGCACACTCAATTGAGTCCGAGGCCCGCCGTCAGTGGGCACTCAAGGTCTCGTCGGACGAATCGCATTTGATCTTCGAGCGACTCGGCAGCGACCGGGCCGGCGCGCTTGCGACGGCACTCAAGCAGATTCCCGCGAGCGAAGAGAGCGGACTTTGCACCAAGCTTGCCGCCAAGGCGGTTTCGACAACGCAAAAGGCCGGCGTTGCCATGGCCGAGCTGTTCGACGCGGTGCGTACGTTTGCCCAGGGCGTCAAGACCGGCTACGACTCGGTGAACGTTTGGATCGGTCCCGACGTTCGCTCGTCTGAGGGCTGGTCCGCCCTTTCTGCCGTGTCCGAGCGTGCGCTCGCGCAGCTCGAGCTTGCGGACAAGGGTCTTTCGGGTTTTGTGAGCGCACTCACCCAGGAGCGGCCCGAGGCCGCGGTCGACCTGGGGGATCTCTCTCGCAAGCTTCATGAGCTGCGCGAGAACCTTAAGCTTATCCACGACGGCACCGACGAACGTTACGTTTACTCGGTTCAGGTGAACCGTCGCCTCAAGGCCGGCGGCGAGACGCTCTGTGCCGAGCGACTCGATATTGGAGAGGCCTTGGCCGACACCTGGTTGCCCGAGGTGCAGACGGCGATCTTTGCCTCAGCGACCATGGCCGTTGCCGAGAATTTCGACCACTTTAACCACTCCGTCGGTCTCGACCGTATTAGTCCCAAGACATCGAGCGCGCTCCATCTCGATTCGAGCTACGACTTTGACTCGAATATGGCCGTGGTCGTGGCCGGAGACGTCCCGGACCCGCGCAATCGCGACGCCTATCTCGACTCGCTCGAGAAAATGCTGGTAGATGTGCATGTTGCCATGGGTGGGTCGGTGCTCACGCTCTTCACCAATCGGCGCGACATGGAAGATTTGTACCGCCGGGTTGAGCCCGAGCTCGCCCGCCGCGGCCTTAAGCTCGACTGTCAGCAGCGCAACTCGTCGCCCAAACGTTTGCGTGATCGGTTTGTGAACGACGAGAAGCTTTCGCTCTTCGCGCTCCGTGCGTTTTGGGAGGGCTTTGATGCTTCGGGCGATACGCTGCGCTGCGTCGTTATTCCAAAGCTACCGTTCTCGAGCCCGACCGATCCCGTCTCGTGCGAGCGCAACCTGCGTGAGGAGCGTGCCTGGGCTCGCTATGCTCTGCCCGAGGCCGTGCTCGCGGTCAAGCAGGCTGCAGGGCGCCTGATCAGGTCGTCGACCGATAGCGGCGTGCTCGTGATGGCCGATTCGCGTTTGGTGACCAAGGGCTACGGCAAAAAGTTTCTCAAGTCGCTCCCCACATCGAGCTATCAGGTTATCGATGCCGATAAGGTCGGCAGATACCTCGAGCTCTGGCGCGCCGGGCACGAGAAGGGCAAAAAATAGATGTGTGTTGAGCCGCCCCGCGAGCTTTCGCTCGTCCGGGGCGGCTCAACATCTGACGTTATTTTTTAAGGCTGCGGGCCCAAATGCAGAACCGATTCGCAAGTTCGGGGTCGCTCTCGATTCTGATGCTGCCGCCACCGGCGAGAACCTGTTCAAACAGCCAAGTTTCTGAGGTAAAGCGAACGCTCAAGATCGAGCGTTCTGAATCGTCTGCACAAGAGCTTTTTTCGGTGATGCCTGCCCAAGTCGTGTCGTCGGCAATACGGGTGGGGAGAGAAATGCGCGCGATTTTTCCGGTATGGGCGAGCCCTGAGCGCAGGTCATCAACTTCGCCATGCCGCTCGACGGACTCATCCGTGGTCTCGATACCGCTTATGCGATCGAAACGATAGCGGCGCGGGCCATCTGCATCGATATCCCATGCCACGAGGTAGGCAAAGCCGTCTGCCGTCTCGATTTTGATCGGGTCCACGGTGCGTGTTCGAGCTGCTTCTTCGCTACCTGAGCGATACTCCAGTTGGATGCGCACGCCGTCCTCGATAGCTTCGTTGAGTGCGGAGATCCATGGTCCGAGCATTGAGGTCGACGAGACGTTATTTTGCAATGCCGCGCCCACGCCGAGAGGAACCAAGGCGTTTTCGAGCTGACTCTTTACCTCATCGTCAAGTGCCGCCTTGTCGACCAGGTGCGCAAGCACCAGTCCCTCGCTGAGCGAGAGGCGGAGCGGCAGGATACGGCCGGCGGCTCCGGTGAGGTGGAGACGTCCCTCGCGCTCCTCGATGATCACGCGTGCGCCGCTCTCGCGGTCAGCCAACGTGAGAATCAGCTCGCGCGAACAATCGAGTTCGTCGGGACCGATGTTCTGCTCCTCCATAAAGGCCGATGCGCTCAGTCCGTCGACGCCAGCAGCGCTCAGCTCCTCAAGGAGCGTGAGCGCAAGCAGTACGCGGTCGGTGGTAGTGGGGCTTTTAGCACGCATGTGCGCTCACCGCCTTGTCGATCTCGCAGTTCCAGGCATCGATAAGCGCCTGCGGTTCTAGGGGCTCGGGTTCAAGATGGGTATGTGCGAGTGCATAACGCGCCGCCGTGCTGAGATCTGCGACCTCAACGGTCCAGAGCCATCGCGTTTGGCTCTCGCCAAGCTCGAGCGTGCCCCTGTCGAGCGTGAATGCCCGAAGTTCGGCCTCAGTCCTTTGAGAGGGGAACCCAAAGACCGCCTTTGTGCTGTTGTTCTCGGTAAAGTCGAACGGAAGAAAAAAGTAATCGCGCACCGAGAAGCCTTGCGGAATCTCATAGGCGCGCCCGGGTTTTTTCGCCGAGACCACGCGGTCGATGCGAAACGTCCTGATTTCGCCCGAAATATCGTCGAGCCCTACGAAATATCCAATCCCGCGGTCGGAAAAGATGCCGTAAATACAGCAGGAACGGTTCTTTTTGTCGCCCTGGGCGTTGCGATAGGTAAAGCGTAGTGTCTTCTTGAGCGAGAAGGCCGACCAGACCGCTTCTTCGGCAGCGGTGGCTTGGGTGTTGGGCGCCGTGTTCGGGTTTGCGCCGGTGAGTTCGAGCAGCTTTGCGCGAATGCGCCGTGCGGGGATGAGAAACGGAGAGTTTGGGTTCTCGAGCTCAAGGTCGACGACCTTGAGCAGGGTTTCGACGCTTTCGGCATCGAGCAGACCGCCCGCGGCGAAGGTGCTCCCGCGGTCGAGAGCCCAAAAACCCTCATCGGTCTTTGACGAACCTTGCGGCCTCATATCCCTGATGACGACACCTTGGGCCGCCAGCGCCTCGCGGTCGCGGTTGAATTTGCGCTTGTCCGACTCGGGGTTGCCCGATCCATAGCCAAGGTCGCTATCCGCGATGATCTGCGAGGTCGGGATGGGCGCGCTCGCCGCATTGAGAATAAAGAGCAGGTTGAGGATGCGCTGCGCCGCCGCGGTCTTGGCGTCCATCTTGTCGTTGTCTAGGGTTTCGGTCCTGTTTTGTGACGCCCTCATCATCCGCGCTCCTTGGGTGCCCCGGTCAAAAATGCCAACCCATTTTAATCCGACGTCGCCGGCAAGATGTATCCGCGGTGTAATCGCGGGGCTTCTTTTGCGCCCGCTCGCCGCCACGCTCGAGCAATGAAGCGGTAAGGGTATACTTTCGACTATATACGGAGCTACCGTGCGTGCGGTGTCTCCCTTCGACGATTTAATGGATGTGGAGCATATGGCGAACACCCAGAAATATATCAACCATCTCCTCCAGACCGCGGGGTCTGCGACGGCATGCAGCGAGGAGGAGCGGGCATACGCCGACGAGCTGGCTCGTATCTTCGACAGTCATGGGTTTACCCCGGGGATCGAGGATTTCAAGGCTGCACCGAGCAAGCGCTTTGGCATTGCGGTCATGGGCATCATGGCATTTGTCGGCTCTGTTCTGATGGGCATGGGTGGTGCCGCCGGCGTTATCGGCTTTTTGCTGGCGCTCGCCGCGGCCGTTCTCTACGTGCTCGACCGCTTTGGTTGCCGCACCCTCACCAAGCTCGGGCCGAGTGGTTACTCTCAGAATGTCGTTGCCTATCACAAGGCGACCGGTCCGCTTGCGTCTCCGCGCAACCGTCCGGTAGTTGTCGTGGCGCACTACGATACCCCACGTATCGACCCGCTCTCCAAGGAGCCGATCGCCCAGTGGCGCGACCTGATCTTTAAGCTTGCTCCGGTGTGCACCGTCGCCCCCGGCGCTCTCGCCGTTGTTCGTCTGCTGCCGCTTCCCGGCGCGCTTTCCGTGCTGCTTTGGGTCGTCGCCATCATCGCCGCGCTCGTTCCTCTTGCGGTCGCGGTCTCGTTCATCGCCCGCCGCTTCTTTATGCCCGCGGCCTCGGGCGCTATCTGCAACAAGTCGTCCGTCGCCGCCATGCTCGGCGTGATGGATGCCGTTTCCCCCTATACCAAGGGTGAGGAGTTCCCGCAGGATCTCGATTTCGACACGTATTTTGCCGAGCAGAAGCGCCGTGCCGAGGAAGAAGCCCTTGCCGCGGCTTCTGCCTATGGGTATGACGATGAGTATGCGGATGAGTATGCCGAGGGAAGCGAGGCTGAGGCCGTCGACGGCGCTCAGGTCGGTGTTGAAGGTCTGGACGAGGGCCCGGCGGCAGATGCCGCTGCTGACATCGAGGCTGATGGGGCCGCGGACGCTGGCGAGGAGTGGCCCACGCCTGCGCCGGAGGGCGGCCTTGTATCCGCCGGGTCCGTGCTCGGCGGCGCTGCCAGCACGGTGTCCTCGCTCTTTGGTTCGATCAAGAACCGTGCCGAGGAGGCCGGCGGTGCCGCGAGCTGGATTCGCGATCACATTCCCAGCCGCGACAGTGCCTCCGACGACGGGCGCCGCGCTTTTGAGCCGTATTCCTATGACGATGCTGCGGCAGAGGGCAGCGCCGAGGTTGCTTCCGATTCTGTGTTTGACGACGAGTTTGTCGGCCAGCAGGCCGATGCTGCTCCCGTGGCCTCGAACGATCCCTTTGCGGGACTCGACATCGTCGCGCCTGTCGATGACGAGGCTGCTGAGTCCGCGGCGGCCGAGACTTCGCTGCGTAACGACGCCGGTGCGATTCGCTACGGCCTCGATGTCGTGAAGTCGCTCGGCATGCTCCCCGCCGATTGCGAGGTTGAGTACGCGGCCGATGCCATGCCTGCCAAGGTCGAGAAGCCTGCTCCCACGGCCGTTCGCGTTGCGCTCGTGTCGAGCGCCCCGGTGATTTCCGAGGCGAATGCTGATGCGTATGTTACGGCTGCCCCGGTTGCTGCTCCTGCAAATGTTGAGCCGACTGCCGACGATGCCGTTGTATCCGATCCGTCGCGTAGCCAGGTGTTCCCCGCGCAGGTTGATGTTCCGGCGGTCGAGACCCCGGTTCAGCCCCAGTCTGCTTTCGAGGCTGTTCCTGCCGCTGTCGAGCAGCCGACACTCGTCGAGTCCTTTGATGAGTATGTCGACGAGAAAGTTTCCGAGCCCGAGCCTGAATACGAGACCACTTTTGATGCGGCTGTCGAGGAGACTCCGGTCGTCGAATCCGAGAACTCCACGCCTCGTCCGCTCGAGCACGAGGGCGAGGGCACGTTTGCAGATCCGTTTGCTCCCGCGAACCCGCTTCCCGTGGATGAGGACCTTGTTGAAGGAGAGGCTCAGGAACTCAACGATGAGACGGTTGAGGACGATGCAAGCGAGGAGGCTGAGACCGAGGACGCCATTCTTGACCGGACTTCCACGGTAATGGCGCCGCTTCCGATCGACGGCTCTCTGCCCGAGTATCGCCCCCAGACGACTTATGAGGGCGAGGAGGGACTCGAGCCCGTTTCTACGAGCAAGTTCGATATCTCTGTCGTGACCGATGCACTCGCCGCGTTTGGGACCAAGGTTGTCGACGTCTTTAACGCTCTCGTTGAGCGCGTGCGTGAGCTGATCGCGCGTATTCAGGAGAATCGCCGTGCCCGCGAGGAGGAGATGCTCGAAGAGCAGGAGGCCTTTGATGAGGCCCAGGCTGCGGACGATGCTGATTCCGGTTTGATTCCGATTGAAGACACGACGACGTTCGATGTTCCGGTCGATGAGTCCGATTCCACCGGATCGGTTGAGTCTGCGGCGCCCACGGCGACTGGCACCTTTGCCATGCCGATTGCAGCTGATGCCGCTGAGGATGAAGTGAGCGATCTGCCGGAGTCCTCTGAGATTGAAGACGAAGGCTCCGTGGATGAGTCGTGGAGTGAGGAGGCCGTGGAACCGGAGGTTTCGACTCAGCCGGACGCGACTGCCGTGTTTGTTGCCCCCGATGCTCACGAGACCGATGTCGTGCCTGATGAAGAGGACGTTCCCGCCTTTGTTGACGAGGCCGCTTCCGACGAAGCCCCTGAGGTTGAGACCGCCGCAGTCGTGGAGCCTGAATTTGAGACTCAGCCGTTCACGGAAGACTTTGCTGCCGAGCCGCTCGAGACGCTTTCCGCAGAAGACGCAGCTTCATATACGGCTCAGTTCGACAGCCCCTTCATCTCGCCCGACTTTAAGATCCCGACGGATATGGATGCTCCCATCACGTCTTCCGCTGTTGAGGCCTCGGTGCCTGAGACAGCCCCTGCGAACGGCGCTTCGCAGCAGATGGAGCAGTCCTTCGGTCTTGAGTTCGAGGATCTCTTTGCCGAACCCTCGCAGCTCGAGACGAATCCTGCACCCATGACGGCTGAAGCCGAAGTCGCGCCCGAGGCAGGGTTCGTTTCTGCTGAAGACGAGCGGCAAGACTTTATCGAGACTTTCGATGATCCCGTGAATGAGACCGCCCAGGATGCCGACACTCCTGTTGAAGATGCACCGGTTTCGGCGGAAGCTGATATTGCTGCCGGAGCTGAGGGTGCTCCTGTGTCGGTGCAGCCTCAGGCTGTCGAGACGGCTCAGGAGGCGGCTGCAGAGTCCGCGCCGGAGCCCGTTTCCAAGGCTCCCGAAAAGAAGTTCTCCACGCAGATCTTTACCATGCCGACCCCGGAGCGCGAGACCGACACCGTCGATTCTCTCATGGCCGAAATCACCGGCAGCTTTAGCGTGAGCTCCACGCAGCCGCAGCCGATCATTCAGCCGCCGAGCGGGAATCCCACGGCAGCGGCGAAGATTATGCCGCCTGTTCCGGTCATCAGTTCTGGAATGAAGCCTGTACTCAAATCGGTGCCCGATCCTTCTATGCCGTCCCTGCGACAGGGCTCTTCGGCAAGTCGGGCTTCCCTGTTCGACCTGCCCGATCCGGCAGCGAAGCTGGACCCCTTTGCAAGCGACTCTCCCGCCACCGAGCGCCGCGCTGGCTCGGTGCAGCAGGATTCCGAGGATTATGGCGACTTCCCGGCGCCCGAGACGACTGCTCCCCACAAGAAGAAGAAAAAGCGTGGGCTCGCTGGTCTCTTCGGCCGTAAAAAGCAGGAAGAAACGAGCAGCATGAGCGACTGGCTCGGCGTCGACGACGATTTTGATGCCAAGAATTCCGGTCGCGGCATCGGCTCGTGGGATAACTTCGAAGACGATGACTGGAAGGGCGGCGCCACCTCGAGTGAGGGCGCAACTGAGTCCGAGATGGTCGCTGCCGTTACCTCCATGGGCGACGATGAACTGCTCGGCCACGATATCTGGTTCGTTGCGGCGGGCGCATCCGATTACGACGGCGCCGGTACCAAGGCGTTCTTGGATATGCATCGCGACAAGCTCCGCGGCGTCTTCCTTATCAACCTCGAGAGTGTCGGCACCGGCCAGCTTGCGACAGTTGCCACCGAGGGCACCCAGCGTGTGCTCAAGGGTGACCGCCGTATTGCCGGCCTGGTCAACAAGGTTGCCGCGACATTCCATACCAAGGTCGACACGGTGATGCTTCCCCAGGTCGAGACCGATGCCTATGTCGCCCTGCAGAGGAGCCTTCGTGCCCTAACGATCACGGGCGTCGATGGACAGGGTGGACAAATCGCGGGAACCGACGATGACCTTCCGGTCAATGTCAAACCTGAGAACATCGACGTGGTTTCCGAGATCGTGACCGAAGTAATCCGCAGGTCTTAAGGGGTCCATGTGTTCAGATTTATTCGAAGGCATTGGGTTGCCTATCTGATCGGCTTCGTCGTGGCGATTGTCCTGGGCTTTGGACTGTCCGTGTTCGTGGGTATCAAAGGTTCGACAAGCGACACCCAGCGTATCGCGGAGGTCAATCAGGCAGCCGGGAGCAGTAGCGAGTAACGGACGGGCTCCAGTTACATAAATGCCAGCAGTCGGCTGCAGGGCCGTTCTGGAACAAAGATTACGAGCGTGCGCTCCCCTTGATGGGGGCGTACGCTCGCACACGTTATAAGGCATACGCACGATCGGGCCTTCTTGAGGAGTTTGCGATACTCCATCGCCTTGATTTCGCTGTGCGCGCCCAGACTGCCGAGCCAGTCCGTAAAGTCCGCATCCGAGGTGAATTCAAATTTTTGGACTTGTTGGTTTGCCGAATCGACCCTGCGTGCGAATAGAGGAACCAGATGGATCTCCTTGCCCGACTTGTTTATGAGCGTTGCCCCCTGAATTTGCCTAAATGTCTGAGCCGTCCATGCGGTGCGGAGCGGAGAAAACATCTTGCTGGACCCCGTTAAGTTGTGGCCGTAGATGAGTGCCTGCCGACTTTTATTCGTGACGCGATAGTCAAGAAATGCGGCGCCTTCGTTCGAGGGGTTTCCCTCTAAGTCATGTGAGAGATAGAAGTTTGGATTCGCTTTGTCGGCGAGGGCAACATCCTCAGATATGCCGAGACCGTTGACCTTTATGTGAAGAGCGGCATGCCGCTGAATGGACTGATGGCTAGTACCGGCGATTTCTGCAGGCCCGTTCGTTAGGTTACGTACGTTCGATTCGTTGGTTTGGCTTTCGCTCAATGCAAGGCTTACGCCGAATACGGCAAAGAGCAGCGCGATAAAGGCGATAGTTTTTCTTGGCTGCGCTGCTCTTCTGCCTTGCCGCATTTTAGAGGTGCTTTCTGAATATGAAAGCGATACCAAGTGCTGCTGTGACGGTTATCGAGACGGCCGGTACCAGGATGCTCGGATCAGTACTGCCGGTCTGCGCAAGTCGTTTGGGCTTTGGTGCGCTTTCCTCTTCGGGTTCGGGAACAGGGCTGCCTGCAGTCTGGATGACTTTGTCTTCTCGATGGTCCTCAAGATCCTCGCCGCCGCCGTTGCGGAAGAGATGCACGCGTGCATTGTTCTCGAGCGAGGTGCCGC
>CAVDZW010000079.1:0-3633 GCA_963613305.1 bacterium | reverse complement strand
GTATTCATCGGTGACCTTCATCGTGAATACGGCGGGACTGTAATCAAAGGCATCGGATTCTTCGCTCCGCTCGATATCGTCTGAGAAGCTCGCAATATCATCGTGCTCGTTAAGGAGGTTCTTGCGCTCCCAAAGCTCGCTGCCGTTTGCGCGGGTTGAGAAATTGCTCTCTACGCGACCGTACTCAAAACGAACCCCTATGACTTTCTCGTCATCGGCGAGTTTGAGTTTCCCGACCGAGAGTTTGGTCGCTTTATCTGCGGACAAGTCATGTGCCCAAAGCTTCCAACCTGTGTAATCGACGGCGCGGCGGTCATCTCCGAGTAGTTCTGCGACTTTGCTATCGCCGAGCCACGGATTTTCGTGGCCGTCATCGATCGTCGCGTTGGCTTCAGCCGTGTCGGTATTGTCGCCATCGCCCTCGTTGGCCTTGTCGGTCAGATACCAAACGTTGAGCAAACCGTCGTAGTCGCCTTTGGCCTGCGGTGTCTCCACGGATTGCAGGGTTGCACGCCCTGAACTTGCGCAATCCAAAAGGTCTTCGCAGGTAAACTCGTCGACCCAGGTGTTAGACGCATTTTTGAAATCGATGGTGTAGCGATACGTGCCATCCGTCTCGTCGTTTACTGCGGCTTGGTTCTTGCCGTCCCCGTTCGCCAGCACGCCTTCTGCTGTGGGTCGAGCGATTTCCTGACGCTTATCAATCTTTCCTTCGATTCTGATGGGGGAGTCCTTCATCTCGACGGTCTGGACCTCGCCGGTTTCCTCGACGGTAAATTCGACGCTTTCGGCTTGGTCGTATTGGCGCGGCGTCTTGAGCTCGGTCAGCCGATACGCCCCCGGGTTCAGGTGTTCGATCCTATGCGGGGTGTCGGTGCTGATCCAACGATCGATTTCGGTGCCATCGCTCGCTTGAACAATCAACTCGGCACCGGGCAGTTCCTCTTTGCCGGTGATTGCGGTCTTGGACACATCGATCTTGGTGTAATCATCCTTGATGGATATTTTCTCGGTGACGACAGCGGTTTCTGCATCTCGATAGGAGAGCGTAACCGTTTTAGCCTCTTTGTTGAGCAGATATCCTTCGGGAGCAACGGTTTCGACAATTCGATAACGGGCTTTACCGCATCCAAGCGGCAGATTATTCACCGTGGCTTTGCCGTTTTCATCGCACGTAACGTGCCCCATCAGCTGGTCGGCTGTAGCCTGAACGAGGCCGCTGGCCGAAACTATTTCCTCATCTGCGTAGATGTCGAATTCGGCCCCCGCGAGCGCGGAGTCATTCACGGCATCCTTCTTGATGATTTCAATCTTCCCCGTTGCTTGGGTGTCGGATATCGCAACGAGGCAGACGGGCGCTAGTGTGCTCTCGGACGAAATCGTGAACGTGACGTCTTCGGTGTTCAAAAGGTACGGGGCAACGGCTTTTGTTTCTCGCACGGCATAGGTACCGGCACGGAGACTTTGCGGCAGCGTTACGCAGCCCGTTTCGTCGGTCGTGAACGTATCGAGCTTGACGTTGTTCGGATACCAACTCTCTTGAGATACGGTATTGCCCTCAGCGTCGAGTATTTGGAACGAAAACCCTTTGAGCGGAACAATCGATCCGGTATCAGCGTCGAGTTTCACGATTTGCAGGTGCGTTCTGATATCGCTGTTGTTGACGATGAACTGCAGCTCGGCGCCGTTCTTTATGCTCTCGGCTTCGATTTTCCAGTCGGCGACATGTGCGAACCCGCTGGGGACGGTGCTTTCTACTTCGCGCACGGTATATCCGGCGCGGTCGTATGGAATTGCCCCCGCGGCACCCTTCGGACGTTTACCCACTCCGTACCATGCGTCCTTTTGGGTTTTGGTGTCGGCAAATCCGTATGCGTTCGTTGTGAGCGAACCTGCGACCTTGCCAGATGAGTTGCTGATCACCTCAAACCGAATGCCCTGTCCTGCCTGCTCGAGTTTTGAACCCTCGGAGTCGCTGTTCGATTTGAATTTCGAAATTTCGAGGTCAAAGGCGACGGGTGTCTCGGTAACCGTCAGGTCCAAATCGACCGTGTTGCTCGAGCCTTCCGCAACGTTGAGGTTGTGGACGGTGCTGTCGGCCAGGTATCCTTCCGGAGCTTTTATCTCGCGGATTTCAATATCGCCCAGCGGGACATCCGTGAACACTGCTGCGCCGTTGCCGTCAGTCGTGATCTTCTGAGACCAACCGGGGGTGCTTTTTGAAATCGCTTCGAACTCGGCGCCCGAAAGGCTGACTCCTGCTTGGGCACCGCCTTCGGTCGCGGCGTCCCTTTTCTGCAGCTTTACGCGCCCAACTTTCGGCTCATCGCCAAAATGCGGGTTGCCACCGTTCGCATCTGTCGTGAACTCAAAGCGTTTCTTGCTCAGCGAGAACTCTAAAGGCGCCTTTGTCTCCACGGCGTAGTAGGAAGCCGACGGCGCAAGCTTGAGTGTTGCCTGCCCGTTTGCGTCGGTTTTGATGGATGCGACTTTCGTATCGCCCGCGTCATAGATGTCGAACTCAGCCCCGCTGACCTTGTAGTTACCGTTGCCTGCGGTGATGGTTGCATTGGCAGATTCCTTGGTGATGGTGACATCGACCGTCGGCATCACGTAGAGCAGATTTTGGGTGAGCGTTCCTTTATCTTGGCGCATGACCGAGTAGTACATGCGCGTCCGGTTGCGCGGAGCGGTGATCTCTCCCGATTTGGATTTTTCGACCAACCAGCGTGCGGCGGTCAGGATTTCTTCCTTCTCGGCGGTGCCACCAAAATTCTCCGTATAACCCTTGCCGTTATGGATGCCCTCGGCGCTCGTTGTGCCTCGAAGCATCCAAAGCGCGAGCTGCGTGGCCGCTCGGGCATTGCCTTCGCTGAGCTGATGCCCGCCTATGTTGGTGGTGCACGGATATGCGTTATGGACGATGGCGGCGCGCTCGTCGTTTACCCATTCCCAGCCCTTATCGAAACTGGTCCATTTTTTAACGAGCGGCCCGGGCGAGTTCTGGTCGAGGCAGTACGTAACACATCCGTCTTCCGCGACTTGTTGTCCAAAGACCTCATATGGTCCGCAGACGAGCTCCGAGCACATGAAGTTCATCGGCTCGGCGCCGTCCTGTCCGGAGGCCGTTTGCGGGCGCATCACCGAAATGCTGAGTGCAATGGCCATGACGAGAGCGGCGTACCCGATGCAAAAAAGCAACGGTCGCGGGTTTCTGCAGGATAAAAGTCGTCTTTGCATGGGTCCCTCCAACGCATCTCGGTGCAGTGAAACATCGAGAGCGTAAAAGTGGCCCCTATTGACGATTCCGTATCTATCTATGGCATATCTTTCGCAATTCGCTTGTCTGGTTTGGCGAATCTTTCCGCACACGACGCAATACAGGGCTGTCGGGTCTCGCAAAAGCTCGAAGTATGGCCATTCAAAGACGCAGCGGTATCGAATAGCGCACCAAAACAGCACGCTTCGTCTTTTTGACGTCCGTATGCTCTCCCAGGATCGCCCCTGTCGAACCTTTAACCCTGTCGCACCCTTTAAAAAAGAAGAGCCGCTCAAGAGCGACTCTTCGATCGATGCATTGGAGCGGGCAACGGGACTCGAACCCGCGAGTGTCAGCTTGGGAAGCTGATGCCT
>CAVDZW010000078.1:0-8494 GCA_963613305.1 bacterium | reverse complement strand
ACTCGGGCGCACGAATGTGCGAATGAAGTCTAACACAGCACACGGCCCGTACTGCCCTCGCCTCAATAAATAAAAGAAGGACCCATCGCATGCGCGACAGGTCCCTCTCGAGCGAGTTATTCAAAATCGCAAAAGCTCAGAAGCGAGAGTTACGCCTTGTTGACGGAACCGAACTCCTCCATGAGCTCCTTGGTGCGAGCGACAATGGCGTCACGGCCAGGCTTGAGGAGCTTGCGGGGATCGAAGCCCTTGCCCTCCTGGTCCTTGCCGGACTCGATGTAGCTGCGCACGCCAGCGGCAAAGACGAGCTGGAGGTCAGTGTTGACGTTGATCTTGGAGATGCCAAGGGAGATGGCCTTCTTGATCTGCTCCTCGGGGATACCGGTGCCGCCGTGAAGAACGAGCGGGAGGTCGCCGGTCTGAGCCTTGATCTCGCCGAGACGCTCGAAGGAAAGGCCGGCCCAGTCCTCGGGGTACACGCCGTGGATGTTGCCGATGCCGCAGGCGAGGAAGTCGACGCCCAGGTCAGCGATCTGCTTGCACTCAGCCGGATCAGCGAGCTCGCCGTTGGAGGTCACGCCGTCCTCGGTGCCGCCGATGCCGCCGACCTCGGCCTCGATGGAGATGCCCTTGGAGTGGGCGAGCTCCACGAGCTCCTTGGTGCGGTCGAGGTTGAGCTGGAAGGTCTCCTCGTGGGAACCGTCATACATGATCGAGGTGAAGCCGGCCTCGATGCACTTGAAGCAGTCCTCATAGGAACCGTGGTCGAGGTGAAGCGCGACGGGCACGGTGGTGCCGGTGGCCTCAACAGCGGCCTTGACCATGTCGGCGCAGACCTTGAAGCCGCCCATCCACTTGGCAGCGCCAGCGGTGCACTGAAGGATCAGCGGAGACTTGGCCTCCTCAGCAGCCTGAAGGACAGCAAGGGTCCACTCAAGGTTGTTGGTGTTGAACGCGCCGAGGGCATAGTGACCGGCCTCGGCCTTCTTCAGCATATCTGCTGCGTTGACGAGCATACATAACCTCCTGTGTTGTAGCTCCGATAACGTCATAAGCATACCACGCTGCAACGCCGCTACAGGCGTCGATTGCCGCGCGAAACTCAATAAACGCGAGACATCAGGACCGCCTGCAGAGGAATTAGCACCGTTTAGGCGATGTAGGGGTTGACAGCGGCCTCGCGCGCCATGGTAGTGGACGGGCCATGGCCGCAGAGACAAGTCGTGTCGGCCGGAAGCTCCCGCTTCATCTTTTCGAGGGAATCGAGAATCTCCCGGTCACTGCCACCGGCAAGGTCCGTGCGCCCGTGCCCGCCCGGAAAGAGCGTGTCGCCCACAAAGGCGAAGTTGCCCTCTGCCGCAGCCGCAAAGAGCACCACGCCGCCCGGCGTGTGCCCGGGGGTCTCGATGACCTGCAGAACGCAGTCTCCCACCGAGATGACGTCACCCTCGGCAAGCAGACGGTCGGGCTCGGGAGGCTCGGGCGTATCGAAACCGAAGTTGACCTTTTGCCACTGCACGTTCGTACGCATGCACTCGATATCGCGAGCCGGGAGCGCAAAAGGAACCTCCGGACCAAGGACGTCCTTAAGACCCGCGACGCCTCCCACGTGGTCGGCATGTCCGTGCGTGGCGACGATCGCCGTGATGCGCGCACCGGGATGCGCGCGCTCAACGTGCGCAGCGAGCTTCTCGCCGTCCCAGGCAGGGTCGATGACGACGCACTCCTCCCCGCTCAGCACAAAGTAAGTGTTGGTCTGGATGGGTCCGTTGACGACGCTCTCGATTCGGAGCGCCCCGTGCGGCGTGAGGTCCAAGGGCATGGGCATTCGGCTCTTTTCTGCAAGTAAAAACTGTTAGGAGCGGCGCTTGAGAGTCGCACCGCCCTCGCCCGGCATGAGACGACGGGCGTCGTAAACAGAGTCGACGCGACCGACCGAAGCAAGCAACGGATCGAGCCCGCTCGCGTCGGAGATCTCGACTAAAAAGCGCAGCGTGGCCACGCCCTCGCGATTCGTGGAGGTCGCGGCGGAGAGGATGTTGCCGCCCGCGTCGCCGATCGCGATGGTGACGTCTTTGAGCAGGCCCATGCGATCGAGGCACTCCACGACGATCTCGACTTGGAAGAGCGCGTCAGCGCCGCCGTCCCACTCGACCTCGATCATGCGCTCGGGGTTGGACATGAGCCCCTTGACGTTGGGGCAGTTGGCACGGTGAACCGAGATGCCGCGGCCACGCGTGATGAATCCGACGATGTCGTCACCGGCTACAGGGTTGCAGCAGTGCGCGAGGCGGATGAGCAGCCCGTCGCCGTTCTCGCTCTTGGCGACGACGCCCGAGGAGCTCTTTTTGTTGCGGGGCTTGCGGTTGGAACCACGCGCCGGCATCTTGACGATCTCGGCCATGGCCTCGGCCTTGGGGTTCGCGGCCTCCTCTTTGGGATCGAGGATCGCCTCGACTTTGTTGCCGACGGCACGCACCGCGACCTTGCCCGCGCCCACGGCGGCGAACAGGTCCTCGAGATGCTTGTAGTTGAGCTCCCCCGCCACCTTGTTGAGGGCACGCGTGGAGCGCGGGGTCGAGATGCCGTAGCCGCGCTTGCGCAGGTCGCGCGCGAGCTGCTCGCGCCCGGCAGCAGCGTCGTCGTCCTTGGTGATGGCCGCAAAGTAGCGACGGATCTTGGACTTGGCGCTCGGCGTCTTGACGATCTTGAGCCAGTCGCGCGAGGGCTTTGCGTTCTTGTTGGTGAGCACCTCTACGCGGTCGCCCATCTTGAGCTCGTGCGTGAGCGGCGCCACGGCCCCGTTGACCTTGGCTCCCACGCAGTGGTTGCCGACCTCGGTATGTACGGAGTAGGCAAAGTCGAGCGGGGTCGAGCCAGCGCGCAGGCTCATGACCTCGCCCTTGGGGGTGAAGACGAATATCTCTTGGTCGAAAAGATCGACCTTGAGCGAGTGCAGGTACTCCTTGGGGTCGTCGACGTCCTCGGCCGCCCAGTCGAGCGAGCGCTTGAGCCAGTTGATCTGGTCGTCAAGACGCTGCGCGTCGGAGGTCTTGGCCGCCGTTGACCCGCCGCTCTTTTTGTAGAGCCAGTGCGCGGCGATGCCGTACTCGGCCTGCTCGTAGTTGTTGAACTTGGGCATGGCGATGTAGTCCTTGAAGCGCCCCGGCATGGGATGCCAGAGCGTGTGGACCGCACCGAGCGCGGAATAGCAGTCGCCCACCGTGCGCGTGATCACACGGAGCGCCACCAGGTCATAGATCTCGGAGAACTCCTTGCCCTTGCGCTTCATCTTCATGTAGATGGACCAGTAGTGCTTGGAGCGACCGTTGATCTGGAAATCGGTAAGGCCCACGCGCTTGAGCTCGTCGGTAAG
The DNA here is from genome assembly GCA_963613305.1 of bacterium. GTDB lineage: Bacteria > Actinomycetota > Coriobacteriia > Coriobacteriales > Coriobacteriaceae > Collinsella. Next base: position 5,118 of record CAVDZW010000078.1, on the reverse strand, counting down.
GGTCTTGATCGTCTCGTCAAGGAACCGGTCGCGCACCTCGCGGCTCTCGGCGACCATGCGCGCGATGCGCTGGTAGGCCTCGGGCTCAAGATAGAAGAAGCTCAAATCCTCGAGCTCCCACTTGATGGAGCTCATGCCCAGGCGGTCGGCGAGCGGCGCGTAGACGTCCATGGTCTCGCGCGCCTTGAAGAGTCGGCGGTCCTCGCGAAGCGCCGCCAGGGTGCGCATGTTGTGCAGGCGGTCGGCGAGCTTGACGATGATCACGCGGATGTCCTTGGACATGGCGAGGAACATCTTGCGGAGGTTCAGCGCCTGCTTCTCGTCCATCGAGTCGACCTCGATGTTCGTGAGCTTGGTAACGCCGTCAACAAGCTCGGCGACCGTCTCGCCAAAAAGCCCCGCAACGTCGGACAGCGAGGTCTCGGTGTCCTCGACCGTGTCGTGCAGAAGCGCTGCGCAGACCACATCGCAGTCCATCTTGAGGTCGGCGAGGATGATCGCGACCTCGACGGGATGGTTGATGTACATCTCGCCGGAGCGGCGCTTTTGCGCCTGGTGCTTTTCGGCGGCGAAACAATAGGCGCGCTCGACCTTGGCGAAGTCGTCCGCACTCATGTACTTGTGGCTCAGGCGCTCAAGCTTCTCGTAATTGTCGGCCTGAATCTCGGGAGGGAGGTCATCTGCGCTCGTATAGTGCTCCATCTCGGAGAACGGTTGCAGCGTTGCGTCATGAAGCGCGCGTGAGGCGGCATCCATACCCGGCTCCTTCCCTTAAGCCCTCGGCGTTATCGGGCGATTGATTCGTGTAAGCATATCAGAAGCGCTGGCCTCGAGCGCCCAGCCCCGGAAGGCCGAGAACTCACGGCGCGCCCGCAGGCCCTCGAGGTAGCGGATGGAACGCGAAAGCTCTACGCGGCCCGGATTCTCGGCCATGCAGATGCGCCGGCCGTCGTCGAAGCCGTCCACGTGCAAGAAGCCCAGCTCCTCGAAGATCGAGAGACCTGCGGTGACGGAACGCTCATCGACCGGCGTGCGTGCATCGATGGCGAGGCACATCTGCGCGATGTCGATATCGCTCGCGGCAAAGTCGGCATCGCCCGTACGACCCCGGCTGCTGCGCCACATGGTCTGGAGCGCCCGGTAGAGCGTCACGAGCTCGCCGCGCTCGGGGGCGAGGGCATCGAGCAGGCGCTCGTTGATGTGAGCGTCGCGCGTGGAGTAGAGCAGGTGCACGGTCGCCGGCAGCCCGTCGCGACCCGCGCGTCCGCTCATCTGGTTGAACTCGATCGAACCGAAAGGCATATGGTAGAGCACCACATGGCGGATGTCGGGAAGGTTCACGCCCTCGCCGAAAGCAGACGTCGAGACGATGCAGGTGAGTTCGTCGGCGCGAAACGCCCGCTCGACCCGCATGCGGTCCTCGCGCGAGAGGGCGGCGTTGTAGAAACCGACCCCTGCGGCGAACTCAGGCACGCGACGGCGGAGCATGCGTGCGAGCGCGATCGTCTGGTCGCGCGAGTTGACGTAGATGACGCATTTCTCGCCCGAGGCCACGATGGAGACCAGACGGTTCTCGCGGCTCGCGAGGTCGCGATCGTCCTCGAGCTGCAGGTTCTCGCGCACGGCATCGTCGACCACGGTCCTCTTGATGGGGAGCACCTGCGAGAGCTCAGCGGCGACCTCAGGCGTGGCCGTGGCAGTGGTGGCAAGAACGCAGGGGTTACCGAGGGCCGTGAGCACCTGGGGAAAGTCGAGGTAGGCCTCGCGCGCGCCGCCCTTCGCAAGGCCGGCGTGGTGTGCCTCGTCCACCACGACGAAGCCCACGCGACTGCCAGCGGCAAAGCGCTCGCCGTGGATAGCGAGAAACTCGGGCGTGGTGAGCGCGATCTCGACCGCGCCCGTGGCGAGCGCAGAGAATACCTCGTTGCGCGCCTCCTCCGGCGTCTCGCCCGTGAGCACCGCCACGCGGATGCCGAGGGCAGCACAGGTCTCGGCGATATGGAAAGCCTGGTCCGAGACAAGCGCACGGAGCGGATAGACGAAGATGCTCGCCCGTCCGCGCAGGATCGCCTCGCGCGCGGCATGCACATGGAAGATGAGGGATTTGCCGCGGCCCGTCCCCATAACGGCCAGCGTGCTCTCGCCCGCCTGAAGGGCATCGAGCACCTCGAGCTGCGCGCGATGCGGGGCGGCAGCGCCGATAAAGGTATGGATGAGGGAGCGCGTGAGCTCGTCGTAAGAGAGATTTGCGAGCATCTTGCGGCGCTCGGAATCGACCGCTCGCGCAAGGACGCCCGTGTGAGAGGCGCCCTCCAGCGCGACTTTGGCCTCGAGCTCGGGGGCAGCAAGATCTTCGGGCTCGGGGTCGACCGATGCGCCGCGCACGATGATGTCTTTGACCATGAGCTTGGGCTTGACGCGACCCTGCCAACGCTCGGCATTTGCCTGGAACACGAGGTCGACCACGCTCTCGCAAGCGCACATCTCGTCGATATGAGGAGTGCGGAACATGATGGCCGGAATGCTCGATGCGCCGTCGGTGGCCGTGAAGCGCATATGCTCACCCGTCTTGCCGACCGGCGCGCGATCGGTCATGGTCACGCCCGTCGCGGCAAGGAGCGGCACCTTGTTGCCCTGGCCGAACGGCTCGAGGCAGCCGATACGCTCGATGGTGTCGATATCGAGCTCGGAGAGGTTGACGACCGCGGCCACCTCGCCCTTATCCTCAAAATCCTCGGCCGGGAGCTCGTTGAGCACGCGCTCGAGCGCAGAGCGGAACTCATCGATGCGCGAAGCCTCGAGCGTGACGCCGACGGCACCCGCATGCCCACCGAAACGCAGCAGCAAGTCTGAACAGCGCTCCACAGCGTCGAACAGGTTGACCGTGCCGACCGAGCGCCCCGAACCTCGCGCGATCCCGTCCTCGATGGAGAAGAGGAGCGCGGGCACGTGATAGCGGTTGGTAAGACGGCTCGCGACGATGCCCTTGACGCCCTCGTGCCAGCCCTCGCCGCCGACGACGATCGCTCGCCCGCCCGTATATGAGTGCTCGACGAGCGCGAGCGCCTCTTCGGTGAGTTCAGCCTCGATGCGGCGGCGCTCGCGGTTGACGTCCTCGAGTTGCGAGGCGAGCTGCGAGGCACGGATGGGATTGCGCTCAAGCAACAAGTCGAGCGCGAGCGCAGGGTCACTCATGCGCCCGGCCGCATTGAGGCGCGGGATGAGCGAGAACGAGAGTCCATCGGCCGTGATGGTCGCAAGATCGGTCTTGCTCGTGGCCGCAAGCGCAATGTAGCCCGCTCGTTCTGTCTGGCGCATCTGGGCCACGCCCGCCGCAACGAGCGCGCGGTTCTCGGGCGTGAGCGGCATCATGTCGGAGACCGTGCCGAGCGCAGCGACCTCAACGAGAGAGCGCCAAAGATCGGGGCGGCCCAAGCGTCCGCCGAGCACCTGCACGAGCTTGAGCGCCACGCCGGCACCGGCGAGCTCGCGCGAAGGGCCCTCGTCCTCGAGCTTGGGATCGGTGAGCGGAACACCCTCGGGCACCATGTCGGAAGCCTCGTGATGGTCGGTCACCACCAGGTCGATACCGCGTTCGGAAAGGTAGGGAGCCTCATTTTTGGCCGCGATACCGTTATCAACCGTGATCACCACGCTCGGCGCGCAGGCGTCGATCACGCGGTCGAGCGCCTCGCGCGAGAGGCCGTAGCCCTCGCCAAAGCGGTGCGGGATAAAAGGGTTCACGTTGCCGCCGAGTTCGCGCAGGGCCTCGGTGAGTAGACACGTCGAGGTGATGCCGTCGACATCGAAGTCGCCAAAGACGGCAATGGTCTCGCCTGCGCGGAGCGCCCGCTCCATACGGTCGGCGACCTCCTCCATGCCGGGAATGATAAGTGGGTCGGCCCAGTCGCGCTCAAGCGAGGGCGTGAGGAAGAGCCGGCCACGCTCGACGGAATCGATTCCGCGCGCGACCATGATGCGCGCCACAAGAGCAGGCACGCCAAGTCCGGCGGCGAGCTCGGCCTCAAGTTCGGGATTTCGTTTTGCCACCGTCCAGCGGTGCGAGGTCTCAAGCGAGGGCACGAGCGCTCACCTCCCCCGCTGAGAATGCGGCCAGGAGGGTACACGGAGCTGGGACTCCGCACGCAAATAAGGTGCAAGTCATGGGAACGTCCTAGGTTGGAAGCCCGCTTCGGCGGGCCGAGCTGTTGTTCGCGAACCATTATACGCGAGAGGTCGGACACCCTGCGCGGGCACAGGGACAGACGACACGGCTTAGGGCTATACTCGGTTGCCGCAATAACTTGAGTGAAGAGAGAGCCATGCAAGCCTGGACCAAACTCGGCAAGACCATCGCATCGCACATGCAATTCATCGTCCCCCTCTGTGTCGCCATCGGCGTGGCGTTCCCGACGCAGCTCGCGCCCCTCAAGCCGTTCGTCCCCGCACTCTTTGGCTTTATGACGTTCCAGGGCGCGCTCAGCAACACCTTCCACCAGGTACGCGACGTCATCCGCAGGCCGCTTCCGCTCGTCGTCGCAATTCTCATCTCGGCCGTCGTCATGCCGGTCGCGGCATATCTTTTGGGCTCGATCTTTTTTGGGAGTAACCCCAACCTCGTCTGCGGCATCGTGCTCGAGTACAGCGTGCCGGTGGCCGTGACCGCCTTTATGTGGATCACCATGTTCGGCGGCGCAGGCCCACTCGCTCTGACGATTATCCTTGTCTCGTCGATCATCTCGCCCGTGACGATTCCCGTCACGCTCAAGGTGCTCCTGGGCGCGAGCGTTCAGATCGACGTCATGAGCATGATGCACAACATGGCATTCATGATCGCGATTCCCGCCGTGCTCGGCATCGTCATCAACGAGTTCACGCACGGCTGGGGCCACGAGAAGCTCTCGCCTGCCCTCTCGCCCGCCTGCAAGTTCATGATGATGGCCGTCATCATGTCCAACTCAACCGCCATGAGCGTCTACGTGCTGCACATGAACCTTGAGCGCGTCTGCGTGGCGCTGTTCATCCTCTGCTTTGCTATCTCCGGCTTTATCGTCGGACTCGCGGTCGCGCGCCTGCTGCACCTCCCCTACAGCGAGACCACGACGATGTGCTTTACCG
>CAVDZW010000077.1:0-4387 GCA_963613305.1 bacterium | reverse complement strand
AGGCAACCTCTACCGCCACGGCAACCGCCGCGGCTAAGGCCGAAGCTGCCGAAACCACGGCCGTGACGCCTGCGGCCAAAACGGTAAAGAAGACCGCATCGACTGCCACCAAGACTGCAGCGACCACCAAGACGGCAACGGCAACAAAGCCCGCCGCCAAGGCCGCAAGCGCAAGCAAAGCCGCCGCGACAAAGACTGCCGCCACCAAGACGGCTGCAGCCAAGTCGACGACCAAGACGACTGCGGCAAAGAGCACGGCCGCCAAAGCAACCGCCACCAAGGTTTCGACCGCAAAGACCGCAGCAGCCAAACCGGCCGCAAAGGCAACTGTGGCAAAGGCCGCCGCTAAGCCTGCCGCGAACGCCAAGGCAAGTGCTCCCAAGGCAACCACCAGCACGGCAAAGGACGCGACCGCAACGACGGCCAAAACGTCAGCCGCAACGAAAGCTTCCGCCACAACCGTAAAAGCGAGCGGGGCCGCCACCGAAACGACCAAGCAGGCGACAGCCCCTCAGCCCACCGCGGCCGCCGCGACCGCCAAGGCCGAGCCGGCTCCCAAGGCCGCAGCAAGCAAAACGGCTCCCGCCAAAAAGCCGACCGCAAAGACGGTAAGCGCCGCAAAGAAGGGCACCACCAAGCGCTCCAAGTAACGCGATAAAACGGCAAAACGTTCACCTTCTGAGTCCCGTCCGCCATATACGCGGGCGGGACTTTTTTATGCATTTTTAAACTCATAATTTTAGTCAAAGCTTGGCCATTTGTTCAAAAATGGCCCGCTCAGGCCCTCTGTTCCGTATACTTATACCGTTTGTGCAATCGACGGGACCACGTGCCCCCTGACAGATCAGGCCGACCATGAGACTTATCCACAACAGCCGACTATCCGAATACCGCTCCCCCTTTGGAGCGCTCGAGCTCAGCGACAGCGTGACCCTCAGCCTCCGTGCTGAAGACGCCGAGGACGCCATCGCGTCCGTGCAGCTCCGCACCTGGATCGACGAGGTCGGCGAGGAACTCTATCCCATGGCCGAGAGCAAAACCGAAGAGGGCCTCTTCAGTTGTACGGTCTCGTGGGACGAACCGGGTATCGTCTGGTACAGCTTTATCGTCACGTTTGAGGACGGCCGCCAGCTCCGCGTGGGCGCACCCGAGGGCCGCATGGGTGGCGAGGGCGTCACCTACGATTACGAAGAGGTCCCGTCGTTCCAGCTCACCGTGTATCTCCACCGCGAGACGCGCCCCGAGTGGTACGAGAACGGCATGGTCTACCAGATCTTCCCCGACCGCTATGCCCGCGACGACGCTTGGCGCGAGCGCGCCGAGACCGCGCTCAACGCCCCGCACAACGGAACGGCGCGGCGCATCATCGAGGACTGGACAACCCTTCCTCTCTACGCGCGCAACCCCGACAACTCCATCGCCTGCTGGAACTTTTACGGCGGTTCACTCAAGGGCATCGAGAACGACCTGCCGCGCTTGCACGAGCTCGGCTTTACCGCGATCTATCTCAACCCGATCTTTCAGGCCGAGAGCAGCCACCGCTACGACACCGGCGACTACCTCAAGATCGATCCCGTCCTCGGCACCAATCAGGACTTCCGCGACCTCTGCACCGCGGCCGAGAAGCTCGGTATCTCCATCATCCTCGACGGCGTGTTCAACCATACGGGAGACGACTCGCGCTACTTCAACAAGTACGGCAACTACCCCGGTGTGGGCGCCTACCAGAGCGAAGACTCGCCCTGGCGCGACGCCTACAACTTCCACGAGGATGGCACCTACGACAGTTGGTGGGGCATCGGCAACATGCCCGCCCTCAACGAGGATTCAGAGCTCGTGCAGGAGCGCCTGCTCGGGTGCGACGGTGTGATTCGACACTGGCTCCGCGAGGGTGCGCACGGCTGGCGCCTCGACGTGGCCGACGAACTCACCGACGACATGATCGAGAAGATCAAGACCGCGACGCTCGCCGAGCGCCCGGACGGCCTCGTGCTCGGTGAGGTTTGGGAGGACGCCTCGAACAAGGTGAGCTACAGCAAGCTGCGCCGCTACCTCCTTGGCTCCGAGCTCGACTCGGCCATGAACTACCCCTTCCGCGATCTCGTGCTGAACCTGCTCATGGGATGGGGATCGGCATCAGACGCCGCCGAGGCGATCGAGACCCTGAGCGAGAACTACCCCGCTGAGGCCCTGCACTGCGCCTTCAACCTGCTCAGCAGCCACGACCGCCCGCGCATCGTCTCGGTGCTAGGAGGCGCCCCGCTCGACGACTCGGTACCCGAGGAGCAGCGCAGCACCTACCGCCTCTCCCCCGACAACATGAACCTCGCCAAGGGCCGCTTTTGGCTCGCGACGCTCATGCAGATGACCTTCCCGGGCGTCCCGAGCATCTACTACGGCGATGAGTTCGGACTCGAGGGCCTCACCGACCCCGGCAACCGCCGCACCCTGCCCAGGCCCGAGGATCAGCGCGACCTCGACTTCGAGACCATGATCAAGAACGCCTCGGCTATCCGCCGCGCACTCCCGTTTATGGTGAGCGGAAGTATCCGCGCCTGGGCGCTGAACGACGATGTCCTCGCCTACACGCGCCGCGACGACAAGACCGGCGAGTGCGCAACCGTGCTCATCAACCGCAGCACATCGTTCTCGCACAGCGCGCGCATCCCCACGCTCAAGACCTGCGCGACCGACGTCATCTCGGGCCACGAGCTTGAGCCGGACGAGAACGGCGAGGTCCAGGTCGACCTGTACCCGCTCGGCAGCTCGATCGTCTACTTCCATGAGGAGCAGCGCCTGCAGCACCCGCTCCGCCACGGCGCCGGCGTCATCTGCCATGTGACCTCGGTTCCGCGCGTGGAGGGCGAAGGCGCCGGTACCATTGGGGCCGACACCGACCGCTTTATCGACCATCTCTCGGAGCTCGGTATGCAGTACTGGCAGCTCCTGCCCGTGAACCCCACCGACTCGTTCGGCTCGCCCTACGCGGGTCCCTCGGCTTTTGCGGGCAACACGGATCTGCTCCCCGAGAGCAAGGATGAGCTCGAGAGCGACTACCGCCGCTGGCTCTCTCTCGGCGGCGCCGCAACGGACGCGCGCTATGAGAAGTTCGCCCGCGAGAACGCCTCGTGGCTTCGCACCTATTGCACTTTTATGGCCATCAAGAAGACGCAAGGCGGCGCCTCGCGCCATGAGTGGCCCGAGCGCTACCGCGCCTACAAGCCCGAACTCGAGCGCGACTCCGAGCTCGCGGACGAGGCCGGATTCCAGGCCTACCTGCAGTATCGCTTTGACGTTGCATGGACCCGTCTGATGGAGCATGCGCACGACAAGGGACTTCAGATCATCGGTGACATCCCGATGTATGTCTCGGACGACTCGGCGGATGCCTGGGCGCATCCCGAGCTCTTTTGGCTCTCGGACACCGGAAAGGCCATCGAGATCGCCGGCGCCCCACCCGACAACATGTCGGCCGACGGCCAGGTCTGGGGCAACCCGACCTTCCGCTGGGACGTAATGAAAAAGGACGGCTACGCCTGGTGGCTCGCTCGTCTGGAGCGCGCCTTCCACCTCTACGACCGCGTGCGCCTCGACCACTTCCTCGGCTTCCATGCCTATTACAGCATCCCTGCAGGCAAACGTTGTGCCGACGGACGCTGGATCGCGGGTCCCGGCAAGGACCTCTTTGACGCCGCCTACAAAAAGTTCGGTCCGCTGCACTTTGTGGCCGAGGACCTTGGCTATCTCACACCGGGTGTGCGCGCCCTCTCCGCCACCTGCGGGTTCCCGGGCATGGATGTGCTGCTCTTCTCCGATTACGACATTCGCAACGGCGTGCACCCCGAGCCGGGCAATATCCTCTACACCTCAACGCACGATACCCAGACGCTCGTTGGCTTTTGCGAGGATCATCTCGTTGCCGAGCACGATACCGAAGCCGCGCACGAGCTTGCCAGCAAACTGGTTGACGACGCGCTCGAAAGCGATGCACGGCTCGTCATGATGCCCCTGCAAGACGTGCTCGATCTCGACGACTCCGCACGCATGAACGTACCCGGCGTCGCCGAAGGCAACTGGGCCTGGCAGGCAAACGAGGCCGATATCGAAGCCGCGATCAAGCCTTTTGCCGAGCGCATGCGCAAGAGCGGCCGGTTCCACAAGTAAAGGCCGAACCCCATCTGGCACCACATGGTCGAGTGCCGGAAATTGCACAGAAGCGGACCTGAGCGTAAAGCCCGGGTCCGCTTTGGGGTAGAGTACTCTCTGTTTGAATGCAAGGGCCGGCAGGCGAGCTGCGCGGCCGAAAGGAATGATCTGTTTATGGCACGTTACGATTACCGATGCACGGCTTGCGGCGACGTCTTTGAGGTTGAGCACGGCATGACCG
>CAVDZW010000076.1:5625-8494 GCA_963613305.1 bacterium | reverse complement strand
GCCTTGAGTTTTCGAGTATTCGCTCGGCTCAAGAGTCACGCGGGGCTAATTGTTCAACAGGTCCGCTTTTTGAACGCTTGCGCGTGTGGGTTGCAGTGTTCACACCTTTGATCATTGCGCTCTTTAGGCATGCTGATCGTTTGGCGATCTCCATGGAGGCTCGCTGCTATCGCGAGGACCGACCGCGTGAGGTCGTTCCGCTGCCGTTGCATGAGCGCGATGCGTTTGCTCTTGTTGGCGGGCTTCTCGTGATTTCGTCTATCGTGTTTCTGTCACGCTTTGGCTGTCAGTTCTAAACGGTAACGTCGAACAACCGGTTTGAAATTGAAGAGGTTGCTATGTCGCAGGTAATAAACGATACGTTGTCGGCACGTGCGTCTGAAGGCGATTTGTGCGCGGCAGAGGGCGCTTCTAAGAACGCGGACGTCCTTGTGGACGGCCCGGGGAATGCCATTGACTGCGAATCTGCTTCGGGTAAGGACGACGCTGTCGGCAACGAGTCTGCGGGCTCCGATAGCTCTCGCGGGAGCATCGAGGCCGACCTCGATGGCGCCCTGTTCTTTAAAATCGCCTACGACGGCGCTGCATACAGCGGTTTTGCCGAGCAGCCTTCTCAGGCCACGGTGGCGGGCGAGATCCGTCGCGCGCTCGAGACGTTCCTGAGGAGGCCGGTTGACATCACCTGCGCGGGCAGGACCGATGCCGGCGTACATGCCCAATCCCAGTACGTGAGCGTTCCCGCAACGGAGACGGAGCTTGCTATCACGCGGCGTAGGTGGGTTCGCGCCATGGACGCGCTCCTGCCGGCCGATATCGCGCTCAAGGGCATCTATCATGCCCCAGCGGGCGCATCGGCCCGTTTTGATGCGCTCTCGCGCACGTATGTCTACCGCATCGCCGATCGCGATATTCGACCGCTGCAGACGCGCGATTACGTGTGGTGGCATCGCTTTGCGCTCGATGAGGTCGCTATGGCCGAGGCGGCGCAGCACTTGCTTGGCGAGCAGGATTTCAAGAGCTTTTGCAAGGTGGCATCAGCGGTGGGCAAGCCTACGCATCGTTGCGTGCTCAAGGTGGGTCTTGAGCGTACGGAGGAGTTCGGTGAGGGCGTGCTCGCCTTTACCATCACCGGCAATGCCTTTTTGCACTCCATGGTGCGTACCATCGTCGGTACGCTCGTTGAGGTCGGCATGCATCGGCGTGAGCCCTCTTGGGTCCGCGAGGCAATTGACGCCTGTGATCGTCGCGCTGCGGGTCCTACGGCCCCTGCATGCGGTCTCACGTTTTTGGACGTCGAGTACCCCGATGGCCTGCTGACCCCCATCGAATAAAACGGTGCCCGCTCGCGTTTGTGGCGCTCGGGTGTTGAAGCTCTGTGCTTGCCGTGCAGCGCCTGATACGCAACCTGCCTGCGGCCTGCCGGTTGTAACATATGCGCGAAGTTCTCGAGTCGCAGGGAGGTTGAGCTTGGCGCGATCGAACCTCAGCACCCCGGTCGTATCGATCGTGATGGCCGTCCATGCCGCTCGTGAGCATATAGCGCGCGCTATCGAGATCCTTAGCGCCGAGTCTTCCCGTGAATTTCAGCTTTTGGTTGTCGACTGCGTGTCTGCCGATGGAACGCGTGAGCTCGTTGAGAAGTTCGCCGATCGTGACGTGCGCATCGACGTCGTTTCGTGCGATTCGAGCGATCTTTTGGCTGGCCGAGCGCTCGCTGTCGAGCGCGCTCGCGCACAGTACGTGCTCTTTCTCGATGGCGATGAATGGCTCGCCCCGGGCTCTATCGGTCATATCATTTCGCAAGCGCGCAATGGCGCCGCGGACATTCTGATTCCTAACCGTCAATTCGATAGCTACGACGCGCGTGGTGAGCGCCATAGCCGCACCGCCGACTATCGCTCGCTGGTCGCATATGACAAGGCAGCGCTCAAAGATCTCCTACCTTCCCTCATCGCCTCTGATGCCCTCGAGTGTTGTTCGGGCATGACGGTAAAAAGGTCGGTTCTTGACGCGATATGCTCTGGCGGGCAGCCGTGTTTGAGCGGTTGCGCCCTTGCCGTTTCGTGCGTCTGCGCGGCATCGAGCGTGGCGTCTGTTCCCGAGGCGATTTGCCATACCACGGTTTCGCCTGTTGCGGGGGCATATGATCCGAATGACCGCGAGCGTCTTGAAGGCGAGCAGGAGTGCTTTGGGCGGCTTGTTTGCCACCTTGATGCCGCAGGTGACCCTGAGGTCGGTGTTGCCCTGAGCAAACGCCACTTTAGGAGGCTGATCGCTTGCATCGAGAACGTGTGCTTGAGTCCGCAGGCGGTCTCTTCTAACGAGCGAAACGCATGCGTGCGCGATATTGTCGAGAGCGAGGGCGCCCAAAAAACGGTGCGCGCTCTCAAGAGCCATGGCCGTGAGCTCGGCTTTATGTATTCCTCTATTGCAAAGAAGAATGTGACCGCGTGCTGCATGGGCGCTTGGGCGGCAAACCTGCTGCATCCGGCCATGCGTCGTTCGGCCATCTGCGCCGAACGATAGGGCGGCCGCGCGTGCACGCGTCGGTGCATTAGACGTTATGCGCCTCGATTGAGTCTAAACGGTTACATTATTCAGCTATGGGCGCTATCTCCCCTAAACTATCCAAAACAACAGGCAGATGCGTGTTTGGAGCAGGGGAACGATGGCCAAAAAGAGAACGGGGCGCCAGGACGCCATTCGCGAGATCGTGCGCAACAACGACGTGCGCACGCAGCGCGTTCTCGTCGACGAGCTGAGTGCGCGCGGGTTTGAGTGCACGCAGGCCACGGTTTCGCGCGATATTGCCGATATGGGCCTGCGCAAGCTCCCTGAGGGCATCTACGTGCTGGCCGAGGATCTGCAT
>CAVDZW010000076.1:0-5615 GCA_963613305.1 bacterium | reverse complement strand
TCTGCGGCGTGAATAGGACCGACAATCTCGTGGTCATCAAGACCCAGTCGGGGACGGCTTCGGGTATTGCCGCGGCTATCGATGCGGCGGAGCTTCCCGGAATGCTCGGCTCGCTTGCAGGTGGCGATACGGTTCTCGTCGTGGCACAAACGCCCGAGGCCGGGGAGCGCTTTGAGAAGCTCATCAGCAAGCTCAGCTGCGCGGGCAAACGGTAGTTTGCAAGTCTTAGCTTTAGGACAAAAGGCGTGTCTGGTTTGAGGGTGTCGGCGTTGTTCGGCACCCTTTTTGCACATTGAATTGTGGGCAGCCGAGCAGCTTCCCGATTGGTAAGCGCGCCACGGCTCGTGTCGGCGTTGCGGGCCGTTAACCCGTAATGCACCAGTTATGACTCCTAAGCGAGAGGGCCTCCGGTCTTGTGACCGAAGGCCCTCTGATGAGCTGGCTTGTTGGGGAGCGCTTGCTCTACTGGGTCGTCGTGTTGTTCGAGTTTGAGCTGGAGTCGCCCGAAGTGTTGCCGCCGGTCGTAGTACCGCCCGAGGTGTTGCCGCCGGTCGTGGTGCCTCCGGTCGTGCCGGAGTTCGTGCTGGTGCCGGTACCGCCCGTACCACCGGTACCGCCTGTGCCGCCCGAGGTGGTCTCCTCTTGGACCGTTTCGGTCGTCGTAGTCGTCGTCGTAGTGGTTGTGGTCGTGCTGTTGGACGAGCTGCTCTTGGTGTTCGTGGCCTTGAACTTCCACTCGGAATTAGCCTTGTACTCGGGCTCGACGTCGGTGGTGGGGAACTCCTCGCGGTCGAGACCAGCGAGGATCTTGTTGCAGAAACGGCGGAAGATCGGCTGCGGGAGATTCGTGGTGCTGAGGGTCGACCCGTAGCGCTTGATGGTCTCGCCGGAGTTATAACCGGTCCACACCGCAACGGAGAGCTGCGGGGTATAGCCGCAGAACCAGAGATTGTCGGTGTTCTCGGTGGTGCCGGTCTTGCCGGCCGTGGGCTGGTTCACCGAGAGGCGTGCGGAGGTTGCCGTACCGCTCGAGACGACACCGGTGAGCACTTCGTTCACGGCCTGAGCGTCCTCGGCGGCGAGTGCCTGCGTGGGGCTGTCCTCGTGCTTGTAGAGGGTCTCGCCCGTGCGCGAGGTGATCTCGGTGATGGCGATGGTGTCGCGCTGCTGGCCGCCGGCGGCAAAGGTCGCAAAGGCGCCGGCCATCTCGAGCGGCGAGATGGAGCTGGTGCCGAGCGTCATGGCCGGGGTGTCGAGGAAGTCGACATTCTTAAGGCCGATGGCCTTGGCGGTTTCGATGATCTTGTCGTTGCCGATGGCGTCGGCCACCTGTGCATAACCGGTGTTCGACGAGACCTCGGTTGCGCGCTTGAGCGAGATATATCCGTAGTTATGGTTGCCGAAGTTCTGCACCTTCCACGTGCTGCTCATTTGAACGGGTGAGGTGCAGTTGAGGGTGATATTGGGGTTCATGCCCTCGCTGATGGCGGCGGCCAGCGTGATGGCCTTGAACGACGAGCCGGTCTGGCGCTTGGCCGTGGCGTAGTTGATGTGGTTGGCATCGGAGTTGTAGTCGCGCCCGCCGACCATGGCCTTGATGTAGCCCGTCTTGGGGTCGATGGCGACGACGCCCGCCTGCAGGTCGGAGAGGCCGACCTCGTTGAGGGTGGTCGTCACGGCCTCCTCGGCAGCACTCTGGTATGTGGGGTCAATCGTGGTCTTGACGGTGAGGCCACCCTTGAAGATCACGTCGGTCGAGAACTCTTGGCTCAGGAGCTTGCGCACGTAATCGACGAAATAGGGCTGCGAGTAGACCTCGATGCCCGAGCTCGACGTCTCGGTGACGTTGAGCTCGATGTCGGACGCCTGGGCCTCGTCGTGCTCCTCCTGGGTGATGTGTCCCAGGCGCAGCATGTTGTCGAGCACCTTGTTGCGACGCGACTTGCAGAGGTCGGGATTCTGCGTGGGGTCGTAGAGCGAGGGGGAGTTCGGCAGACCGATGAGCATGGCGGCCTCGGAGAGCGTCACGTCCTCGGCGCTCTTGGAGAGATAGGTCTGCGCAGCGGCCTCGATGCCGTAGGCGCCGTGGCCGTAGTAGATGGTGTTGAGATACATGTTGAGAATCTCGTCCTTGGAGTAGATCTCCTCCATCTTGATGGCGATATAGGCCTCGCGGACCTTGCGCTCGATGGACTGGGTGAACTGCTCGTCGGAGAGGATCGTGTTGCGCACGAGCTGTTGGGTGATGGTCGATGCACCCTCGTGGCCGCCCGTGAGCGTGGCCACCGCGGCGCGCGCGATGCCGTAAAGGTCGATACCGCCGTGCTCGTAGTAGCGCTCGTCCTCGACGTCGACGGTGCCCTGCAAAATGTAGGGGCTGATCTCGCTCGACTCGACGGTCTTGCGGTTTTGTGCATAGAACGTCGCGATCTTGTCGCCATTGGCGTCAAGGACATTCGTCGGCTCCGACACGAGATACTCGTCGGTGTTGGTGTAGTCGGGTAGGTCCTGCAGCCAGCGGTTGACGTTGCCGACCATACCCACGCCAAAGGCGAGGCCCGCGACGAGCATAAAGGCGAAGAACGAGAAGATGACGACGGGAACGGTATGTGTCTTGGCGCGACGGCGACGTTGGCGTTCGCGAGGACCCATGGCTGACCTCCTGTGGGGTCTGAGCGGGGAGAGGCTGCTCGCCCCGCACGTAAGCGAAGAACATAAATGCTTATACTTTACCGCAATGGCTCGGAGGGGGCCGCATCCCTGGCATCCTCGGACAATTCTTCGCAAACATGTCGCGCACGATTCTGTGCTGAAAAGCAAGAAGGGGAGGGGCTTTGACCGAACTCATGCCCGAGCTTTTGGCGCCCGCCGGCGGCTATCGCGCACTGCTCGCGGCGCTTGCTGGCGGAGCCGATGCCGTGTACACGGGACTTTCGCGGTTTAGCGCGCGGGCGAGTGCCGAGGGTCTTTCGCTCGCCGATCTTGAGCGCGCAGCGGCGCTTGCCCATGCGCACGGGGTACGTGTGTACGTGGCCATGAACGTCGCCGTCTACGACGAGGAACTCGACGATGCCGTCGCTTGTGCCGCGCGAGCGCTCGCAGCGGGGGCCGACGCGCTAATCGTGGCAGATTTGGGGCTCATCACGCGCCTGCGCGCGGAACTTCCCGAGGCTGAGCTGCATCTTTCCACCCAGGCCGGAGCGCATGCTCCCGAGGCGATGCGCCTGGCCGCGCGTGAGCTCGGCGTGGGCCGCGTGACCGTCGCGCGGGAGCTGCCCCTGGCCGAGATTGAGGCGCTCTGCGCCGAGGGCGTTGAGATCGAATGCTTTGTGCACGGCGCCATTTGCATTGGCTACTCGGGTGCCTGCGCGTTCTCGGCCCTCCGGCGCGGTCGTTCGGCCCTGCGCGGAGACTGCACGCAGCCGTGTCGTTTGTCCTACGCGCTCGAGAACGGGGCGGGGGAGAGCGTCGCGAGTGTCGAGGGCGACAAGCTCCTCTGCCCTAAGGATTACCTTGGAATCGGGCACGTGGCCGAGCTTGCGCGCGCAGGGGTCGCGGCGCTCAAGATCGAGGGTCGCATGAAGAACCCCGACTATGTCTTCAATGTCGTGCGGCTCTATCGCGCTGCGCTCGATTGCGTCGCTCGTGGCGAAGAGCCCGATCTCGCCACGCTTGAGCGTGAGCTTGCGCGCTCGTTCAATCGCGGCTTCACCGACGCGTACCTCTCGGGGCGCTCCGGTTTCGAGCTCATGAGCTTTGAGCGCTCGTGCAACCAAGGCGTGCGCGTGGGGCGCGTGCTCGACGTGCGCCGCGAGGAGTGCGACGTGCTCCTGGATGCGCCCGTGAGCGCGGGAGACATGCTCGAGATCCGTTTTTATCCGGGCGTGGACGCCCCTGCCGACGTTCCCAAACGCTGGCCGCAGGTGCCTTGCCCTGTGGGTGCCAGGGCGGGCGAGGTGCTCACCGTGCGCTGCAAGCGAAAGATCACCGCGGGCTGTGCAGTCTATCTGATTCGGAGCGCCGGCGTGCTCGCCGAGACCGAGGCGGCTCTGTCCGCGATGGAGGCCGAGGTGACAAGGCTTGAATCGGCGGCCAATCTCTTCGGGGAGACCGCACGAGACATTGGCGGTGTTCACGATGAGGCCGATGCGCGGCCCCATGCTGAGGCGCTTGGCGAGGACTGCGTTCAAGGCGAGATGGGTGGGCGCGCTCCGGCAAGCCCCGGTTGCGAGCCTCAGCCTCTCGGCAATTGCGCGGAAGGCACCGGCAAAACCAAGGCCGACGGTGAGCCGACCGCCGTCGAGCGCGTGGCTGTTGTCGACGACCTGGATGCTGCGGAGGCGCTGCTGCGCGCGGGCCAGGAGGTTGCCGTCCATGCTTGGCGGATCGCGGGCGACCCCGCGTGGGAGCCGCTGCTACCGCGTCTTACCGTGCTCCTCGACGAGATGCTCCGGCCCGACAACCGCGCAGAGACCGAGCGCCTGGTGAGGATTGCCGGGCGCGTGGTTTGCCGCAACATTGCGCAACTCGAGCTCGCGCGTGATGCGGGCCGTCCCTTTGATGCGGGAGCGCCCCTCTTCTGCACGAGCGCACGGTCCGCATGCGAGCTCGAGCGCCTTGGCGCCGCCCGTATCTGGCTCATCGACGAGATTGCGGATGAGCGCGAGCGCGAGCTGCGCTTTGCCGCGACTGCCGCCGGCTTTGGCGGCACCTTTGTTCGTGCCGATGCCGCCGAGCGCGAGCTCATGGTTTGCGAGCACTGCATGCTCACGGCCGAGGGGCCGTGCGCGGGCATGTGTCAAGCGTGCCCCCGCCGTGCGGCTGAGCGCTATCTGGTGGAGCGCGGCGGCGAGCGCCTGCCCGTTCGTACCGATGCGCACGGTCGTTCGCGAATATTCTTGTGCGAAGACCGCGCGAGCTCGCCGGATACTCCCGATTTTGGATAGAATGGGCAAGTTAACTAAACAATGAGCACCGCCTGCGGGCGAGGGTGCTGCAACCTCAAAGGAGAAGCAATGCTTCCTGTGGATGAGCAGATGCGAATCATCACCTCGGGCGCGGCCAAGATCGTCCCCGAGGCGGGCCTCAAGAAAAAGCTCGAGCGCAATGAGCCGCTCAACATCAAGCTCGGCGTTGACCCCACGAGCCCCGACCTGCACCTCGGCCACGCCGTCCCGCTGCGCAAGATGCGCCAGTTCCAGGACCTCGGCCACCAGGTGACCCTCATCATCGGCAACGGCACCGCGCTGATCGGCGACCCGTCGGGCAAGAACTCCACGCGTCCGCAGCTCTCGCAGGAGCAGATCGAGGCCAACGCCGAGACCTACGTTGCCCAGGCCATGAAGATCCTCGACCCCGAAAAGACGACCATCGTCCACAACGGCGACTGGATTCTCTCGCTCGACCTTGCGCACATGCTTGAGGTTTGCAGCAAGTTCACCGTGGCCCGCATCCTCGAGCGCGACGACTTCACCAAGCGCTACCAGGCACAGACCCCCATCGCCCTGCACGAGTTTCTCTACCCGGTAATGCAGGCCTTCGACTCCGTGCAGATCAAGGCCGACGTCGAGATGGGCGGCACCGACCAGCTCTTTAACCTGCTCGCCGGCCGTGAG
>CAVDZW010000075.1:0-12057 GCA_963613305.1 bacterium | reverse complement strand
TCCCACGCGCACCCAGGCGGACTTCCTCAAGCGCTATCTCGCGAGCTCCATCGTCCGCGACTTCGAGTACCTGCGTCTCACGCAGTTCGGGGCCAAGCCCTGGATCACGCTCGGCCAGAGCTACGGCGGATTTTTGACCCTCACCTATCTCTCGCTGTTCCCGGAGGGCGTGGCCGCGAGCTTTACCTGCGGCGGCATTCCGCATGTTCCCGCTAACGCCGCCGAGGTCTACGAGCACACCTTCCCGCGCATGGCCGCCAAGACCGCGCAGTTCTACGACCGCTATCCGGGTGATGTCGAGCGCGTGTCGGCCCTTGCCGACGTGCTCGCCGAGGGCAAGACGATCCTGCCCGACGGCTCACCGCTCACCGTCGAGCGCCTGCAGCTCTTTGGCAGCGACTTTGGCATGAAACCGAGCTTTGAGCGTATGCACTGGGTTCTCGACCATGCCTTTGAAGACGGCGACGGCACGCTCGACGCGGGCGTGCCCACCATCTCGGAGGGCTTTCTCATGAGCGCGCTCGAGCGCACCACCACGGCCACAAACCCGCTCTACTGGACGCTCCAGGAGTTCATCTACGCCGACGGCGACACCCTGCCCATCCGCTGGGCCGCCGCAGCCGAAAAAGCCAAGCGCCCCGAGTTCGACACCGCCGCGCGCCCGCTGCTCTTTACGGGCGAGGCGGCATTCCCCTGGATGTTCAAGGAGATGCCCGAACTCAAGCCCTTTGCCGCGGCCGTGAATCTCCTCATGGAAGACACCGACTGGGACCGCATCTACGACCCTGCGCGCCTCGCCGCGAACGAGGTGCCCCTCCAGGCCGCCGTCTACCACGACGACATGTACGTCGATGCGCAGATGCAGCTCGATACCCTCTCGCGCGTGGGACGCTCTCATGCCTGGGTCACCAACGAGTTTGAGCACGACGGCAACCACGGCAGCGTCGTGTTCAAGCATCTCTTTGAGGAGGCGTTGGGCCGGGGCGACCTCGAGCGCATCTACTAAGCAGGACTCGGCAGGCTAGCGAAACGCACCGAGCCCCAAACCGAGCGGTATCCCTGATGCGCCATCCCATACCGTTAAACAAAGGTTGATGCCTGCAGCGTTCCCCGATCCCGTCAAACAAGGATTAACCCTTGCATTCTGCCCATCGCTTTACGTGCGCGCTACTATCAAAACCAACGAAAGCCCCAACAGAAACGGAAAGCTCATGGCGGACAACAAGAAAGTCGAACTCAAAGACGAGCAGCTCGAAGATGCCACCGGTGGCTTCTGGAAGTGGGAGTACGAGCCCCAAGAGAACGACGTCTACGATAGCAGGGGCAGGGTCTGCGGTCGTAGGCGTTCGGACGGTATCTACTACTGGCCCTGCATGAAGTGCAAGAGGCCCATGCATCTCGGCAACCACGTCGCGCAGTGCGACAAGTGCAGCGACTGGTTTATCGTAACCGTCAATACGCGCTGGGGCGGTACCGAAGAAGAGCTCATCGCAGCATCGGATGCAAACTAAACAGCCGTCATACACGACATGAAAGCGCGGGGCGTCCTTGCTTGAATCAAGGGCGCCCCGCGTTTTGGGCTCAATTGCAAACCGGTGCGTTTCGAAAAAACGGTATCAGGCGAAGACGATGAGGTTGTCGCGATGAATCGCCGGGCGTTCCCCAAGACCTGCAAGCAGGCGATTCGCGGCGATCTCGTCTTGGCGGCGCCCAGCTGCAAGTTCAAGCGTGTCGCTGTCGGCCTCCGCGATGCCGCGCGCCACCACATGCCCGCACTTATCGCGCACATCGAGGATATCGCCCGCCGCAAACGGGCCCGAAACGCCGCAGACGCCGACGGCGAGCAGGGACGAGCCGCGCTCCGTGAGCGCACGGGCGGCACCGTCGTCGACCGTAAGCGACCCATGGGCGGCGTCGCCGAGGGCAATCCAGAGCTTGCGCGGCGCAAGATCTGAATCCGCATGCGGAGGCTCAAACAGAGTGCCCACGCTCTCCCCTGCAGCCAAGCGCACGAGCGGGCGCTCGGCCTCGCCGGAGCAGATCACGCTGCGGATACCGGCCGTCATGAGGATGCGGCTCGCGCGAATCTTGGTGATCATGCCGCCCGTGCCCACGGCGGTCGACGAATCACCGGCCGAATCGATGATCTTGGCGTCGATTTTCTCCACGCGCGGGATGAACTCGGCCGTGGGGTCGAGCGCGGGGTTGGCGGTGTAGAGGCCGTCGATATCCGAGAGCGTCACGCACAGGTCGGCCGAAACCAGGCAGCTCACGAGAGCCGCCAGCGTGTCGTTGTCACCAAAGCGGATCTCGTCCACCGAGACGGTGTCGTTCTCGTTCACCACGGGCACCACGCCGAGCTCCACCAGGCGCATGAGGGCGTCGCGCGCGTGCAGGTAGGAGGAACGCCGCGCGGTGTCATGCCGCGTGAGCAGCACGAGCGAGGTCAAAAGCCCGCGCTCGCGAAATTCCTCGTCATAGGCGGCCGAGAGCACGCACTGCCCCGCGGAGGCGCAGGCCTGCAAGCTTGGCAGGTCGCCCGTGGGCTTTTTCTCAAAGCCGAGCATCTTGTAGCCGCATGCCATGGCTCCCGAACTCACCACCACAAGGCGCCAGCCCATACGGCGGAGCTCCGCGGCCTGCTCGGCCAGACTCCCGATAAAGGCGCGGTCGGCCTGACCGTCCTCGCCCACCACGGTGGACGAACCGATCTTGACGACCAGGGTCTTGTACGCGTTCGACATGTTCATCCTCAATAGTCCAATTACCTAATGCCTAGCGCTTCCAGGGAAACGACGACGTGCTCGCCATGCTCTTGCGCACGAGGTCGCCTCGTACCTCGGCAAGACCGCTCTCCATGCCCACCACGTAGGTCTGCGGGTACAAAAAGCGCTTGTAGGCAGGGTCGAGCGCTTCGAGCGCCGTCGTACAGCGATCGCGGGCGTCCTCGATATTCTCGCGCGGAGCCAGGGCCTCGCCGTCGCGCACCACCGGGTAGAGCAGCTCGCGGTATGAGAGCTCCGACACGTCCGTCACGAGAGCGGCGTCGTTCACGGCCACGAGCGTGGACCCGCCGTCGCGCATGTAGGCTTCGTCGTAGATCATGTCGCAGACCGGCCCGCCAAAGCCGTCGTAGTAGCGGCGCACGCGCTGCACGCCCGGAATCGTGCGCTTGTAGGGCTGCTCCGAGAGCTTGACCACCGGGGTCCACGCGTCCTCACCGGCGCTCCGGCGCGCCGAGAGCTTATAGACGCCGCCAAGCGCTGGCTGGTCATAGCAGGTGGCAAGCTTGGTGCCAACACCAAAGCTGTCGATTGGCGCATCTTGGTCGAGGAGCGACTGGATGGTGTACTCGTCGAGGTCGTTGGAGACCGAGATCCCCACATATCCGAGCCCCTCGGCGTCAAAGCGGCCGCGCACGTACTTGGAGAGCTTGGCGAGGTCGCCCGAGTCGATGCGGATGGCGGCCAGACGCTCGCCAGCGGCCTCCATCTCCTTGGCCACAGTGATGGCGTTCTCGGTACCCTCGCGCACGTCATAGGTGTCGATGAGCAGGGTGCAGTTCTTGGGACTCGATTTGGCAAAAGCGCGGAAGGCTTCGAGCTCGGAGTCGAAGCTCATAACCCAGCTGTGCGCATGGGTGCCGAATACGGGGATGCCATAGCGGCGCCCGGCGAGTACGTTGGACGTGGACGAGCAGCCAGCAACATAGCTCGCACGCGCCACGGCCAAACCGCCGTCGGGACCCTGGGCGCGACGCAGGCCGAACTCGGCCACGGGGCGACCCTTGGCGGCCTGCACCACGCGAGCGGTCTTGGTGGCCGCGAGCGTCTGGAAGCCGATGATGTTGAGGAGCGCCGTCTCGAGCAGCTGGCATTCGAGCGCAGGCCCGCACACGCGCACCATGGGCTCACGCGGAAACACG
Organism: bacterium; assembly: GCA_963613305.1. Taxonomy (GTDB): domain Bacteria; phylum Actinomycetota; class Coriobacteriia; order Coriobacteriales; family Coriobacteriaceae; genus Collinsella. The sequence goes on along the minus strand of CAVDZW010000075.1, from coordinate 8,132 downwards.
AGCTCGCCCTCGGGCACGGCGTCGATATTCACGCGCGCGCGAAAATCGGCGAGATAGCGGAGGAAGTCGCGCTTAAAGAGCGCTCCGCCGCCCGGTGCCTCGAGCCCAGCCAGATAGTCGATATCCTCGGGCGTAAAGCGCAGGTTCTCGACGAGCTCCGGCAGCTCAGCGGTACCGCACATGACGGCATAGGCGCTGCCGAAAGGATGATCGCGGTAGAACGCGGTAAAGCAGCCCTCCTCGTTGAGTTTGCCGCTCTCCCAGAGACCCTGAGCCATGGTGAGCTCGTAGAGGTCGGTGAGCATCGCGATATCGGTCGGTTTTGAGATGTCGGTGAGTGCCATGGGTCCTCCCCTGTCGATTGCCCGAGCGAGTGCGCCCGTGCTTAGATGAGCCCCGCGTTCGAGAGCGCGATGTAGCCGGCGAAGATGACGACCGCGATGGCCGCCAGGATGATGATGAGCCTTTGTGCGGGCGGCATGCCCGGGATCTCGTCCTCGGACTTCGGCGGCGCCGAGGTCACCATGCGCACGCCGAAGCCCTCGCGCTTGGGCTCGCTTGCGACCGGCTTGGAAGCACGGGCAGCAGCGGCACGCGAGGACTCGCTCCCCGCAGCGGTCTGCACCTTGCGCTTAGCCGGCTTGCCGTTGCTCGCAGCGGGCTTGGGGCTCGCTTTTGCCTGGCCGCGCGATGCCTCCGCCTTCTCCTTCTCGGCACGCAGGCTCTCGAGCTCGGCGCGCTCGCGGCGCGCGCGAGCCTCCTCCTCGCGGCGGGCCTTTTCGGCACGAAGCTCCTCGAGCTCGGCGCGCTCCTCGTCCGTGAGCGGTGCGGCGTTGGATGGGGCCATGCGACCAGCCTTTCTTTATACGTAAAGCCCGCGGGGTCGCCGCGGGCTCGAACAAGCTGCCTAAAGTATAGCCATTGCGCGGGGCACCGGCCCCTTTTATTGCATGTGTCAAAAAGCGCTGAAAGTTATGTCCGTGAACCATGCCGCCAAGCGGGCAATCGCGACATAAAAAGACCGCCCCCCATGTCACGTTAATGAACCCACCCAAACAAGGTGGGTGCCCTCATCGGTTCTTCCAGCGTCCTTAACAACGAAGGATTCCTGTACTGACCCCGACTGTGTGGGCTCCCTAAATAAACTCGACGGTTCACCCAGTTGCTCCATGGGGGACGGGATGACTTTATCTTAGGACCGCAAAACCTAAAGAACAGTCTTGACTTACAAAAATACGTAACGGACGATTGGTCTATTGCGCGTGCGCACGCGCCCACGACCCCCGGAGAATCTATGCCCTCGCCTTTGTTGCTGAACAACGCAACCCCATCTAGCTGCGAACTCTGCCCGCGATGCTGCCATGCAGACCGCGCGGCCGGCGCTACCGGAGCCTGCGGGGCAACTGCCTCGCTCAAAGTTGCGCGCGCGGCGCTTCATTTTTGGGAGGAACCGCCCATCTCGGGCGAGAGCGGCTCGGGCACGATCTTTTTCTCGGGCTGCCCGCTCAAGTGCGTCTATTGCCAAAACCACGAGATCTCGACGGGCAACTTCGGCCTCGAAATTTCACCTGAACGCTTGGTCGAGATCATGCTCGAGCTTAAGGACGCGGGCGCGAACAACATCAATCTCGTGACGGCCACACACTACGCGCACCTGCTGCCTTGGGCCGTTAGCGAGGCTCGTGCGCGCGGGCTCAACATCCCCATCGTCTATAACACGAGCGGCTATGAACGCGTCGCGGCCGTTCGCGAGCTCGGAGACGTCGTGGACATCTGGCTCACCGACTTCAAGTATGCGAGCGGCAGACTCGCCGGGACCCTTAGTCGCGTTCCCGATTATCCCGATGTCGCCACAGCGGCGCTCGCCGAGATGCGTGCGCAGATCGAGCGGCGCGGCGGTGAGCTTGTGGACGAAGACGGGCTCCTCAAGCGTGGCGTCATCGTGCGCCATCTCGTGCTGCCCGGCCACGCAGACGATTCGCTCCGCGTGCTCGACGCCATCTGGGAGACCGCAGGCGACGTGCCCATATCGGTGATGAACCAGTACACGCCCAACGAGCAAATGCGTGCCGAGGGCGGCGAGCTTGCCCGCGCCGTCACCGAAGAAGAATACGAGCGCGTGCTCGACCATGCCGACGACCTGGGATTCTCGACCATGTTCTGGCAGGAGGGCGGCGCCGTGAACGAGAGCTTTACCCCCGCCTTCGACACCACCGGCGTCCTCACCCCCGCCACTCCGCAACCGTTGGACTAACCTGGGCCGTAGCTCCAAGCCTTAGCCATCGCTACAGAGTTCGCAGCATGGGCGGAGGGGCAGTACGGCGCCTGCGGCCATGCTCACGAGCACTCCTAAATCAGCAGCAGCACATTGAGAACTATAACGACGAGCGCGATAGCGGCCAGCAGCACCTTGAGGATGGGGCCGTTGACGTGCTCGCCCATCACAGCCGGTGAGCTGGTGAGCCAAATCTGAGCCACGACGGTAACAGGGAGCTGCAAAGAAAGCGCCACCTGACTCCAGACCAAGCTCTCAAAGGTATCGTGCACAAATAGGATGACGACGAACGCCAGCGCAAACGTGATGACGACCCCCAAGGAGCTGTGACGATCGCGAATGTCGTAGGGCTCACCCGCAAGACCCGCAGAGATCGTTCCTGCAGCCATGCCCGCTGTAACCGAAGACGAGATGCCCGCCAGCAACAAAGCGCAGGCGAACACAACCGTGGCACCCTGGCCAAGCAGAGGCTCAAGGGTTTGAGCTGCGCCCATCAAATCTGTGACAGGCGTGCCCACCACCCAGAACGTGCTGGCGGCAAGCAGGACCATTGCGCTGTTGATGGCCCATCCCACGAGCATCGAGAACAGCGTATCGACAAACTCATGGTCGAGCCGCTCTTGCACCACGTCGGGACCCTGGGCATTGAACTTTTGGCTCTGGATGATCTCGGAATGCAAAAAGAGGTTGTGCGGCATAACCACGGCGCCCAACACCGGTGCGACGACGGCCGACGAGCCCGCTGGCATACTGGGAACAACCCACGCCGCCGTGGCACGCGACCAGTCGATATCGACAAGGGAGACCTCAACCAAAAACGAGATTCCGATGAGCGACACGAACCCGATAATCCAGCGTTCTACCCGCTGGTAGGAATTGGTCAGAAGCAGGCCGAGTGAAGCCGTGGCAACAAGCCCCGCGCCAACACGCACAGGCAATCCGAAGAGCATCTGCAGGGCAATGGCACCGCCCAGAACCTCGGCCATCATGGTGGCCACACAGGCAGCGAGCGCCGAGATGAGGATGACACGCGACCAGGCGCGCGGAAGATGGTGCGTGATAGACTCGGCAAGGCACTCCCCCGTCACGATGCCGAGATGCGCCGCATTGTGCTGGAGCACGATGAGCATCAACGTAGAGAGCGTAACGACCCAAAGAAGCGCGTAACCGAACTGGGACCCCGCGGCCATGTTCGAAGCCCAGTTACCAGGATCGATAAACCCGACCGTCACCAGCAGCCCCGGTCCAATCGATTTGAGGATCTCGAGACCGCCGACGTGCCCGGAGTGGCGCGCGCCGAACAGACGCGCTTTGAGATTGCCGAGGCATTCTGACGTACAGCGCGATGCGTGCGCGCAATCCTCTCTGCGTTGCAGGCGCTCGCTTGATTGGGTTTTATCCATGGACACCACCCATCGATGAATGGAAGTAAGTTGCTTCGTTAGTTAGCCTTGGCTAACCTTAAGCGATATCCCTTCGATGTCAAGCGCCCTCTCGGGTTCGACCCCATGCACAGGTAACAAAAAAGCACCAACCGGAGTTGATGCCTCATTCTTTCTGGTGGGCCGTCAGGGGGTCGCATGCGCGCGACGCGCGCATGGTGCGCTGCGGGGCCTTGCAGCCCCTTGCGAGCTTCGCTGGAAAACGCATTCGCGTTTTCTCAGCTCCGCTCCCTTACGGGTTCGACCCCATACAACGGCAACTTAAAAGAAAAGGCCCCGCGATGCGGAGCCTTGTCATTTCTGGTGGGCCGTCAGGGGGTCGAACCCTGGACCTTGGGATTAAGAGTCCCCTGCTCTACCAACTGAGCTAACGACCCAGAAAACCCGCAAGCGGGTTATGGCCGATCATCGTGTGGTGGGCCGTCAGGGGGTCGAACCCTGGACCTTGGGATTAAGAGTCCCCTGCTCTACCAACTGAGCTAACGACCCGACGATCGATGTGCGAAAACAAGAATGGGGTGGGTAAAGGGACTCGAACCCTCGACCTACGGGACCACAACCCGTCGCTCTAGCCAACTGAGCTACACCCACCGTGTCCTCATGCGTTTTCGCGCTTGACTATTATTACAGGACTGAGAACCCGATGCAAGAACTTTTTCAAGCGATTTTTAATCGCCCAAAACAGTCAAAGCCTACGCCTCGCAAGTCTTAAAAACAGCCCCTCCAAACAGGGGCGCACGAACTAGAAGACTTCCTTCTCCACACCCTTGTCGTCGCCCATACTCTTCCAGATAAGGCTCGAATGCGCACGGAAATTCGGGACGTCGGAGCAAAGCAAAAGAAAAATCGTCTCGATGATGAAGTTGATCGAGTTATGCGAGAACGGCAGGTCGGCGTTGAGCATCTTGTCGCGCGTGGCGGCATGCAGCACACACGTTGCGCGGCGCGCGAGGGGCGAATCGGGCGTGTTCGTGATGACCACCGTGGGCGTGCCGGTATCGAGCGCGTTGTCCATCATCTTGTTCAGGCGCTTGGAGTGCCCCGACTTAGAGATGAACACCAGCACGTCGTCGGGCGTGAGCGCGAGCGTGTCGAGCATCATCGACTCGGTCGTGGAGGCGCAATGCGACCTCAGGCCCAGCTGCGCGTAGAGAAAGGCGGCAGTCAGGCCCGCCGGAATCGAGTTGCCCACCGCGCCGAACACCACCGAGACGGAGCGCTCGATCAAGCGCACGGCCTCGGAGAGCTGGTCGGGGTCGACCAAATCGAGGGTATCGAGCAGCTCGCGGTTCTTGGCCATAAGCACAGTCTCCATGGCCGCGCGCGGACTCTCGAGCGAAACGACGGTGGAGGGCGCGCGCGTGGTGGCACCGGCGGCGTTGTCGTCGAGAATCGCCGCGCGCAGGTCCGAGAAACTCTCGTAGCCCAGGTGGCGCACAAAGCGCGAAACGGTGGCCGCCGAGGTGTCCGAACCCGTCGCAATCTCGCGCGTGGTCATCGTCGGAATGTCGTTTTGGTTTGCCATGACAAAATCAGCGATGCGCCTCTCGCGGTCGCTCAGCCGATCGTAAAGCGAGCAGATCTCGTTGACGACGCTTCCCCTCGGTTGCATGGCATCCACCCCTGATCTTGTGGTCGGGCGCTCGTTCTTAAACATTAAGCTCAAAACGTACGTATAAGTATAGGTTTCGGCGAACGGCCCGAATAATGAGGTCAAACCTCTATCAAACCGTCATCCTTAGTCCGCTCCCCCTGTAAACAAAACAGGGCCCCGCGTATGCGCGGGACCCGTATCTCATCTACATGAGTGAAGAAGCTGGAACAAATCGCGTGCTCGTGCGCGAGGTTAGTTCAGCTCCTGGCGCCACTGCTTGGTGCCGGCCTCGCGATAGTACTTGGCGGCGCCGACGCAGTTGAAGAGCTCCATCTTCTGCTTGATCACGGCCTTGCCCGCCTCGATGCACTCGGGGAAGAGGTTGTTCGGATCCCAGCCGGAGCCCTCCTGGGAGAGGATCTCGCGGGCCTTGAGGAAGAACGCGCTCTTGTAGTCGGAGGAGATGTTCACCTTCTGGATGCCGATCTCGACCGCCTTGGCGATCTCGGAGTCGGGGTTGCCGGAGCCGCCGTGGAGCACGAGCGGGATGTCGACGACCTCCTTGATGGACTCGAGAACGTCCATCTTGAGCTCGGGGGTAACGCCCTTGGGATAGAGGCCGTGGCAGGTGCCGATGGCGATGGCGAGCGTGTCGACGCCCGTCTCGGCCACGAACTTCTTGGCATCCTCGGGATCGGTGTACTTGACCTCGGTCATACCGCCCTCGATGGAGGTGCCGGTGTCGCCGATGGTGCCGAGCTCGCCCTCGACGGAGAGATTGAGCATGTGGCAGTAGCGCACGACCTCGGCGGTCTTGGCGATGTTCTCCTCAAACGGGAGCAGCGAGCCGTCGATCATGACGGAGGTGAAGCCGCAGTGCACAGCACGCATGACGCTCTCGATGGAGTCGCCGTGGTCCATGTGGATGACGAACGGGACCGGGCTGTTGGAGCAGCGGGCAACGACGTACTTCATAAAGTCGTCCTTGCAGTAGTCGAGCTCGGTGGGGTGCACGGCGATGATCGCGGGGGCGTCGTTGGCCTCGGCGGCCTCGACGACGGTGCGGAAGAGGTTGGACTCAGAGACGTTGAACGCGCCGACGGCGAAGTGCTTTTCCTTGGCCATCTCGAGCATCTGGGTCATGTTGACGAGCATAGGGTGTATCTCCTTCTGGACGTAGGTCGGCCCTCTCCTGTAGAAGAGCCTGGGATTAGGGGGCGCGCCGGAGCCGGGTGAACCCCGGCGCTCACTCACGAGCCTCTAGTGCGCCTTGCCGGCGGAACCGGAGAGCTCGATGTAGTGCTTGATGGTGTCGACGCCCGCACGCCAGCTGTCCTGGCAGAGCTGCGGGAAGTCGCAGTCGGGGTTCTCGGCGAGCGTGCGCGCCACGAACTCGCGCTGAGCGATCATGTAGTCGGTGCCGACGTTGATCTTGTTGATGCCGCACTCCACGCTCTTGCGCATGTTGGCATCACCCGCGCCGGAACCTCCGTGGAGCACGAGCGCGGCGCCCGTGGCCGCCTTGATCTTCTCGACGATGTCGAAGTGGAAGGTCGGCACGTAGCCCTCCGGGTAGTCGCCGTGCGTGGAGCCGTAGCTCACGGCCAGGCAATCGACGCCCGTCTCGCGGATGAACTTGATGGCAGTGTCGGGATCGGTGTACATGGCGTCGTCAGTAAAGTGGGCGTCCTCGCCCTCGGCGCAGCCCATGTTGCCCACCTCGGCCTCGACGGAGGCACCGTAGATCTGGGCGAGCTCGACGACGCTCCGGGTGATGCGGGCGTTCTCCTCGGCGTCATAGGCCGAGGCGTCGCACATCACACTCGAGAACCCCTCGTGGAGGCAGCGCTTGAGATGCGCGATGTCGTGGCCGTGATCGAGGTTGATCGCGACGGGCACGTGCGCGGCGGCCGCCATCTTGGCGATCGGGCCCGTGAGGATATCGCAGTCAAAGTAGGCCTTCACGTGGTCTTGGAGCAGGTCGATGATGATCGGCGCGTCCATCTCCTCGGCCGCGGTGATGACGCCGCGGGCGGTCTCGAGGTTGAAGGCGTTGATGGCCATGACGGCATAGCCCTCTTTGTTCGCCTTGGCGAGCATGCCCTTCATCGATTCGTACATGAGCTCGAACTCCCTCGTGTCGTGTGTCGTGGATCTGACGGTTGAACGCTTGCGCTTGCTAGAACCCTGGTTTTGAGGGCGGGGCCCCGAAGGACCCCGCGTGGTGGTTGATTAGGACAGGCTGAAACCGGAGAGGTCGACTTCCTGCTCGGTGTCGTCCTCGGGGAGATCGAGGTCGTTGATCTCCTCGTCGGTGAGGCGCTTCTTGAGGAGCACCAGGAGCACGGCGGTCACGCAGGAGCCGGCGAGGAGCGCCACGACGGCCCACAGGGGCTGGGCCATGGCCGGGATGACGAAGCAGCCGCCGGAGGGAACCTGGGACTCAACGCCCATCGAGAAGGCGATGGCACCGCAGACGCCGCAGCCGATGGAGGTGGAGATGACGGTGCGGACGAGGTCGTTCATGGCGATGGGGATAACGCCCTCAGAGATCATGCAGACGCCCATGGGGAACGCGACCTTGATGGCCTCTTCCTCGGTCTTCTTGTAGATGGGCTTCTTGATGAGCTTGGAGAGGAGCAGGCCGAAGGTGACGCCGAAGGGCGGGACCATGGCGGCGAGCACCTTGATGCCCTCGGGGCCGTAGATGCCGTCAGCGAGCATGCCGTCGCAGATGAGGTTCGGGACCTTGGAGATAGCTCCGCCGTAGTCGATGCAGCCGATCCAGCCGATGATGAAGCCGTAGAGGGCCTTCTGGGAC
>CAVDZW010000074.1:1874-4948 GCA_963613305.1 bacterium | reverse complement strand
CATGAGCTCGCAGGAGGACGTGACCGAGAAGGGCGGCACCATGCGTCTGGGCGCCTATCCCTGCAAGCTCGCCGAGGGCACGCTCGCCCGCGAGGCCTACGACGAGGGTCTCGTGTACGAGCGCCATCGCCACCGCTTTGAGTTCAACAACGCCTATCGCGATCAGCTCACCGAGGCGGGCCTCGTCATCTCCGGCGTCTCGCCCGACGAACGCCTCGTCGAGATGGTCGAGCTCCCGGCCGACGTCCACCCGTGGTACGTGGCCACTCAGGCTCACCCCGAGTTCAAGAGCCGCCCGACCAAGCCGCAGCCGCTCTTCCGCGAGTTCGTGCGCGCCTCGATCGCGCTCCACGAGGGTACCGATCGCCTGAGCGTGAGCCCGAACGCCGAGGCCTAAGGTCTCGCGTGCCGCGCACCGAAAAACAGCAGGTAGCTTATGCGCCCCCGAAGCCCGAGACCGCGGCTTCGGGGGCGCCCGCGTCTGCGCTCGCGCGTGATCTTTCGGTGTATCTCGACTACCTGAGCGTGGAGCGCGGCCTCTCCCGCAACACGCTTGCGGCCTACCGTCGCGATCTTTCGAGCTATCTTGCATTTTTGGCTGAGCGCGGCGTGACTGTGCGCGAGGACGTCTCGCGCCATGACATTGAGGATTATGTTGCCGAGCGCCGCGCGGGCGGCTATGCGTCGAGCTCGATTGAGCGCGCTCTCTCGGCCGTCAAGGGTTTCCATAAGTTCTTGCTCCGCGAGGGCGCCACGCCGCGCGATCCGGCTTCGGCGGTCAAGCTCCCTAAAAAGGGGGAGCCCCTGCCCGACTTTATCGGCATCGATGCCGCAGCGCGTCTGCTCGACCAGTCTTTTCCCGATACCGCCGCCGGAGCCCGCGACCGCGCCGTACTCGAGGTTCTCTATGGCTGTGGCCTGCGCGCGAGCGAGGTCTGCGGCCTCGATGTGGGCGACGTGTTTCTCGATGATGAGTTCCTGCGCGTTTTCGGCAAGGGGTCCAAGGAGCGCGTAGTGCCCATCATGGGCTCTGCTGCCGAGGCCCTGGCTGCCTACCTTTCTGGGTCGCGCGCCGAGCTTGCCGGTCATGCACGTGCCGGCGCGGTGCCGCCCGCCGTCTTTCTCAACATGCGTGGCACCCGTTTGAGCCGCCAGAGCGTGCATTCCATCTGCGCCACCTACGGCAACCTCGCGGGAATCGAAGGCCTCCATCCGCATACACTGCGTCATTCCTTTGCCACACATATGCTCGCCGGTGGGGCCGACCTGCGCGTGCTGCAAGAGATCCTCGGGCATTCCGACATCTCCACAACCCAGATCTACACGCATCTCGATCGCACACAGCTGCGTGAGGTCTATCTCGCCGCGCATCCGCGGGCTTAACCGCTGCTGGGGCTTCGAGCTGCCCCGTTTCTACCTATATATAGAGAATCGGCTGCAGGGGCTGTCCGCCCGGTATGGGGGATCGGCTGCTGGTTTGTTCGTCCGCTATGGGGGATCGGCTGTGGGGATGCCTGCCCGCTATAGGGGGTGCCCACAAGCGCCTGCCCGCCCACTTGGCGCCCTCGTCTCGAGGTGTCCTGCGCACTTAGCCACCCTGTGCCATAATCGCGTCCCCGCACGTCGGCTCCGGTGTTTCGCGCGGTTTGTGGACGCTCCAAAATTCGGTTCAACCTCAACTTTAAGGTTCGACTTTTAGACCGTCGGCCACCGGTTGCAACTGATTTTTCTACTAAACACAACATCTTGTGTTTCCGAATATCTGTTCGGAGGGGCTTTTAAACCGGTGGAGTGTGAGAGTGGGTGGCGGTGGGGGAGAGAGTGGGAAAAAGTGTTGCGAAAGGTTTGTCCTGCCCATATTATTGATTGCGTCGACAGGCGGGGTGGTGCCCCGCGAACGTACCTCTGAGCAACCGAGGGGAGGGCGCATATATGGGAATGGCCGGTTCTTACGATCGAAATCTCGATGCCAAGGGCCGACTCTCTCTGCCTGCTGCCCTCCGTGACGAGCTCGGGACGAGTGTTCGCGTGTTCAAAGCCCTGGATGTCGATGCCCTGTACGTGTTCTCTGCCGAGGCTTTCGATGCTTGGGTAAAGGCGCTCTTCGCAGGTCGCGAGGGTCACGAGGGTTTTAACCCGAGGGATGCCAAGGACCAGAAGCTCATGAGGGCGATCAACAAGCGCACCACGCCGATGGATGTGGACAGCGCAGGTCGTATCGGTCTCTCCGAGTCTTTGCGCGAGGCCGCGAATCTGGACCGCGAGGTCACGGTCATAGGCAACTGGGACCACCTCGAGATCTGGGATCGCGTCGCGTCCGCCGAGGACGACGCCGATACCGACGAGGACCTCAAGGACCTCTTCTTCTCGTAGGCTGAGCTGGAGATACGTATGGGAGCTGGAACGTTGACACAAGAATATCGGCATGAACCGGTCATGCTTCAGGAAGTGCTCGAGTCGCTCAGGCTCCGTCCGGGTTCGGTCGTTTGCGACTGCACCCTCGGCGGCGCCGGCCACTCGGTAAAGATGGCCGCTCAGGTGGGGTCCGAAGGTCTCCTCTTGGGTGTCGACCAGGACGACATGGCGCTCGCGGCCGCCGGTGCCCGCCTCGACTCGGAGGCACCGGATGTACCGCACAAGCTCCTTAAGGGCAACTTCGGCGACCTGGACGAGCTCCTCTGCTCCGCAGAGGTGCCCGGGGTCGACGGGTTCCTCTTTGACCTGGGCGTTTCGAGCCCGCAGCTTGATATCCCCGGAAGGGGCTTCTCGTACAACGAGGACGCCCCGCTCGACATGCGAATGGACGCGCGTAACAACACCCTAAACGCAGCTGAGGTCATAAACACCTATGACGAAGCCGACCTCGCGCGCATCCTTCGCCTTTACGGTGAGGAGAAGTTCGCCTCGCAGATCGCACGCCAGATCGTGCGTCGCCGCGAGACCGCGCCACTCCGAACCACCGGTGACTTTGTGGAGTGCATCAAGGCGGGAATTCCCGCTGCGGCGCGCAGACACGGGGGACACCCGGCAAAGAAGAGCTTCCAGGCGATCCGCATCGAGGTCAACCATGAGCT
>CAVDZW010000074.1:434-1864 GCA_963613305.1 bacterium | reverse complement strand
ATGAGCTCGAGGTGCTCGAGAGAGGGCTTGAGGCCGCCACACGCTGGCTGAACCCCAAGGGGCGCATCTGCGTCATCTCGTACCACTCGCTCGAGGATCGCATCGTCAAGCACCATTTTCAGAAGATGGCCCAAGGTTGCACCTGCCCGCCGGAGATTCCGGTGTGCGTGTGCGGGAACGTGCCGATACTCAAGGTCATCACCAAAAAACCGCTCGTTGCGAGCGACCGCGAGGTCGAGCGCAACCCGCGTGCGAGATCAGCCAAGATCCGCGTGGCGCAGCGCATTTGAGCCGCACCAGCGTTAATTGGCCCGTCCCGCGCAGCAGAAACGTAGCTTAAACACACCACCGACGCACCTGGGATGGGAGGCGGCATATCATGGGTTACCACACCTCAAACGCAGCATACGCCTATGATATGCAGCCGCAGCCCGTACCCGTTATCCATGAGCCGGCGGCTCCCGCACAAGAGGAGCGCCCGCGTTTTGACGTCCTTACCGGCGCCGGCAAGGCGGCCTCGCAGGACGTCAGCCCGATCTTTACCCATGTCATCAAAGTGACCGTTGCGGTCGTCATCGTCGCTGCCGCCCTCTGCTTTGGGCGCATCGCGCTCGCGAGCGTCACCTCCGCCTCCATGACCGCCAACGCCGAGCTCTCGAGCACGCTCTCGAGCGCCAGGTCCGAGGCTTCGAGCCTTGAGGTCATGCACTCGGTCTACGATTCCGATTCGCGTATCCGCGAGCTCGCGAACAGCTACGGTATGGCCGAGGCCGAGGGCTCGACCACCGTCGACATCTCGTCCGCGCAGGCGGAGTAGGGGCGTTCATGCCGAGAGACGATTCGCGCACGCGCCCGCCATCGGGCTCGCGTGCGTCGAGGACCAACGAGAATAGCAGCAATTCATATCGCAACAGGGGCGGCTCCGACTCCGCCTCCGATGCGTTGCGCCGCCTGCGCCCCGACGAGGGCGCGGTCGAGTTGCGCCGTCGCAATACGCGCGCCGAGCGCACACGCGAGGATGCGAACAAGAACGAGGGCTTCGACATGCTGAGGCTCACGTTTTTGGGCATCGCCGGCACGGGCGGGCTTCTGCTCGCCTTCGGCAAGCTCTTCGATTACACGGTCATCAACCGCGACACGTACGTGGCGCGCGCGAACCAGCGCCGTCTCACGAGCGTCAAGCTCCCGGCCAAGCGCGGCACCATCTACGACCGCAACGGCAACGTGCTCACCAAGAGTATCGACTGCAAGAACATCGCGGTGAGGCCCAAGGCGATCAAAAAGCCCGAGAAGGCCGTGCGTGTGCTTGCTGACGAACTCGGCCTCAAGCGCAAAGACGTGCGCAAGCTGGTCAAGGCAGACGCCGATTGGGTCTATATCCAGCGCCAGGTCGATACCGACGTGGCCGAAAAAATCCAAAACCAGGGGAT
>CAVDZW010000074.1:0-424 GCA_963613305.1 bacterium | reverse complement strand
TCGTCGGCATCGAGTTCGAGGATGCCGTGCGGCGCACCTACCCCTACGGCAACCTCGCCTCGCAGGTGCTCGGCGTCGTGAACGTCGACGGCGAGGGCCTGACGGGAATCGAGAAGCGCTACAACAAGGTGCTCTCGGGCACGGCAGGCTCAGTCTACCGCGAACACGGCAGGTACGGCGACTGGATCGCCGGTGCCGAGTACCAGCGGGTCGATGCGCAGGACGGTCACGACATCGTGCTCACGATCGACGCGACCATCCAGCGTGCGGCCGAGGACGCCATCGCCGAGGCAGTGGAGAGCTATGGCTCCAAGACCGGCACCGCCGTCGTGACCGACCCGACGACGGGCGATATCCTCGCGGCCTGCTCGTATCCCACCTACGACCCCACCGACCTCGCGCATACCTCGAGCTCCGACATGAA
>CAVDZW010000073.1:4417-7201 GCA_963613305.1 bacterium | reverse complement strand
GTTCTGGAGCGGTAGCTCGCGCTCCGCCGGTCCCGAAACGAGCGCAAGGCCCATGTCGCGCGCGAGGAGCGCGTAGGCGACTTCCCCCTGAATCGGCAGGACGCCGCCATCAAGCGCGATCTCGCCGGCGAAGAGGCACGAATCGAGCCCCTCCTTTGGGATCTGCCCGGTCGCTGCGAGTATCGCGACGGCAATCGGCAGGTCGAAGCCCGACCCCGTCTTTCGCATATCGCCAGGCGAAAGATTGACGGTGATGTTCTTGCGGGGGATCTCGAAGCCGTGTGCGCGCAGCGCACAGCGAATGCGCGAACGAGAATCCTGAACGCTCGCGTCGGCTTGACCGACGAGCTGTATCCCCGGTATTCCGCCCGACATCGATACCTCGACCGTAACGGGACACGCCTCGACGCCGCGCAGGCAGGCTGCGTGCACTGCAAAGACGTCGCTCATCGCTTCCCCGTTTCCCAGTCGAGGATATCCATGAGGTGAGCAACCTCGGCACGCTCGCCGTCGATGATGAATATGCCCACCGCATCGAACCTGACGGGTAGGAGCACTTCGTGCTCAGATGTGTAGCATGCGGCGATTCTGCGGTAGCGCTGCAGTTTTTTGCAGTCAACCGCCTCTTCGGGAAACCGGTCGGGGTCGGCGTTCCCGCGAACTCTCCTCGTCTTGACCTCTATGAAGACAAGCGCCCCTTTGGCCTCGTCTTCAGCGATCAGGTCGGCCTCGCCCGCCTCGCAGCGATAGTTGCGCTCGATGACCCTCAAGCCGATGCTCTCGGCAAAAGACGCGGCAATGACCTCGCCGAAAGTGCCGAGCTCTTTGTTGTCGAGTTGGCTGATGAACCGATCGGCGGGTATGGCCGCGTTGGGGTCCTCGGATTCGCATACTCCGCAGAGCTTCATTTCAAGTTCAAAAGCGTCATCGCGAGCTGGGTTGTGTGACTTCATGGCTTCGCACGCTCCCTTCTGGTTTTGAGGGAATCGTGCAACCGACATCTATGCGCGTGTCGGGGCGCGCCATTGGCAAATCTATCTGAGACCTATCCCTGTGCGCCTCTCTGATGTTGGGAACTGCCGAGCGTTTGCTCGCAGGTTTCCAAACATGCTTGGCTACCTCTAGAAAAGGCGCTCGTTCTCCAGAAAGTTACCGCAGAAGCTCACGCGGTGGATGGGGCTCAGGCCATGCTCCTTGATGGCGGCGATATGCTCGGCCGAGGCATAACCCTTGCATTCAGCAAGGTGGTACTCGGGATATTCGCTTGCGTACTCGACCATCATCTCGTCACGCGTGACCTTGGCGACAATTGAGGCCGCTGCAATGCAGGCGATCTTGGCGTCGCCGTGCACGACGTCGCGCTCGTTGGGGACAGCTCCCAAGGGGTTGCCGTCCATGAGAACGCAGTCGGGATTGAGGCCGGTGTCGGCGACGGCTCCTGCGACCGCCCCCCTGAGAGACCGTGCCATGCCGTTGCTGTCGATGCGCTCGGGGGCGATGTGGCAGATGCCGATAGCGATCGCCGACTCCTGAATACGCGCGGCGAGCATCTCGCGCTTGGCGGGCGTGAGCTTTTTTGAATCGTTAAGCCCCCATATTCGCGGCTCTGCTGGCAGGCAGACGGCGCATACGGTGAGCGGTCCCGCCACCGAGCCGCGGCCGACCTCGTCGACCCCGACAACAACACCCGCTCCGCCAAGCTCGTTCATGAGTTCGTACATGGCGTCAACACGGCCGCGCTCCGCTGCTTCTCGATCGTAGCGTCGCTGTGCTCGCTCGCAGGCCTTTCTCACCTGTAGGCGCGGGTCCTCGGCATAGTGCGCAACGAGCGCGGGGATCTCCTCAAAGGTCGCCCCCGCAAGTTCGCCCGCGACCTGCGAGGCCGATGCGGAACTCGTCATGTTCGCCATGTTCACTCCTCAATAAAAGAGCCGCCCCGAGGGACGGCTCGCGAGTCCAAAAGGAACCTCTTACGCTGATTAGCGCTTCTCCGGGATGCGGGCGGCCTTGCCGACCTTGTCGCGGAGATAGTAAAGCTTGGCGCGACGAACGCGGCCGTGGCGAAGAACCTCGAGCTTGGCGATCTTGGGGCTGTGAAGCGGGAAGGTACGCTCAACACCGACACCGAAGGAAATCTTGCGGACGGTGAAGGTCTCGCGGGCACCGGCGCCGGCCATACGGATGACGTCGCCCTGGAAGACCTGGACGCGCTCGCGGTCGCCTTCCTTGATGCGATAGTGGACCTTGACGTTGTCGCCCACGCGAACCTCGGGGATGTCCTCGCGGATCTGCTGACGCTCGATTGCGCGGATGTAATCCATGTGCAATTCCTTACTCTTCTAGAGGTGCCGCACCCGGCTGGGCCGACACGTAGTTGAACAAACGCGACTAAGTATACACGCGTGCGCTTGACCTGCAAGAACAATTTCTGCGCATTTTGAAATAACAAAATGGGGCCCGTGTTCCGAGCACGGGCCCCGCGGAAGTTGACGAGCTGCAGGCTATGTGTCAACTTTCAGCTGCAATGTAGCAGAGGTGTAGACCACCTGCAAATGCCTTGTGGCACTCTACGCAGATTACGCAAGTTTGGCTTGGGCTGCAGCCAAGCGCGCGAGCGGAACGCGGTAGGGCGAGCACGAGACGTAGTCGACGCCTGCCACGTTAAAGAGCGCTGGGATGCTCGCGGGGTCGCCACCATGCTCGCCGCAAACGCCGAAGTGCATGTTCGGATTCGTGGCGCGTCCGGCTGCGACCGCCATGCGCACGAGCTCGAGCACGGCGGCG
>CAVDZW010000073.1:0-4385 GCA_963613305.1 bacterium | reverse complement strand
AGATAGAGCGGCAGGAACTTGGCCTCGGCGTCGTCGCGCGAGAAGCCGAAGGTCGTCTGGGTGAGGTCGTTCGTGCCGAAGCAGAAGAAGTCTGCGTGCTCTGCGATCTTTGCGGCCATTAGGCATGCGCGCGGGAGCTCGAGCATGCAGCCGACGGGAATATCGAGAGCCACCCCGTATTCGGCCTCGATCTCGGCGATGACCTTTTCGGCGACCTCGCGCATCTGCATCTGCTCGCCCTCGAGGGCCACGAGCGGGATCATGACCTCGGGATGCGCGCCGATGCCCTCATCGCGCTTGAGGCGCGCGGCGGCGCTGGCAACGGCGCGAACCTGCATGAGCGGGAGGTCGGGATAGACGAACGAGAGGCGGACGCCGCGCAGGCCGAGCATGGGGTTGCACTCGCTCATGCTGTCGACGGCGCGCAGGCGCTCCTTGACCTCGGCGAGCGCGCCCGCGCTCTCCCCTGCTCCTTCGCGCCGGGCGATGGTCTCGGCGAGGGCGCGCGGGTCATCGAGGAACTCGTGCAGCGGCGGGTCGATAAGGCGCACGACCATCGCGCGACCGTTCATCGTGCGAAGCATCTGCACAAAGTCCTCGGTTTGGACCTTGAGTAGCTCTTCTAAGGCGCGGCGCGAGGCCTCTTCATCATCGGCCAAGATGAAGGATTGGATGATCTCTTTGCGCTCGCCGAGGAACATGTGCTCGGTGCGGCAAAGGCCGATGGCCTCCGCTCCAAAATCGAGGGCAAGCTCGGCGTCGGCGGGGTTGTCGGCGTTCACGCGCACGCGGTAGGCGCGGCCGCGCTCCTCACTCAGGCGGATCTCGTCGGCCCAACCAAGGATGGTATCGAGGTCGCCCGTGAGCTCCGGGGTCTCGAGCGCAACCGCACCTGCGACAACGATGCCCTCGGAGCCATCGATGGAGATGACGTCGCCCTCGTTGAGCACGGTTTCCGTGCCTTTGACATGCACCCGCTTGTTGACGGCATCGATCTCGAATGCCTCGACTCCGCAGACGCAAGGTGCACCCATGCCGCGGGCGATCACCGCGGCATGGCTCGTCTTGCCGCCATGGCTCGTGAGGATGCCCTCGGCAGCCACCATGCCCTTGAGGTCATCGGGATTGGTTTCCCAGCGAACGAGAATGACTTTTTTGCCGGCGGCGACAGCCTCGACCGCGTCGTCGCTCGAGAACACGATCTGCCCCACGGCGGCGCCGGGGCTCGCGTTGAGGCCGCGTGCGAGCACCTCGACCTCGCCCACATGGGCGAACTGCGGGTGAAGCAGCTGGTCGAGCTGTGCGGGGTCGATGCGCGACACCGCTTCCTCGCGCGTGATGAGCCCTTCGTCAACCATGTCGACCGCGATCTTGCAGGCGGCCGCCGCCGTGCGCTTGCCCACACGCGTCTGCAGCATCCAGAGTTCACCTTGCTCGATCGTGAACTCGATGTCGCACATGTCGCGATAGTGCTTCTCGAGCACGAGAAAGACCTTCTCGAGCTCGAGCGCAGCGTGCTTGAGAGCCGGCTTGGCCTTGAGGTCGCTGATCGGTTCGGTGTTGCGGATGCCGGCGACAACGTCCTCGCCTTGGGCATTCACAAGGAAATCGCCGTAGAACTCGC
Source organism: bacterium (assembly GCA_963613305.1). GTDB lineage: Bacteria > Actinomycetota > Coriobacteriia > Coriobacteriales > Coriobacteriaceae > Collinsella. The sequence continues at coordinate 2,761 of CAVDZW010000073.1, read as the reverse complement.
GCTTCCCGTTTGCAGGGTTGCGGGTGAATGCCACGCCGGTCGCGGACGACTCGCCCTTGTTGCCGAACGCCATGGCCTGCACGTTCACGGCCGTACCGAGGTCATCGGCGATGCCGTGCTGTGTGCGATAGATGCAGGCGCGCTCGTTCATCCAGCTTCCGAAGACGGCGCGGATGGCGAGGTCGAGCTGCACGCGCGGGTCCATGGGGAATTCGGGCGCGCCGTTTACTCCGGTGAGCTCGGGGTGCTCGGCTGCAGAGACCTCGGTCGAGAAAATCTCCTTGAATTGATCGACAATCGCTTTGAGGTCTTCGGCTGAAAGCTCGGCGTCGGTACGAACCCCACATGCAAGGCGCGCCCGGGTGAGGGCATTCTCGAACAGGTCCGAATCGATTCCGAGGACGACGTTCGAGAACATCTGGATAAAACGACGGTAGGAGTCCCAGGCAAACCGCGGATTATGCGTCTGTTTTGCAAGGCCCTGCACCGAGTCGTCATTGAGACCGAGGTTGAGGACGGTATCCATCATCCCCGGCATGGAGAATGGAGCTCCCGAGCGCACCGACACGAGCAGCGGGTCATGGGCGTCGCCGAGTGTTTTGCCGCAGCGTTCCTCAAGATCGCTCACGGCCTCGGCGATCTCGTCCGCCGCTCCTGCGGGCCACGCATTGCCCTTGGCGGCGAACTCGACGCACGTTTGGCACGTGATGGTGAACCCGCGCGGCACGGGAAGACCGATGCGGCACATCTCGGCGAGATTTGCGCCCTTGCCGCCGAGGATGAAGTTCATACTCGATGAGCCCTCTGTCACGTCCCTGCCGTTGGCATCGCTTCCGAAACGGTAGACGCGCTGTTCTGCTGTCATGACCGCACCCCTTTCCCGGCCTGAGCCGGTGTCTTCGCGCATGCCGGCTTGCAAGCGCGTGGGGCCACTATACGTTCGTGTGCGAATATACGGATGTTGTCGGGGTGAAGCTAAGACCAACGTAATAAAAATCACGGTGAACGGTTTAATAAGTGGATACGTTATGAAGATACCAATCTATAAACCGCAGGTAATCGTAAGTGAAAAACCGTTTTATCAACTATTTATTGCGAGCTTTATCATAACCGGCCCTTAATAAACACGCGTTTGCTACAGAGTTGACAAATGAGATGATCTCGGCGGCCGACTCCTCGATCGATTTGTTGTCGGTACGCACGGTAAAGCAGCCGAGTCGGCGGTAGAGGGCCCGAGCCTCCACCATCTCATCGGAGACGGAGGCCACCTCGGCGTAGCGACCTGCGACAGCCCTTGCGTACTCGCTTCCGAGGCGTGTATTTCGTATGTCGGAGACCACCTCGGCGGTCGAGACGAGGCCGATGATCTTCATGGGATCGATTTTGAACAGGGCTTCGGGTGGCTTCACGCCGGAGGCGAGCGGGATATTGGCGACCTTGTAGCCATGCGCGGCAAGATACATCGAGAGCGGGGTCTTGGAAGTTCGAGATACCCCAAGGATTACGATCTCCGCGTCATCAAGTTCGTCTTGCCGGCGCCCATCGTCGTGCTCGATAAAGAACTCCATAGCCTCGATGCGCCTGAAATAGCGCTCATCGGTTTTGTGGATCGCTCCTGCCTGCCCCTTTGGCTCCTCGCCAGTAAGCGATGAGAGCACCGCGATCGCGGGCCCGATGAGATCGACGGAGCGGATATGTAACGTCGAGAGATAGTCGAGCATCTGGGCCCGAAGAAGCGGGTCGACGACGGTGTGGAACACCGCTATTCGCCTGTCGCGGTCAATATACGGTTCGAGATATCGTTTTACCTGTGAGATGTCCGTGACCTTGGGAAGTCGTGAGATACGGATCGCGTCTTGAGAGAACTGCCCCGCAGCCGCCAGGATCACCTCGCATGCGGTATCTCCAAGCGAATCGGAGATGACATGAACGGTGACATGACGTGCTACGGGGCAGCTGTCCATACGCGCTCCTTGCAAGAGGGCTAGATCAAATTACTTCTTTCCCTTGCGGGCGAGCTCGCCGATGTTTGCCACGCGCGAGAAGGCGCTCAGGAACTCGTTCAGCAGGCGCAGGCGGTTGTTCTTGAGATCCTCGTTCTCGTCCATGACCATGACTTCGTCGAAGAAGCGGTCGATGGGCTGGCGCAGACTGGCGAGCGCGGTGAACGCGGAGTCGTAGTCGTGATCGACGAGGGCGTCCTCAACGGCCTCTTTGGCGGAGACGGTGGCATCGAGAAGTGCGCTCTCGGGTTCGCTGAGAAGTGCGCGATTGACATCGCAGCCGAGGTCGGCATGAGCGATGTGGGCCGCTCGCGCATATGCGGTGGCCAGGTTCTCGAAGGTCTCGCGGTCATGCTCGCGGGCAGAATCGAGAGCGGCGCAACGCGCGAAGAACTCGGCGGGTGCGATGACGTCGATATCGGCCACGGCGGCAACCGTGTCGGCCGGGATCTTCTCGTCCTTTGCGATGCTCGCGAGGCGACCGGCAAAGAAGGCACGAACGTCCTTCTCTACGGCGACCTTGTCGAACTCGATGCCCTGCTCGGCGTAGGCCTCGAGTGCAGCCGAGATCAGCGGCGTGAGGTCGATCTTGATGCGCGTGCGCAGGATATTGATGACGCCGATGGCGGCACGGCGCAGTGCATAAGGATCGGAGGAGCCGGTCGGCGGCTCACCGATGGCGAAGATGCCGGCGATGGTGTCGATCTTGTCCGCGACGGCCACGACGCAGCCGGCCGTGCCCTCGGGGAGCTCGTCTC
>CAVDZW010000072.1:0-6925 GCA_963613305.1 bacterium | reverse complement strand
GGCTCGCCCCGGTGCAGGTCAAGGTCCTTCCCGTCTCCGAGAAGAGCCGCGACTACGCTCACACGGTCACCGAGGCCCTTGAGGCTGCGGGCGTGCGCGTGGTGTGCGACGATCGTGACGAGAAGATCGGCTACAAGATCCGCGAAGCGCGCAGCACCGACCGTGTGCCCTACATGCTGATCATCGGCGAGAAGGAGGCCGAGGCCGGCAACATCTCGGTGCGCGACCGCTCCAACGAGACCGTGCAGATGGAGACCTCCGACTTCGTCGCCAAGATTCGCGAGGAGATCGCGACCCGCGCCTAGGCCGTCTGGCGAAATCGATTTTGCGAGCCGCTCCCTTTGGGGGCGGCTTTTGCATTTATATGGGTACCATAGGTGCAAACGTTATCAGGTGGGTGGGGTCGCATGGCAAAGATGAAAGATGTCGCCGCGTTGGCGGGCGTGTCGAACGCTGCGGTCTCGCGCTATCTCAACGGGGGCTATATCTCCGACGACAAGGCGGAGCGGATCAAGGCCGCCATAGCCGAGACGGGCTACGTGCGCTCAAGCCAAGCACGGGCGCTCAGGACGGGCGCCACGCACCTCATCGGCGTCATCGTGCCCAAGATCAACTCCGAGTCGGTGAGTCGCATCACGGCCGGGGTGAGCCAGGTGCTCCGCGAACGCGGGTTCCAGATGCTCCTGGCAAACACGGACAACGTTGCCGAACGCGAGCTCGAGTACCTTGACCTGTTCCAGAACCATCCGGTCGACGGTATCTTGCTGGTGGCGACCGAACTGGGGGAGGAGCATCGGCGCGCTATCACCCAGGCGCGCGTGCCTGTTGTGCTGATCGGTCAGCGCAGTGACTGGGCCGCTTGCGTGTTCCACGACGATCTGGGCGCGGCCCATGACCTGGGTCGTCGAATCGCGCAGCAGCATAAGGGCAAGATCGCCTATATCGGTGTCCCTGATTTTGACCAGGCCGCTGGTATTGATCGTCAGTGCGGTTTTGCCGAGGGTCTCGAGGAGGGCGGGAACCACCTTGATCCCGCGCTCGTGCGCATCGGCTCGTTTACGGTCGACTCGGGCTATCGTGCCGCGCGCGAGCTGCTCGAGGTCGAGCCGGACCTTTCGTTCATCGCGGCGGCCACCGACACCATGGCTGCGGGCGCCATACGCGCCATTGACGAGCGACTCGGGGTCGGCGAGGGCGCGCATCGCGTAAGCGGTTTTGGTGACAACGCGTTCCTGCGTTCCGTCACGGGCGGGATCCCCACGGTTCACTACGGCTATCTTACGAGTGGTATCGAGGCAACTGAGCTCTTGCTCGAGCGCGTGCGTCCCGCAGGGGGCGTGTCGCTCGATCCCGTGCAGGTCAAGCTCGGTTACCAAGTTATGGGTATCGAGTAGGCCACTGCGGGTTTTTTGACCGCTGCCCGCTGTTCTGCAAGTTGGTTTCCCGTCTTAATTGCTCGTTTGCTTGTCGAAACTACCGTTTATCGCTTGTTTATGACCGTTTACCGCTACTGAAAACGATTGCATATATCTACAACTGAAATCGTTTACAGTATGAATCGTGAAAGGTGACTGGCCTTGAGGGCCCGTACACGAAAGGGGAGTCATGGACTACCGCAAATCAGCTCAAGAGGTGCTCGACAACATCGGTGGCGCCGGCAACGTCGTTTCCGCCGCGCACTGCGCCACGCGCCTGCGCCTTGTTATTGCCGACAACTCCAAGGTCAACAAGGAGGCCATCGAGGAGATCGACGGCGCTAAGGGCGTGTTCGAGGCCCAGGGCCAGCTGCAGATCATCTTCGGCACCGGCACCGTCAACAAGGTCTATGAGGAGTTCGTCGACCTTGGCGGCATCGATACCGCGAGCAAGGCCGAGGTCAAGGAGGCGGCCGCGCAGCAGCAGAACGTCTTCATGCGCGCCATCAAGCTCCTTGGCGACATCTTCGTCCCGATCATTCCGGCCATCGTCGCATCGGGCCTGCTCCTCGGTATCATGAGCGCCCTCAGCTTCATGAACGCCCAGGGCTACATCACGGTCGACACCGATAACTTCGTCTACAAGATCGCCGACCTCGTCTCGGGCACCTCGTTCAGCTTCCTCCAGGTGCTCATCGGCTACTCTGCCGCCAAGGCCTTCGGTGCCAACCCGTATCTCGGCGCCGTCGTGGGTGCGACGTTCATCAACTCCTCGCTCCAGAGCGCCTATACGGTTGCGAGCGAGGGCGTGCAGGCCACCGTCACCGTCATCCCCGGCCTCTACAGCTTTGATTGGGTCGGCTACCAGGGCCACGTCATCCCCATCGTCATCGCCTGCGGCATCCTCGCCTTCCTCGAGAAGCGCCTGCACAAGGTCGTTCCCGAGATGTTCGACCTGTTCGTGACTCCGCTCGTCTCGGTTTTCGTGACCATCCTCGTGACGCTCGTCGCCGTCGGCCCGATCTTTGTCTGGGCTGAGAACGCGATCCTCGGTCTCATCCAGGCGCTCCTCACTCTGCCGTTCGGTGTCGGCTCCTTCATTGTCGGCCTCTTCTACGCTCCCACGGTCGTTACCGGTATCCACCAGATGTACACCGCCATCGACCTCGGTCAGCTCGCTCAGTACGGCGTGACCTACTGGCTACCGATCGCCAGCGCCGCCAACATCGCCCAGGGCGGTGCCGCCCTCGCCGTGGCTTTCAAGACCCGCGACGCCAAGATCAAGGGCCTCGCACTTCCTTCGGCGCTCTCCGCCTTCATGGGCATCACCGAGCCTGCCATCTTCGGCGTGAACCTCCGCTTCTTCAAGCCCTTTATCGCCGGCTGCATCGGCGGCGGCTGCGGCGCCCTCGTCTGCGCCCTCACGTCGCTCGCCGCCTCGGGCACGGGTGTCACCGGCATCTTCGGCATCCTGCTCTGCCTGGCCCAGCCCGTCCAGTATGCGATCATGTTCGCGGTGGCCGCGCTCGTCGCCTTTGCCATCTCCTTCGTCCTCTACAAGGACGAGGTCAAGGAAGACGCCAAGGCCGAGGCTTAATCGCCTATATTCCTCTCGGGGTCCCGCGGCGTGGCGCCGCAGGACCCCTTTTCTGCCCTCATTAGCTCGCAATCGAGGAGTTCCTCATGTCCAATGCGCTTCAGCGCGATCTTGCCAAAATCGTTGCAGCCGTCGACGAGCGTGCCGCCCGCGAGGGACACGGCAGGTTTTCGCAGCGCTTTCACGTGATGCCGCCGACCGGCTGGATGAACGACCCCAACGGCCTCTGTCAAAAGGACGGTGTGTTCCACGCCTACTACCAGTACGCGCCCTTCGACTGCATGGGCGGCGTCAAGTGCTGGGGTCATGCCGAGAGCCGCGACCTGCTGACGTGGGAGTACACGGGCGCCCCGCTCTTGCCCGACGAGCCCTTTGATGTCCATGGTGTTTATTCGGGCTCGGCGATCGTGGAGGACGGACGCATGCGCGTGCTCTACACGGGCAACGTCAAGCTCCCCGATGCGGACGGCACGTTCGACTACATCAACGAAGGCCGCCGTGCCGACACGGTGCTTGTCGAGAGCGAGGACGGCCGCACGTTCGGCGAAAAGCGCGTGGTGCTCGCCTCGGAGGATTACCCTGCAGATCTGACCTGCCATGTGCGCGATCCCAAGCTCTGGAAGGACGCTGCCGGTCGCTACCACATGGTGCTCGGCGCACGCCGTCGCGTTGAGGGTGCGCATGTGGAGAGCCGTTTTGCGGGTATGCACGGCGAGGGCGCCGGCCGAGATGTCGGCGAGGTGCTGGTCTACGGCAGTGACGATATGCTCACGTGGGGGCTCGAGAACCGTATCTCCACCCCTGAGCCGTTCGGCTTTATGTGGGAGTGCCCGGGATACTTCGAGCTTGCGACCGACAGTGGGCACGCGAGCTATCTCTCCGTTTCGCCCCAGGGGCTCGAGGAAGGCGACTGGGCACGCCGGAACATCTACCATGCCGGCTACTTTGAGCTCGAGGGCGATATCTGCGGCGCGTATTCCCTCGGTGAGTTCAAGCTGTGGGACGCGGGCTTTGATTTCTACGCGCCGCAGGAGTTCGAGGCCGAGGACGGCCGCCATATCATGATCGCTTGGATGGGTATTCCCGATGAGCCGGCATACGGCAATGATCCCACGGTCGCGCTTGGCTGGCAGCACTGCATGTCCATTCCGCGCGAGCTTACGATGAGAGAGAACGGCGTCGTTCTTCAGCAGCCGGTTCGCGAGCTTAAGGCGCTGCGCAAGAACGGGCAGAGCCGCACGGACTCGCTCGAGGCGGATGGCGCTGTCGCGTTCGACATCGAGGTCGAGGGTGTCGGGGCCGAGTTCCGCGCGATGATCGACGACGAGCTCACGCTCGCGCTCGAGCCTGCATCCGACGACTTGCCCCAGCGCTTTGAGATGCGTTTTGCCAGCGGTGAGCGCAGCTCTGCCGGTTGCGGACGCTCGGTGCGCTGGGAGCCCGTGGACGGCGTGGAGAACGTGCGCATCGTTGCCGATGCCTCGTCGGTCGAGGTGTTCGTGAACGGCGGCGCGCTCGTCATGTCCACGCGCATCTATCCTGAGGCTTACGGTGCATGCGTGAGCGCTCCCGGTGCGCAGATCTCCTATTGGGAGCTCGCCTAGGGGCGTATTGTGCGAGACTTGAGCGCGGGGCCGCATCGGCTCCGGACGACTCGGGAGGATCGCATGTCCGACGCGCTAAAAAACGTTGAGACCGAATACGCACGGCACGCCCAGGCGCGCCGTGCGTTCTTTGTGCCGGCGCAGACGGTGCTCGCAGCGCTTGCGTCGCTTGGGATCGTTCGTGCCGGCGACGCGCTCACGGTGTTTGGCGAGGATGCTGCAGCGATTGAGGGCGCGTTGCCCCAGCTCGCCGATATCCACATTGCGGCGGAGCCGACCGCGGACACGTTCCGTGCTCTATCGGGCGATGTCTCTGCGGGAACTCGCCTGTTTTGGTTCGTGCCAACGCTCGGGGGCAACGGCCTGCGGGTGGCAGACCTGCGCGCGCTCGGTGCGGCTGCACGTGATGCTGGGGCACTGCTTCTCGTCGACAACTCTGTTCCTGGGCCGTATGGGTGCCAGCCCCTTGGTGCGGGTGCACATGTCGCTTTTGAGCGTATCGCCACGGGGGAGCCTGCTGAGAGCATTTTTGCCGTGAGCGTGGCGCGTTCCGCACTCAAGCGAAATCGCATCGACGCCTCCGCGGAGGCTGCGTGGGAGCTCTTGGAAGGAGCGTCGTCGGCCGATTTCTCGCCGCGCGCTGTCGAGCTACTTGAGGGAGCCCTCGACGAGGTCGAGAAAACGTCGCAGTCGCGTTTTGACCATGCGCGCGCCATGGCCGAGTACTTTGCCGCCAACGAGATGGTCGCCGACACGTGCTATCCGGGTCTCAAGGGCCATCCCGATCGAGCCGTCGCGGCAAACGTGCTCATGCACGGCGCGGGGCCCGTCCTCGAGGTCGAGCTCACGGAGGGTGCCTCGGCCGCCGAGTTCCTCGATGGGCTCCCGGACGGTTATCGTTCGCGCGGCGATGCGCCGCTGCGCATGACCGCATGCGAACCGGTTTCGGGCAACCCTCGGCGTCTCCGCATTTTCGCCGGGGCGGATGACCCGCTGCGCGCGATTGACGCCTTCGACGCCGTACTCCGAGGTCTTGTGGCAACATCTGCACCCGCGCGCTAAAGCGCTTGCTGGGAAAACGCGAATGCCGTGCGAAACCCCCGTGTACTTGCAAAATATGGGACGCCGTCGCAGCTCCGTGCGCTAACATGTTCGCCGTCTGTAGGGCGTCCGGTAGGGCTGGGTCCAAGGAGGCTTGCAGCTAGCCGGCGACATGTGAAGGAGAAACATGGCAACGTTCTTTCCCGGTGAGTCCCATACCTTTTCTGAGTACCTGTTGGTGCCTGGTTACTCGTCTTCCCAGTGCATCCCCAACAATGTTTCGCTCAAGACCCCGCTGACGCGTTTCAAGCGCGGGGAGAAGCCTGCCATCACCCTCAACATCCCCATGGTCTCGGCCATCATGCAGTCCGTCTCGGGCGAGAACATGGGTGTCGCGCTTGCCACCGAGGGCGGTCTTGCCTTCATCTACGGCTCGCAGACGCCTGAGTCCGAGGCCGCCATGGTCAAGGCCGTCAAGGATCACAAGGCCGGTTTTGTGGAGTCCGATTCCACGCTGACCCCCGACATGACCATGGAGCAGGTCATGGCTCTCAAGGAGAAGACCGGTCACTCCACCATGCCCGTCACCGACGACGGCACCCCGCGCGGCAAGCTTCTCGGCATCGTCACGAGCCGCGATTACCGTCCTACGCGTGATGACCACTCCAAGAAGGTTTCCGAGTTCATGACCCCGCGCGAGCGACTCATTGTGGGCGACAAGAACATCACCCTCAAGGCCGCCAACGACGTGATCTGGGACAACAAGCTCAACGCCCTCCCCGTCGTCGACGATCACGATCACCTTATCGGCATCGTCTTCCGCAAGGACTACGACCAGCACAAGACCAACCCCAACGAGCTTCTCGACTCCGACAAGCGCTACATGGTGGGCGCCGGCATCAACACCCGCGACTACGCCGAGCGCGTGCCGCTGCTCGTCGAGGCCGGGGCCGACGTGCTCTGCATCGACTCCTCCGAGGGCTTCTCGGAGTGGCAGAAGCGCACCATCGAGTGGATTCGCGCCAACTACGGCGAGGACGTCAAGGTCGGTGCCGGCAACGTCGTCGACGCCGAGGGCTTCCGCTTCCTCGCCGACTGCGGCGCCGACTTCATCAAGGTTGGTATCGGCGGCGGCTCCATCTGCATCACGCGTGAGACCAAGGGTATCGGTCGCGGTCAGGCCACCGCGCTCATCGACGTCTGCCGCGCCCGCGACGAGTACTTCGAGGAGACCGGCATCTACGTGCCCGTGTGCTCCGACGGCGGCA
>CAVDZW010000071.1:5651-11465 GCA_963613305.1 bacterium | reverse complement strand
ATCGGCCCCGCGCGTTCCTAGTCCGCATCGTCGGTGCCGAACACGCCGTTCAGCACCGCGCTCGCGATGCTCACGATGATGCTTCCAAAGAACGCCGCGCCAAAGCTCGAGATCGAGATGCCGCAGTCGAGGATGCTCACCGAGAGAAAGCTCGCGAGCTCGAGCATAAAGGCGTTGACCACCAGCTGAAAGATGCCGAGCGTGAGGATGGTCGCGGGCAGTGAGATTGCCGAGACGAAGGGTTTGACGAGGGTGTTCACGATGCCAAGGAAGAGCCCGACGAAGGCAAAGCTCACCCAGGCGGCGGTAAAGCCGTAAGGGGCGATGCCGGGGATGAGGGCGCAGGCGATGGCGACGGCGAGCGCGTCGACGAGCCAGTTGAGAAAGAAACGCATGAGGAAGCTCCTTTTGATGCGGGTATGTACTGCCCCCGTTATACCCATGTGGAGCGGTCGAGGTGCCTGGCCCCTGTTACCGACTTCGTTGCATGCATGGAGCGTCAATGGGTATATGGGGAGGGCCGGATGCGATGCCGCGGCCTGCGTGCAAAATCTGCGCGTGGCTCCGGGCATGCCCGCTTCTGCGCGTCAGCGTTGACGATTCGTTAACGCGCCGCGCCGTTCGGCTGGACGGCGGCACTTTAGCGTAGTGGTGTGTTACACTCGGCAGCGGCGGATCGATCCGCCTTTTTATTGCATTGAGCAGGCGCGGGCCCGCATGGGCGCGCTGTCGCGGAGGTGACTGATGAACATAGAGACGATGTTCGAGCGCGAAGACGTGGCGCAGCTCGCCCATGCCCTCGCGATCCTCGACACCGAGGAGGACGTCAAGGCGTTCATCACCGATCTCTGCACCCCGCGCGAGATCTGCGACCTGGCGCAGCGCCTTCAGGTAGCGCGCTATTTGGACGAGGGCGACCCGTATGTTGAGGTTCAGGCGCGCACCGGCGCGAGCTCGACCACGGTGAGCCGCGTCTCCAAGGCGCTGAACGGCGAGTACGGCGGCTACCGTAAGATGCTCATCCGCCTGGAAGACGGCGAGTAGGTCGGCAGCCGGCGGAGCTTGGCCGCGAGGCCACGCGACATATATATGAGACTCGGGCGCGCACGGGAAACCGGGCGCGCTTTTTGCTTGCGGCGCGCCGGCGTGTCCGCGCGAGCCGCTACCATGAGGTGAATCGATGTTCGCCGGCGTTGTACCGGCTTGTTTTGGAGGGCGCATGGCTATTCGTCTGTTGAGCGCAAAGAGTGGGGAGAGGGAACGTGCGCTGGTGATTTACCTGCGCGAACAGGTCTCCCGCTTTGGACGTGTGACGCTTCTCGCGCCCTCGTTCGGGGCCGTCTCGCGCGCTCGCCATAACCTTGCGCGCGCCGGTGTTGGCCTTGGGGTCGAGGCATCCGTGCCTGAGGCATGGCTGGGCGACGTGTGGGCGCTCTTTGGCGACGGCCGTGTGCCGGTTCGCTCCGTGCAGCGCCAGATGCTCATGGCCGATGCCGTAAACGATGCGCGCGAGGCGGGTGGCCTTGCCCCGCTGAGCGACACGCCGGGAACGGCGCGCATGCTCGCGCGTATGGCGCGCGATCTCGTGGTGCCCGTGGCCGGTGCGCTCAATGACGAAGGTGAGCGGCTGCGCGCGGATGGCGCACCGTCTGCCGAGTCGGCGGCTGAGGAGCGCGTGTTCGAGCTGGTGGGCGTCTATGCGCGTAAGCTCGACGCACGCGGCCTCGTTGAGCCGTCGGAGGCGGCGCTCGTGCTTGCCGACGCGTTCGATCGCTCCGGTGCGGAGCTGCCCGCCTCCCTGCGCTCGATCGTGCTGTGCGGGGTCACGGGCCTCTCCGGTTACCTGGTCAAGCTCCTTGCGGTGTTCTCCTGCGCAGGTTCCGAGGTTTCCTTTGTGCTCGGGGGAGACGAGCGCGCTTTTGCGCCCGAGCTTTCCCGCGCGTTCGAGGCGGCTGGGTGCGCGGTCGAGGAGGGCCTCCTTGCCACCGATGACGCCACGGGCGTTTCTGCGGTGAATGAGCCCGAGCTCTCGGCGGGCGGCAATCCTGCGCAGGTCGAGCCCGCGAGCCTCGAGTTTCTCGAGGTGGCAGGGCCGCATGCCAAGGCCCGCGCCTACGCGCGCGAGATCGAGCGCCTCGCCCGTGCCTCCGCTGCCGGGCACCCGGTGGTCGCCGTGGTTTCGGCCCGTCCGGCCGCGCTTGCGCGCGAGCTTGCCGGTCGGCTCTCGGTACTCGGTATATCGTCGACGTTCACCGCGTTCACGCGTTTTTCCGAGACAGGTATCGGGCACGCGTTCGAGACGCTCTCCGACCTGGCGCTCCGCATGCACGCGGCCGAGGCGGGGGAGACGTCGCATGCGAGCTGGTGGCCCGCGCCGGAGCTCACCGACTGGCTCTACAATCCGGTTTCGGGCGCCGGCGCCGCCGAGGCCCGCGCGTTCGACAAAAAGGTGCGTTCCAAGCGCGCAATAGGAACCGAGGGCGTTCGCCGCTACCTGCAGAGTGTGCAGGGATCGCTCAACGCCGCGCGCAAAAAGCTCGACGCGGACGACCCGCGCCGCGACGTTCCCTGCGTATGTGCCGACGTCTTTCAGTTTATCGAGCGCGGGCGTCCAATCTCGGCCCTCAAGGGCATGCTGGAGGCGGCTCAAAAGCAGCCGCCCCGCGCCTTTGGGGCCGTGGGCGGTCGCGCAACGCGCGCGGCGGACGCGGTATGCGCTCGCGCGGCAATCGAGCTGCTCTCGAACGAGGCCCGCGAGCTGGATGTTTCGCAGGCTGTGGCGCAATCGGCGCTCGATACCGTCTGCACCGTCTCGCACATGGAGGTCCTGCCGGAGGGCGATGCCGGGGCGCTCGCTGAGGCGCGTTTTATGACGCTCGAGGAGGCGGCCGAGCTCGAGCCCGGCAGCGTGAGCGCCGTCTTTTTTGCCGACATGGATATCGAGAGCCATCCGCTCTCCCATGAGGAGGGACCGCTTGCCACGCTTTCGGCGCGCCTCGCATCGCCGCGCGTCTCCCTCGAGCCCGTTGCGCTGCTGCGCGAGCGCGTTGCCCGCGCTCGCCGCGCCGCAGCGGGCCCCATCTGCCTGGCGCGCGTGACGCATGACCGTCAGTCCAAGGACCGCTATCCGGCCGCTATCTGGACCGAGCTCGCCTCGGCTGCGGACGCGGAGCCCCAGTGTGTGGGCGAGGGCGAGGTGGTCGCCGACTTCGATCCCGCTTTTGGCGATGGGCTCAAGACCGAGCGTGTCGCCTGCGCGGCGCCTCAATACCTGGGCGCCTCGGCGCGCCCCTACGTGGTGCTCAAACAATGCGCGCCCGATGCCGCGTCGAACGGTGACTCCGGGGCGACGGGCGAGGCCCAAAGTTCCGCCGCGCTCGTTCCGCGTCTCACCTCGGCGTCGCAGATCGAGGCCTATGCGAGCTGTCCGCTCTGCTGGTTCATATCGTCGCGCGTGCATCCCATGAGCCTCGACGCCGGCTTTAGCAACATGGAAAAAGGCAACTTCGTGCACGACGTGCTCTATCGCTTTCATGTGCGTCTGCGTGAGGAGGGCATGCCGCGCGTCACGCGCGAGAACCTCGACCGTGCGCTCGGCGTGCTCGACATCGTTTTTGCCGAGGTACGCGCGGAGCACGCGGAGGGCAAGACCTCGTCGTCTGCGCCCTTGGTGCCGCTCTCGCCGGTGGAGGATGCCCAGATCGACGAGATCCTGCCCCAGTTGCGTTCGGTCGTGCGCTACGAGGCCGAGGCGCTCGCGCCGTTTAGGCCCGCCTACCTGGAGTATTCCTTTAACGAGCTTGACGTGAACTATGCCGGCCGCCCCCTTGGCGGGCGCATCGACCGCGTGGACGTCGATGCCGAGAACCGCGCCGTCGTGATCGACTACAAGCACCGCAACGACGTGAACCCGTTCCGCCTGAGCGATCCGACGGCGCCCGACAAGCAAGGCGTGCGCGCCGCGGACGATCCGCGTTGGCTGCCTGAGCACACGCAGACGCTCATCTATGCCCAGGCCATTCGCCGCGCCCTCGGGCTCGATGCGCGCGCGGCGCTCTATTTTGCGACCAAGGGCAAGCGCCCGGTCATGCGCGGTGCGGCTTCGGTCGAACTCGTTGAGGTCGAGCCCGGCGACGGGCGGATACCGGGCCTGCGCGACGGGTTCCCGGGCGAGGAGGGCTCCATGACCTTTGAGGAGCTGCTCGACCGTACCGAGGAGCAGATTGCCGAGCGCCTGCGCGAGATGGACGCCGGCGTTGTCTCGGCTGCGCCGGCTGCCTCGGGGCGCTGCGCCTACAACCACCTGCACGGATTCACGAGAAGGGAGGCGTGAGCCGGCCATGGACCTGTCGACCCTCATGCCCCAGCAACGCGATATCGTCACCACGCTCGACCGCCCGCTCTTCGTTTCGGCGGGTGCCGGTTCGGGCAAGACCTTTACGCTCACGCGGCGCATCCTCTGGGCGCTTTCTCCCGAGTCGGGGCCGTTCGCGACCTCGCTCGACCAGGTGCTCGCCATCACCTTTACCAAGGACGCCGCCGCCGAGATTCGCGAGCGCGTGCGCTCGGCGCTCATCGAGGCCGGTATGGAAGATGAGGCGCTCGGCGTCGACGACGCCTGGATCTCGACGATTCACGGCATGTGCTCGCGCATTTTGCGGGCGCATGCTCTGGAGCTCGGTATCGATCCGGAGTTCGAGGTCGCCGAGGAGCCGGTTGCGGGGTCGCTCCGCGACGAGGCGGTCGATCGTTGCATAGCGCGCCTGCGCTCCGGAGATGCGGCCACGATGGCCGCCTCCGGCCTCGACCCCGATGCGTTTGCAGATCTGCTCGCGTGGTACCCGCTCACGCCCGATCCCGCACCCGGCGGAGGTACGCGTGGTGCGTCCGTGCGCTCGCTGGTGGCGCGTCTGCTCGAGCTTGCCGGGTCGCTTCCCAACGGGATGGACGACATCGAGATCGCGCGGGGGAGCATCGACCTCTCTGCGCTCATGGATGCCTATCGCCCCCTGCTCGGCACGCGCGGCAAGGGTGCCGAGATCGCGCAGCGCGCCCTTGATGCCTGCGAGCGCTTTTTGGAGAGCGAGCGGACGCCGGCCGACATGGCGGAGCTCATCCTGGCCTGCGATAAGCCGCGCAAGAGCAAAGCGTTCCCGCAGGAGCAGGTGGACCTGCTCGCCGCCGAGATCGCCGATGCGGCCGTGAACGGTCTCATCGCCTGCGGCACGGGCGCATTGGAGCAGCTCCGGGCGCTCGCGAGTGCGGTGGAGCGCGAGTATCGGGCGCTCAAGCAGGAACGCGCCCTGCTCGACAACGGCGACCTGCTGCGCCTCACCTACGAGGCCCTGCGCGACAACGAGCGCATTCGCGCGGAGTACGCCGGGCGCTTTAAGATGGTCATGATCGACGAGTTCCAAGACACCGACCAGCAGCAGGTCGACCTCATCTCGTTCCTTACGGGCGAGGGCGGTCGTGCGCTCTGCACGGTGGGCGACGCTCAGCAGTCGATCTATCGCTTCCGCGGCGCCGAGGTCGAGGTCTTTCGCCGCCAGGAGCGCGAACTTGCCGCCCGCGCCAAAACCGAGGGTGAGGCCGCGGGCCCCAGGCGCGTGGAACTCGTGCGCAACTTCCGTAGCCATGCCGAGGTGCTCCGCTACGTGGCCCGCGTGTTCGACGATTCCCAGGGTGGTCTCATGCCGGGCTTCCTCGATCTCGAGGCACATGACGGGCGCAAGGATTCGCTCGTTGCGACCGGGGCCTCGCGCAGCCAGGCGCTGCTCGTTGCCGGCGGAACCACCGCCGAGCGCACGCGTG
>CAVDZW010000071.1:1948-5603 GCA_963613305.1 bacterium | reverse complement strand
GTGCCAAGGCCGCGGCGATCGCCCAGCGCTTTGCGGCCCTCGCCGCGGCCGGCCAGCCTGCGGGCGATATGGTCCTGCTGCTCGGCGGCATGACGCGCGCCGACGTGTACGCTGACGCCATCCGTGCCGAGGGACTCGACTGCGTGATCTCGGGCGGCTCGATCTTTTCGGGTACCGAGGAGGCAAAAACTATTCGTGCGCTTGCTTGCGCGCTCGCGAACCCGGCCGATACCGCTCAAGGTCTGTTCCCGCTCCTGGCCTCGCCCGCGTTCTCGCTCGGTGCCGAGGAGTTCTTGGCGCTGGCCACGCGCTACGACGCCGAGACGGGCGAGACCATGCGCCGGAACATCGACCGGGGCATCCTTTCCGACGACGACGCTCCCGGTCTCGACGGCCTGCCCTTGGTGCGCCGTGCCCGCGAGGTGTTGCGCCCGGCGCTTGCTCGTGTGGGCGCGGACCCGCTCGCGGATATCGCACGCGACGTGGTGAACGGTTCGGGCTGGCTCGTGCGCCTCGAACGTGCGGGGGCCGAGGGCCGTGCCAAGGCGGCGAACGTCCTCAAGGCGCTCGATGCCCTGGCCGAGTCGGAGGCGCGCGCGGGTGCGGGCCCGCGTGCGACGGCACTCGCCTTTGATGCGTTCCTGACGGGTAAGGAGGCCCCTGGCGCCCTCAACGAGGGAGGTGCGGGGGCTGTGCGCATCATGACCGTGCACTCCTCGAAGGGCTTGGAGTTTCCGGTGGTCGCGGTTTCGGAATGCTTTAGCATCCGCACCAATTCCGACCGGTTCCAGACGCGCCGGAGCGGCCGCGGCGTTCAGGCCGTGGCGTTGCCCGCACGTTTTCCCAACCTGCGCGCGAGCGACGGCTCGCACATCGACGGCCGCAAGCTCGAGATGCAGCTTAAAAAGTTCATTCAGGGGAGTTCGAGCGCATCTGCGTGGCTCGCTCCCGAGCTCATGGACGACGTATGCGCCACGGGCTCTGCCGCCGAGGCGTTCGTCCAGATGCGCGACGAGGCCGAGCGCCTCGACCTTGAGGAGCGCGCGCGTTTGCTCTACGTGGCGATGACGCGCGCCCGCGAGGCGCTGATTCTCGCAATGGATGCCAAGGTCGGCACCGGCAAAGACCGGGGTCTCAAGCTCGATGCGGAACATGATCTTACGGGCGACGTGCTCGCACGGATTCTGCCCGGGGGCGAGACGGCGCTCGATCTTGCGGTCGACCGTCTGGTGTTCGAGAACTCGGTTGCGGGCGACTTTGAGCTCATCGCGCTCGCTGACTTTGCATGCGACGGCGTGACCTACGAGGCGAACGCTGGCGACGCGGGCGATGGTACCGATACGGGCGAAACCACCGGTGCCGACGCTCCGGCTGAGGACGCAAACACGGGAAAGATCGACGACCTGGGCGAGGCTGCTGCCGCGACGGGCACCGCTGCTCTGGCTGATGCTGTCGCGGTGAAGGCTGCCGCTTCCGATGGTTCCGCCGCGTGCGTCGACGATGCTGCCACGACACCCGGTCCTGCCGATCCCGAGCCCGATAGCTTCTTGCTCGTGCACCCTGCCGCTGTTTCCGTGCGCGCCGTTCCCGCGGCACCGCCCGCGCGCGACTCCTACAGTTACTCCTCCATGGCGCGCGAGCTCCACGCGGGCGGTGACACGCCGCTCGACGAGGACGCCCTGTTGCCCGCATCTCCCCGGGCTCTGGATGTCGCTGCCTCGGGTGTTGGCGCTGCCGGTGCCGCAGCCGGTGCCGCCGAGCTCGCCCTCATCGACGTCTCCGCTGCGCCAGTAGCCAAGGAAGAGGAGAGCGCGTTGCCCGCATCTGTGCAGGCATCAGATGCCGCCGCCGGCGACGCGACGGCGCTCGGTTCGGCCTTTCATGCGGCCGCCCAGTGGCTGATCGAGACCGGCTCCGAGTGCGTTCCCGCGCAGCGCCGGCTTGCTCTGGCGCGCTACTGGCGCCTCACCGACATACAGGTCGAGCGTCTCGAGACGGCCCTCGACCGCTGGGAGCTCTCGGCGGTGCGCTCCGAGCTCGCCGCCTGGCCGTGCGTTCGTGCGGAGGTTCCGTTCTTCTCGCTCGGCATCGACGATACCGAGGTCCGCGAGCGCTTTGGCGCTTACGCCGAGGGCGCCATCGACGCCCTTGCGACCGACCCTGCAAACCCCGCGCGGGCGCTCGTCATCGACTACAAGACGGGCGGGAGCGATGCCGAGACGCCCGAGGAGCTTCACAAAAAGCATGCCCTGCAGGCGCGCGTCTACGCCGACGTGCTTCACAAGGCCGGCTTTTCGGAGGTCGAGCTCAAGTTCGTGCGTGTGGAGTGCGAGGACGCCGAGGTCCCGGGCGAGCCGCAGGTGGTTTGCTACCGCATGCTGGACGAGAGCGCTGCAATGCCCTCTGAATAACGCACCCGAAAGGACGACCATGCAGCTTGTCAAAACCCTCGAGGTCACCGCTGATGAGGTCTTCGATGCCATCGCCGAATCTGTTATCGGCGATGTCGAGCAGGCCACCGGAAAGCGCATCTCCGAAAAGAAGATCAACGGCTTCAAGTACACCAAGCTCGTGGGTTCCGACAAGCGCGGTCAGGTCAAGGTCCGCGTAAAGGTCCTCACCTTCAAACGCCCCGAGCTCTATCGCGCGCGCTTTGCCTACGACGATGCCACCGATGAGTTGAGCTACCTGGTCGAGCCTGCCGAGGACGGTACGGTGCGCCTCACCTATACGGAGGAGATCAAGCCCACACGCCCGATGAACGGCCTGCGCGCCAAGTTCAACCTCGCCGTATATGAGCAGCGCGTGCGCCGTCGTGCGCACCAGGCCATCCGTCAGCTCGAGTATGGCATCAAGGAGCGCCGTCGAGAGCTCAACAATCCGCTTCTCGACGAGCTCAAGGCCGAGCAGGCCGATGCCGTCGACGCTAGCGCTAACAGCGAGACGGCCGCCTAGGTCAGCGCCCGCACCCCGCCCGCGCCCAAAACACAAGCTAGGAGCATTTCATGCCCGCTGAATCCAAGAGCATCATGCTCATCAACGACATGTGCGGCTACGGCAAGGTCGCGCTGGCGGCGATGATTCCCATCCTCTCGCGCCTGCGCCATCAGGTGTTCAACTGCCCCACGGCCCTCGTGTCGAACACGCTCGACTACGGCACCTTCGATATCCTCGAGACCACCGACTACATGAAGAATGCCATGGACTGCTGGTCGGAGCTCGGTTTTGAGTTCGACGCCGTCGCCACGGGCTTTTTGGTCTCGGAGGAGCAGACGCGTCTGGTGGCCGACTTCTGCCGCGATCGCCGTGCGCTCGGCGCCAAGATCTTCGTCGACCCCATCATGGGCGACGAGGGCAAGCTCTATAACGGCGTGCGCGAGTCGACCGTGGCCTACATGCGTCAGATGTGCGGCGTGGCCCACGTAGTCGTGCCGAACTTTACCGAGGCGATCTTCCTTACGGGGCTTTTTGCCGACCGCATGGATGGCGGCGCCCTCACGCGCGCCGAGGGCGAGAAGCTTGTGTGCGCCCTGGCCGAGCTCGGCGCCGAGTCGGTGGTCGTCACGAGCTGTCCGCTCGAGGAGGGCTTTGCCACGCTCATCTACGCTGCGGCGGGGGAGGGCGGCGAGCGCACACTCAGCGTACTGCCCTACGA
>CAVDZW010000071.1:0-1938 GCA_963613305.1 bacterium | reverse complement strand
CGCGGGCGGCGGCCTCGTGGCCTGTACCCAGGCGGCCATGGACTGCGTGCGCGGCATGATCCTCGCCAACGCCGAGAACGAGGACAAGAACAAGGGCATCCCGCTCGAGCTGCATCTCGACGAGGTCGAGCGCCGTCTCTCCGAGGCCCTGGCCGAGGGCACTCGGTAACAGGCCGATTTTGCTGCAGGGGTTTTTCGCTTTGCTCGCTGCCGACTCAAGATGGGCTGTCGACAAGGTGCTCCAAGACGAGCGGGGTCTGCGCCTCGGGGTCGGCTTGCCCCGCGCCCCTTACGCACCCGCTTCGCTTTTCTCTTGAGCGCCGACCGCCGCCGTGGGCGCGTCCGCGCGCTGTTATAGAATCTCTCTCCGAGAAACACGCGAAGAGAGTTCCGGAGCACGTCACCCATGGCATTCGTCCACCTGCACAACCACACCGTTTTTTCCATGCTCGATGGCGCCACGCGCATCCAAGACATGGTCAACCGCGCGGTGGAGCTCGGCATGCCCGCCGTGGCCATCACCGACCACGGCTACATGTACGGCGTGCCCGACCTGAGCCTCGCCTGCGATGCCGTGAACCACAACACGCCCGAGTACAAGACCTGGAGCCACGACAAGGCGTTCCTCGAGAAGGGCCGTCGCGACGAGCTGGAGGAGCCCGATCCCGAAAAGGACCCCGCCGCGCATGCCCAGTACGTCAAGGACATGGCCGGCTGGGACGAGAAGGGCAACATCGACGACCTCAAGCCGCCTATGGTCATCAAGCCGATCTTTGGCTGCGAGGTCTACTTCACCCCCGACGACACGCTCGCCCGCGACAAAAAGCCCGAGCTCTACCACATGATCCTCTTGGCCAAGGACCAGGAGGGCTACGTCAACCTCATGCAGACCGTCTCGGAGGCCGCGGTCGACGGCTTTTACTACAAGCCGCGCGTGACCCTCGACAACCTGCGCCGCCACGCCAAGGGCATGATCTGCACCAGTGCCTGCATCGCCGGCATCATCCCCAAGTACATCGACCGCGGCGACATGGACGGCGCCATCAAGTGGGCCGAGACCTTCCGCGACATCTTCGACCCGGGCGACTTCTACATCGAGATCCAAGACCACGGCATCGCCACCGACAGCGGCATCACCGACGAGCAGCTCTCGCGCATCCTCATCGACATCGCCAAGCAGATCGGCGTCAAGGTCATCGCCACCAACGACTTCCATTACCTGCGCCGCGAGGACGCGAGCGTGCAGGACGTGATCATGTGCATCGGCATGAACGCCAAGATCGACGACCCCAACCGCCTGCGCATGACCGGCTCGGAGTTCTACATGAAGTCCGAGGAGGAGATGCGTGCGCTGTTCCCGTACTGCCCCGAGGCCTGCGACAACACGCTCGAGATCGCCGACAAGTGCTATGTGGAGCTCGACTGGGACTCCATCATCCTGCCCAGGTTCCCGCTGCTCGACGAGGGTGAGACCCACGAGAGCCAGTTCCGCCGCGAGTGCGAGAAGGGCCTGCGCCAGCACTACGGCGACGACTGGGCCACGCGCGAGATCGGCGGCGTGAACATCAAGGAGCGCTTTGAGTACGAGTACAAGGTCATCTGCGACAAGGGCTTTGCCGCCTACTTCTTGATCGTGGCCGAGTACGTGCAGTGGGCCAAGGACAACGGCATCGGCGTCGGCCCCGGCCGAGGATCTGCCGCCGGCGCCATCGTCGCCTACGCCATGAACATCACCGCGTTCGACCCGCTCGAGAACGGCCTGATGTTCGAGAGGTTCCTCTCCCCGCAGCGTACCGAGATGCCCGATATCGATATGGACTTCGACGATGAGCGTCGTCTCGAAGTCGTGGAGCACGTGCGCCAGCTCTACGGCCCCGAGAAGGTCACCCACGTCATCACCTACTCCACCATCAAGGCCAAGCAGGCCATCAACGACTC
>CAVDZW010000070.1:0-5193 GCA_963613305.1 bacterium | reverse complement strand
GTGCGAAGGATCGCTTGTAAAGGTGTCAGCGATGAGCCATTCGCCGAGGCACATGATTGCGCCGAGCGCGGCATGAAGCGCAGGAAAGCGTATGCCGTAGTAGTCGGCTCCGATCTCGGCTGCGATGTTCTGAATCGACCATTCCTCGCCAAAGAGGATGACGATTTCGAGCAGATAGAAACCTATGAGCGTCGCTTGCAACAGGTAGCGGCGGCTGCGGGATACGGCATAGCCGGCGCAAAGCACGGCGCATGCGCAGAAAAGGGCCGCTAGCAGCAAGATGGTGTAGAGGTACAGAAGCAGCGCCTTCACCCCTTCCTGAAGACAATCGAACAGACAGGGCCCGAGGGAGATGCCTCGGGCCCAAGTAGACCTTTATTCTAGATTTGCGTGCAGATGAGGGGGCTAGCCTTTCGGCAGACGTAACGCAACGGATACGTCCGGCACCACGTGGTCGCTCTGCGCCTCGGGGATTTAGCCCTCAAGGTTCTCGACGGCCGTCATGTCCGGACCGAAATCCTTGACGATGCGCCCGGGCTCGGTTTGCGCGAGCTGGGCCATGCAAATTCCCTTCTGCAGCTCGCAAAGCGCTTTGGTGTAGGCCACGAGCTTGTTGTCGAGCTCGCTCTCGTTGGCGCCCTGCGCCTGGTAATTGATGCCGTGGTAGAGCGCCTTGCGGGCATCGTCCAGATAGCCCTCGATGACCTGTCCATCAGCGGTATCGACATTGACGCCGCGCTGGTCCATGTCACGCGCAGCCAGCCACAGCTGCTCTTTGAGGTCGGAGACCGCGGAGTCGACCATGGCTGCCTGGATGTCGTCGCCCTTCTTGATCTTTTCGGGAAAGCGGATGATGGCATAGGTGCCCGTGGCGTCGACGGTGTTGGACAGCGTGCGCGCGGAGGAGCCGTTCATGTAATAGAGCGTGCGCGTGTTGGAGTCGAAGAGGTCGCGCGAGCCGTTCTTGTCCGTATCGGCAACCGGTGTGGGCGCCCAGTAACCCATGGTGGATACCTTGGGCGTTGCGGACCATGAGGGGCTGTGCCAGCCGGCAGACCAGGCCTCCACCTTGCGCGATTCGTCTTTGGGCATGGGGTCGCCCCACTTTTCGGGGTCGTATTTCTTGCCGTAATAATCGGCGCGCGTAAGGCCGCCCTCCTCGTCGAGCCTGTCGTAGATACTCGTGGGAACCCAGCGCCCGAGCTTCCAGTCGGGGTAGTAATCGTAGTTCCAGCCTTCGGGGATGTAATAGCGCGTCTCGCCTTCGGCCCCGGCGAGCGTGTCGAGCGTGATGCCTCCGTTTGCCGCGGCGTCCGAGAGCACCTTGTCGACGGTCCAGTAACGCGGCTCAACGTCGTCCCAGTACACGTCGATGTCGCGCTGCACGTTGGAGAGCACGTGCTTCAGCATGGGTTCCGAGAGATAGAGGTTGTTGGTGAGCAGGTAGGTGCTGGTCTCCTGCGGCATCACATCGCCTTCTGTGGGGGAGAGCACCTTGACGTCGCCGTTTTTGCGGATGGCGCGCGCCCAGTTGCTCACCTGGTAGTCGAGCGCATTGCCCTCGGCATCGCACATCATCATGTTGAAATCGCTGACGAGTGGCACCCACTTCTTCTTGCTCTTCTCGGGATCGCCCATGAACGCGACGGCCTCCTCGACGTTGTCGCAGTAGGCGGCGATCCACATGTGCGGGAACGTGCCGTACGAAGGACCGGTGTCGGAGCTGCCGCCAGGAGACTGGATGGCAAATCCCTTATGGTTGGCGACCGAACCAAAAACGCCGTTCATGCAGGCGTAGAGGTTGCCGTGCGTGGGCTTGTAGATGATGACGGGCATGTAGTGCAGGTCCTGCACGTCGATGTCGGCGTCCATGACGGATATGCAACCCTTGGCGCCGTCTGCGGTGGCCTCGCCCCAGGCGATGGCTGCCGAGCAGTCGCGCTCGTCCTCGGTCTCGTCATCGGGAACTTCGCCTTCGGGCGAGGCGGGAAAGAGCAGGCATCCTACCTGCCAAAAGTCAAGTTCGAGCTCCTCGGCGATGCCCTCGGCGAGATCGGTGAGCTTGCCGTCTTTTTCGTGGCTGAAATACTCGTCGTAGATTTCGCGGTAGGGCTCGTAGCGCTCCTTGAGCGTGCCGTAATCGCCGAGCGTCGCCGTGGCCGATCCTACCGAAAGGTTGATGGCGCATTTGAGCTCCTCGGGGAACTCCTTGGCGAGCTGGGCGCCCATCTCTTTCCAGGTGCCCTCAACAAGGGCGAACTGCGGCGTGGTCGCGGGGACGAGGTCGAGGTCGACGCCATCGATGACGGCCTCGCTTGCTCCGTCTTCCGCGCTGTTCGCGTCTCCGGTGGTCGAGCAGGCGGCAAGGCCGATGCTCGCTGCGGCGGCTGCGCCCATGCCGATAAAGCAGCGGCGCGATACGCCCGACTCAAGAATCTTATCGAGGGGGTTCTTGACGGTTTCCATGTTGGGTCCTTTCCTGATGCCGTGAACGCGATGGGCGACCACGGCGAGGTTATGGCTGAAGATCCGCTGCGAGCGCTACAGGTCGAGTACGGCCTGCGGGTCGCCGATCGCTTTCTGCGCGTAATCCTGAGCACGCAGATAGGCGCTCGCGGCGCGGCTTATGAGCTTTTGGGCACGGGCGCCCGTCTGCATGCCGGCCTTTGTCATGTAGGCGTCCCCACGCACCAGCTCCTCCTTGGCGCTGTTGAGCGCCTCCTTGGCTTCGGTGGTGTCGTCGGTCGCGTGGTCGATAGCGGAGCCAGCGCTGTAGATGAGGGTATTTGCCGTCTCGCGGGCGGCCTGCGCAGATTCCGCTGCGGAGGCCTCAAGCTTGATCTGCACGTAGGTGCCGTTTGCATGGGGCAGCTGGGAGATCTGCGTATTTGAGCAGCCGTTCATGACGTAATAGCTGCCGTCCTCGGGCACGGCGATGGCCTTCATGATGTTCTGGTAGTAGGGAGAGACTGCCTCGGGGGAGTTGAGGCCCGTCTCGGCGTTCCAGTTGTCCTCGACCCAGGTGGTGCCGTCCTCGGTGTAGGCGGTGGAACCCAGCGCGTCGGCGATGGTGCGCGCGGTGGCGTGGCCGGCGTCGCGCTTGAGGATGGCTTCCTCGGTGTAGTAGCGCGGACGGCAATCGTCATAGCCCGAACCCGCGGGCAGCAAGGATGACTGCATCTCATCGGTCATGAAGTCGTTGGTGGCGATGAGATAGTCCGTCTCGCCGAAATCGCCCGAGGTGCGGGTGGCGTGGTGGGCCTGGGTCGCCTCCACCACCACGTGGCCGCCCTCGACGTCGTTGAGGTTGGCGTTGTCGCCATAGGTGGTGAGGTAGTGCTTGATGTAGTTCTTCTCGGCCTCCTCCGCCGTGGAGGAGTTGGCGGCGTTGAGCCACTGGGCGCACATCACGGGGATGCCCATGCCCGTGTCGTCGTCGGATGCGTTCTGGCCCGAGGAGCCCGATACGACGAGCCCCTTGTCGTTCATGACGAGATTGCCCTGGAAGCTGCTCTCCGAGATGAACGCGTTGCCCTCATCGGGGTAGGCCACCACGGTGGGCATGTAGTAGGCGGCCGAGCCGTTGGAGTCCCAGTCGGCACCCACGATGAGCTTGCCGCTCTCGGTTTGCGAGCCCCAAGCCGCGATGTTGCTGCAGGTATCGGCGGCGCGCTCGGAGTCTTCCTCTTCATCGGGCGTGTCGTAGAACGAGATGATGCCGAGCATAAAGTCCTCGTAGCTCAGATCGAGGCCCTCGGCCATGCCCTGGTAGAGCTCAACGAGCTCGGGGGCGTGCTTTTCGTAGTAGGTGAGGTACTTGTCCTCGAGCTCGCGTGCGCTGTCAAAGCCATAGGTCCCGACGGTTCCCGAGATGCCGTCGGCAACGTAGCGCTTGAGCTCCTTGTTGGCCTGGTCTGCGAACTGCTCGCCCATCTCCTTCCACGACCCCGAAAGATAGACGACTTTCTTGGTCGCCTGCGGCATCTCGTCGACATCGAACGAGAGCTTTTTCGCGAGCTGCTGCACCGACTCGACGTTCGCCGCGGTGCCGGACGATCCACTTGAGGTCGACGCCGCGTTGCAGCCGGAGAGGCCTGCGAGGGCGAGTGCGCCGGCGAGTCCGAAGACGGCGCCGGTGCGGGCGATGCGGCTTCTGCGTGTTCTGCGTTCCTCTTTCATGGGGCTCCTTCCCTGGGGGCGTGCGCCCCGGCCTTAGCGTTTAAGCCGGTCGATGCAGCTCGTCTTGTGCGTCGGCCGGCCTTAAGGAAAACGTAAGGTTCGCGAACCTAAACCCCCTGGTTGGGACGAGTTGATATTCCTCCTGGCGATCTCAACCGATATCAACCGGAGGGGATTAGACGGGTTGAGGGGCGCACGTTCACGGTGTTTCGGCCTTCGGTCCACTTGCTGCGTTCCTTCTAGCTGCGAAAATGGTTTGTGCGGATATGCGGGGCCGTGATGGGGCGCTTTGCGCGCCGGACATGCGCCGCGAATGCGATGCGGTCTTTCGGTATCATCGTTTGGAAACAATTCGCAACGAACGCTTCTTCGAGAAGGCGTGTCGAGCACCGGGGGCGGGCAGGGGCCTTGCGCGGGCTGGCCTGACGATGCCCGCGGGCATGTTCGTTCGCGGGGAAGCCGCGCGCGGTCGGGCGTTTTTTGCGAATTGATAAATGCGGGTGCACGTGCATATGACGCGCGTTAGAATGAAGACCCGTGAAGGACTGAGAACCTCGACGGGAAAGCGCAGGTAATTAAATATGACCAAGCATGTATTCGTCACCGGTGGCGTCGTGTCGTCCCTGGGTAAGGGAATCACTGCCGCATCGCTCGGCCGCCTGCTCAAGGCGCGCGGCTACAAGGTGACCATGCAGAAGGCCGACCCCTACCTCAACGTCGATCCGGGCACCATGAGCCCGTTCCAGCACGGTGAGGTGTTCGTGACCGAGGACGGCTACGAGTCCGACCTCGACCTCGGCCACTACGAGCGCTTTATCGACGAGAACCTCACGCGCGACTCCAACTTTACCACCGGTGCCATCTACAAGAGCCTGATCGCCCGCGAGCGCCGCGGCGACTATCTCGGCGGCACCGTGCAGGTGATTCCGCACGTGACCAACGCCATCAAGGACAAGTTCCGCCGTGTTGAGGAGCAGACCGGCTCCGACGTGGTCATCACCGAGCTCGGCGGCA
>CAVDZW010000069.1:0-7109 GCA_963613305.1 bacterium | reverse complement strand
GTAGTGGACGGTGGCAACGCGCACGGTCGGCATGTAGGACTCCTTGCCAAAGAGCACGGGGGAGCCGAGCGAGTGCACGAGCTCGTGCTCCACGGCAGCGATCTCCCGGCAGTCGATGTCCTCAAAGAGCGCCACAAAATCGCCACCGTGCGCACGGAAGACGCGCGCCTTCGCACGCGAGATCTCGACGATGCATCCGGCGGTCTCGGCGAGCACGCGGTCGCCGGCGTCGAACCCAAAGCGCTCGTTCACCAGGTCGAGGTCCTCGACCTTGAGGACGACAAAGCCGGTCTCGTAGGCGTAGTGGCGGGCCTGGCCGATGGCCGTGGCGAGCGCGCGCACGTTGCCGAGGCCAGTTATGGGATCGGTCGTCTCGGCCATGCTGCGGTTGACGACGGAGCCCACGTAGACGTTCGCCTCGTCCTTGTTGCCGTCGAGCCTAAAGCCCGTGGCCTCGCAGAGCACGTATTCATCCGTATTGTCGCGCACGCGGTACTGCATGGTATGGAAGTGCCAGCTGCCGTCTTGGATGTGCCCGATCTCCTCTTGGACGTTTGCGCGGTCGTCGGGGTGCACGCGGTCGAGCCAGAGGCCGAGCGAGCTAAAGGGGTGCGTGGAGGGGAGATTGAAGTCGCGCACGGCGTTGAGCGACCACTGCGACTCGCAGGTGTCGAGGTTGATCACAAAGAGATAGCGGCTCTCGTCAGTCATGGCGAGCGCCTGGAACACGCGCTCCTCGACGGGGGCGCTGGCGTCCCTGCGGTCGCGGGCGCCGGGGAGCGCGGGCTGCTGAATGCGGTGCTGCAGTTTGTGGCCGTACATTTTGCGGTCGGCGTCGAGCCGCAGCTGGCGGCGCGTGTCACCCGAGGCGGGGTCGGCGTGCGAGCAGCCAAAGCTGAAAGCAAAGATCATGCGCGAGCCCTCGCTCGAGGTGCGCGCGATGAGCTCGTCGCGGCAGGCGCCAAGGCGCTGCTCGAGCTCGGCCTCGCTCGCCGTGCGGGAGAGCAGGATAAACTCGTCGCCGCCCACGCGGAACACCGACTCGTCCTCGGCGAGGATCGCGGTGAGGGCATGGCACACGGTGGTGATGTAGAGGTTGCCCTCGTCGTGTCCAAAGTTGTCGTTGCAGTACTTGAGCGAGTCGATGTCGATATAGGCGCAAGTCACGGGTGTGCGCTCGTGCCAGACATGCTCCATTGCGCGGTCGTAGGCGTTGCGGTTGCCAAGACCGGTGAGCGGGTCGGTAAAGGCGCTTTTGAGGAGCTCGCTGTTCTTGCTCTCGAGCTTGGCCGCGGTCTCGGCGAGTGCGGCCCCGATAGCGCGGAGCTCGTGGGGGAGGTCCTCAAGGTCTGCGGGCTGCTGATCGGAGTTCTCGGCAAGGTTTTTGAGGAAGTCGATGATCTGGCGTTCACCCAGGGTGAATCTATCATTCATGTTCTACTTGCCTCCCAGGGTGCGAATCAATTCGTTCCAGCTTATGCGGAACAGGGCGCGTGCGTTCTAAAAAGTTTGCCGGCGGTTACTGCCGATGCTTAAACGGCTGCTTCGTCGGTGGCATTTGTTCGGCCCGGCGGGATTATGCCGCGCTTCTCGATCGGCATGCCGTTGTCGAGGAGGCTTTCGAACTCGTCGGGCGGCATGGGCTTCCAGTAGAGGAATCCCTGAACGTAGCGGCACCCGAGGTGCTTGAGGAACTCGGCCTGCCCCTCGGTCTCAACGCCCTCCACGATCACCGGCAGACCGAGCTTCCAGCTCATGCTGACCACGGAGGAGACGATGTTCTCGCCTTTGCCGGGCGTGGTGGGTTCAAAGGACATAAAGCGCCCGTCGAGCTTGATGGCGTCGGCGTCGATGCTCTGCAGCATGCTGAGCGAGGAGGAGCCGCTGCCGAAGTCGTCGATAAAGACCGAGAACCCGAGGGCATGGAGCTTGTTCGTGAGCTCGATCACGGCCTGGGGGTTCTCGGCATAGGCGCTCTCGGTGATCTCGACCTTGACGTAGCGTGTGGGGACGCCGTAGTGCATGGCGAGGCCGTCGAGGTAGCCGGCCACGTCGAGCGAGATGAGGTCGTTCTTGCTTACGTTGATCGAGATGGGCACGCAGGGGAGCCCCTGCGTGAGGCGTTTGCGGATCCAGCCGAACGTGAGATTCCAGATGTGGCGGTCGAGCGTCACCACAAAGCCGTTGTGCTCGAGCAGGGGCACAAAGACACCCGGCGAGACCTGGCGGCCGTTCTCCTGGCGCCAGCGCGCGAGCGCCTCGCCGCCCGAGATGGTGCCGGTGAGGATGTTGTACTGCGGCTGGATATGGAAGGTCACCTCGCCGCGGTTGAGCGCGCGCTGGAACGCTGAGAGCAGGCGGTGCTCGTCCTCGCGCTTGGCGTAGTTCTCGGGTTGGAAGTACTTGATGCGCTGTTTGAAGTCGTTGTGCGTGAGCTCGAGTGCCGATTTGGCGCGGTCGTAGAGCGAGATGTCGATGCGCTGTCCGGGCTTGACGGGGCACACGCCGAGTGCCGGCAAAAAGCCGACCGAGTCGTCGCGCGAGGCAACGATGGAGCGAATGCGCAGGTAAAGCGCCTCGATCTGCTTGTTCTCGCCCGAGATGTAGACCGCAAAGTCGTCCTGGCCCCAGTAGCCGGCGATGCCCTTGCCCTCGGCCTCGAGGGTCTGCAGGTAGCGCCCGACCTCCGAGATGAGCGCGTCGCCGGCCTCATGCCCGTACCACTCGTTGAAGATGCGCATGCGTCCGAGGTCGATGGCCACGATGGCACGCTCGTCGGTGTCGCGCACGGGGCGGTGCATGTTGGCCGTATGGAGAAAATCGTTGCCGCGCATGAGGCCGGTCAGGCGGTCGCGCCGCTGGGAGCCGCTGGGTGCCGGATGGCTGGCGCTGCTTGAGGACTGGTTCTGCAGTTCGGCGTCGATGCGGCGGTTGAGGTCCGAGAGCATGGTGTCGGCGTCGGCGAGAGCGGTGTAGCGCGCAGAGACCGCGTGGATGCTCAAGCGCGCCTCCGTATCGCCCATGGCAACGGGCTCGTTCGCGAGCTCGCAGATGCTTGCCGCCAGGCGCACCGGGTCGAGTCCGGGCTGGCTGTCACGCACCAACGCAAACTGCAGGCCGTACGTGCGGAAAAGGCGGGCGGGGCGCCCGACACGCGAAAGCACACGTCCCACGAGCGTGGAGATGGCAATGTTGCCCATCTCGTAGCCGTAAAGCGCATTGATGCGATCGAGTCCGACGATCTTGAAGACCACGATGTCGGTGGCGACTCCGGCTTTTTTGCGCTCGGCGATGTGCGCCGCAAGTGTGCGCACATCGTCGAGACCCGTTGCTGGGTCGGTGCCTTCGGCTACAGCCGAGTTCGTTATGGATCCCACAAAGAGCGTCGGACTGTTGCCGTCGCCATCGAGGCGGACACCCGTGCATGTGACCATGACGTACTGCCCGCTTGCGTCCTTTGCGCGGTAGCGCAGGTTGTGGTGGCGCTTAGCCCCCGAAAAGACGGCGTCGATATCGGCAGACCAGGTGGCGAGGTCGTCGGGGTGGACATGCTCGGCCCAGACCTTGCCCATCTCAAAGACGTTTTCGGAGGGCAGACCAAAGTCCGTTACGGCGTTGCTCGACCAGAGCGATTGGTCGGCATCGACGTCGCAGATAAAGAGATAGCGCCCGACGCTGGTGAGCGCCATGGCCCTGAACACGCGGTTGGGGTCGCCGGGGATCACGGGGTGCTCGAATGATCCGGTGTTGCTCGCGCCGGTTGCGCGGTTGCGCGAGCGCTTGCTGTGGGCGAGCTTGTAGTTGTACATGCGCCGATCGGCTTCGGCCTCTGCTTCGTGGCGGCTGCCGCCCTTGGTGGGGTCGGCGGCGGCGCATCCGTAGCTAAAGCTGTAGTGGCTGCGCCCGGTGCCCATGGTCATGGAAGCGAGGGAATCGCGGCAGGTCTCGAGTCGGTGCGCAAGGTCGATGTATGCGGCGTTCTCCGAGATGAGCATGAACTCGTCGCCGCCCACGCGGTAGAGGCGTTCGCCGGGCTGACGATGCAGATCGATGCGTTTGGCGACCTCGAGGATGTAGCGGTTGCCCTCGGCGTGGCCGTAGTGGTCGTTGCAGTGCTTGAGGTCATCGAGGTCGATGAACGCGATCGTGTGCGGGCGCTTCTCGTCCCAGATGCGCTCGATGTCACGGCTGTAGGCCATGCGGTTGCCGAGGCCGGTGAGTGGGTCTGAGCAGGCGTCGTTCTCGAGTTTGATGCGCTGGTCGCGAAACTGCTCGGCAACGTCGCGCATAAAGTCGAGGTACTCGTTGCCCTCGGGGGTCTTGAACGAGAAGTCCTGGCGCTCGACGCTGTGCGCGATCTCCCAGGGGGCCTGGAGGTTCTTGCGGATCTCGTCAAAGCTCTCGGTGAGCGGGTTGTCGGTGCGGGCCGTCTCGGGGCGTTCGAACACGCCGCGACCGAGGTCTGCCGCCTGCGTGCGCTCATCGTTCACGAGCGCGCCGAGGGTGAGCGCACACTCGGCGGACACGCGGGTGTCGCCCGTGAGCTGCGCGGGGTTGAGCTTGGGCAACGCGTCTCCGCGAGAGAGGGCGATCAGGTATTCGTTTACTTGGCTCAGTTCGTTGTCTGCCTGCGAACTTTCGTCAATTATCTCGCTCAACTCCGAATCCCCCATCTGTGGTCGAGCCATTTGTTGGCCATTATAGCCGCTCGACTGCAGATGCGTCGGCAGGGGGTCTGTGGATGATACGGAAGGCGGCCGGCGGGTTGATTCGGTTGCGGGCGGGGCGGCGCCGGAGACGCGCGGGTCGCGCGTTGGGCGTTGTCGCGCGGTCGTGCGCTTGCCGGCGGGGTCGTAGGTCCGGCGCCGTCGCTCGCTTTGATCGGGGGGTGCTTGCGCGCGCCATGCACCCGACGGCGGCTACAATGGCAGGCAGGAAACAACGGAGGACGGGTGCCCATGAAGCTCCAACAGCTCAAATACGTCGTCAAGGTGGCCGAATGCGGATCGATCACCGAGGCCTCGCGCAAGCTCTACGTGTCACAGCCCTCCGTCACCGGCTCCATCCGCGAACTCGAGCGCGAGATGGGCGTGCACATCTTTGAGCGCACGAACAAGGGCGTGGTGGTGACCGAGGAGGGCGAGACGTTTCTTGGCTACGCGCGCCAGGTGCTCGAGCAGGCCGACCTGCTCGAGGGCCGCTACAAGGGCGATTTTGAGCAGGCGCCGCACTTTTCGGTCTCGTGCCAGCACTACTCTTTTGCCGTGAACGCGTTCGTTGACGTGATCCGAGCGTTCGATGCCGGCCGCTACGACTTTACCCTGCGCGAGGAGCAGACGCACGAGATCATCGAGGACGTGGCCCATCTAAAGAGCGAGCTCGGGATCCTCTATCTCTCGGCACGCAACCGCGAGGTGCTCGAGAAGATGATCGCCGCGAACGACCTGGAGTTCTCGGGGCTCTTTTGCGCCAAGCCGCATGTGTTCGTGAGCTCCGCGCATCCGCTCGCGGGCTGCACGAGCGTGACACTCGACGACCTGGCCGAATACCCGTTTCTTTCCTATGAGCAGGGGAGCTACAACTCGTTCTACTATTCCGAAGAGCTCACGAGCACGCTTGACCGCGCCAAGAACATCCGGGTGCGCGACCGCGCCACCCTCTTTAACCTGCTGATCGGGCTTAACGGCTACACGGTCTGCTCGGGCGTGATCTCGGCTGAGTTGAACGGTGCCTCGATCGTCTCGGTGCCGCTCGAGATCGACGAGTACATGGAAATCGGCATCATCACGCGCAAGGGAACGACGCTCAGCCGCTATGGCGAGGCCTACGTGGAGGCGCTGCGTCGTCATATCTAGAAAGGGTGCAATAGGAAAATCCTATCGCGCTCGCCATGAACTCGGTATTTTGCGATCGCCGAACGCGGCCCCATACTTTCGGTGAACGCAAACGAGCACGGACGGCGACAACGGCGCCCGTGTGCAACCGAGAGGATTAACCATGCCTTATTCCTGGGGATCTCCCTTCCGCTTTGACATTGTCGGCAGCTTTTTGCGCCCCGACGTCCTGCACCAGGCCCGCCACGACTTCAATGACGGCGTCATCGGCGCCGCCGAGCTCAAGGCCGTCGAGGACGAGGCCATCCGCGACCTCGTCGCTAAGCAGAAGGCCGCGGGTCTGCACGTCATCACCGACGGCGAGTTTCGCCGCAGCTACTGGCACCTCGACTTTATGTGGGGCCTGAACGGCATCGAGCGCGCTACCGCGCGTCAGGGCTACATGTTCCACGACGAGGAGACCACGGCCGACACCGCCGTCGTGCGCGGTAAAATCTCTGGCGAGAACCACCCGTTCGTGGAGCACTTCAAGTTCGTGAAGGCGCTCGAGGAGGACGGCCAGGTTGCCCGTCAGACCATGCCCGCCCCCATCCAGACCTACTCCGAGGTCATCCTCGACCGTTGTGACGGCCAGGTCGAGAGCCTGCGCGCCGTCTACCCCGACGACGAGGCCCTGATTCAAGACATCGCCGCCGCCTACCGCACCGTGCTCGCCGACCTCTACGCCGCCGGCTGCCGCAACGTCCAGTTCGACGACTGCACCTGGGGCATCTACTGCGACACCGACTTCGTCGCCAAGACCGGCATGCAGGCCGTCGATATCCAGAAGGTCTCCGAGCTTGGCGTGCGCCTGAACAACCTCGCCATCGAGGGCGCGCCTGAGGACCTCGTCATCAACACGCACGTGTGCCGCGGCAACTACCACTCCACCTACGCCTTCGAGGGCGGCTACGACCCCATCGCGCCCTACCTCTTCGCCACCGAGAACGTCCGTGCCTTCTACCTGGAGTTCGACACGCCACGCGCCGGCACCTTTGAGCCGCTGAAGTACGTGGCTGACGACAAGTACGTGGTGCTGGGCCTCGTGACCTCCAAGCAGCCGGGCCTCGAGGAGGAGGACCTGCTCGTGGAGCGCATTAAGGAGGCATCCAAGTATGTGCCGCTCGACCATCTCTGCCTCTCCCCGCAGTGCGGCTTTGCCTCCTGCGAGTGCGGCAACAAGCTCACCGAGGACGAGCAGTGGGCCAAGCTGGCGCTCGTGCGCCGCGTGGCCGA
>CAVDZW010000068.1:0-4562 GCA_963613305.1 bacterium | reverse complement strand
AAGCGCCTTCCGACCGCAGCCCCGAAGGGGCGGGGCGGAAGGTGCTTTCATTTGCCGAGGACGTTTTTGAGCGGATCGCCGTGACGGGCGTCAGGTTGAAAAAAGCGAGAGGCTCTTTAGAAGAAGAGCGAGATCGCAAGCCCCCAAGCGCAGCCGATAACGTACATCATGACGATGAACACGAGATTCTCGCGCGCACTGCGGTTGGTGCGATAGAGCACCAGGTAACCCACGCCAGCCGAGATGAGCGTACCGGCGAGCATAGGCGCCAGACCGAGCGCGCCCTCGAGGTAGAGCTGCGTGATGACGACGCTCGCCGAGCAGTTGGGAACGAGGCCCACGAGCGCCGAGCCAAAGATCGCGAGCAGCTCGTTGCTGCGCAAAAAGCTCTCGAGCGCGGGCTCGCCGACGGTCTCGAGCACCGCCACGAGCACAAGCGTCACGAGGAAGATGAAGACCGAAACCTGCACCGTATGCGAGACGGCGCTCTTGACGATGTGGCCGAGCAGTCCGCCGCGGCCGTGGTCGCAGCCGCAGTGCTCGCCGTGTCCATGAGCGTGATCGTGCTCAGCAGCGCAGACGCAAGAGCCCTCGTGGCCGTGGTCGTGTACATCCTCATGACCATGAGCGTGGCAGCAGCCGTGGTCGTGAGCGCACCCGCAGCCCTCATCGTGCTCATGCGCATGGCCATGCTCGCTCTCGGCCTCCTCATCGCAGCCGCAATGATCGCGCACGCAGAGCTCGTGGATATGGTCGGCCGAGACACCGGCCTCAGAGATCTCGTCGATGATGTCGCCCTCGCTGTGGTCGCCGTGGGCGCAGTTCACGTGCGCCGGATCCGCCACGACCCCGAAGACCGTGCGCTTGAGTGCCGCGTGCACGCGCTCGTTCTTGCGAAGCGCCCGGATGATCGCATCGACGGCAAAGCCCGTCACGAGCGCCATCGCGGCCTTGGCCAAAAGGATGCCACCCATCTGCTCCATCGGCATGTGCTCGGCCACAAGCATGGGGAGCATCTCGTCGGAGGTGCTCAAGAAGACGGCGACGAGTGTGCCCAGCGTCACGACGCGGCCGGCGTAGAGAGTGGCGGCCATGGCCGAAAAGCCGCATTGCGGAAGCATGCCAAGCGCCGCGCCGAGGGCGGGGCCGGCCGCGCCGGCGCGCTTGATCGCACCGTTCACACGGGCGGCCGCGGTGTGCTCGATCGCCTCGAGCACGATATAAGTGATAAAGAGAAACGGCACGAGCGCGAGCGTGTCCTTGCCCGCGTCAAGCAGAATATCGATGACAAAGTCCATGTCCATGGAGCGTGGATCCTTTCGGGTCGTCGCGCCGGGGGCCATCCCGGCGCAGTGAACGCTATTGTAACGTTCTATGGAACTCGGTATCGAACCATATAAGTTGGCCGTGGTAAACTGATCGGCCGACATTGCTTCGAATCCCCACGGGAACGGCGCGCCCCGGCCACATGGCCGCGTGCAACGCGCGATTGAACGCACAGCAAGAACAAGGAGACGCCCATGAACGTCCAACAGGCACTCGACTACTCAAACCAGCCCTTTATCGCCATGTTCATCTACGGCGACCACGACGCCATGGAGGCCGAACGCCGCCGTGGCGAGGAAGCCCTCAAGCTTCTCGAGACCGAGTACTTTGCAAGCGACGACCCAGGCTTTGACTTTGCCGTGGTCACGGACCTCGCCGACCGCAACCGTGACCTCTGCGACCAGATCGGCGAGGCACGTCTGCGCAATCTCCCGCCCGCCACGCTCGCCCGCAGCCTCTCCGACGCCGACACCTGCGCCGCCATCGGCAAGATGCAGGGCCGCGCCGCCTCGGCCGTGGCCCGCGAAGTGCGCGGCGACCGCGACGCCTTTGCCGTAGCCTACGTGCGCAAGCCCATCAAGGGCACTGTCCTCGGCATCGATATCGAGACCACGGGACGCGCGCCGGAGCGCGGCCACATCATCAACGTGGGCTGGGAGCTCATGGACCTCACGAGCACGGCCGAGCCGCGCGACGCCGAGGCGCACTACTGCGGCCTACCCGACGTCTACCGCGAGGCCGGCGAGGTGCCGCTCAACAACATCCACCACATCACCTGGGACGATATCGACGGCAAGGTGCCGTTCCGCGAGAACAAGGCCCTGCAGAAGCAGATTCTCAAGCTCATGAAAAAGTACCCCTACATGGCGCACAACGCCGCCTTTGAGGACTCGTGGTTCAAGATCCACCTCGAGGGCTACGCCGAGGCGCGCCGCGCCGGCAAGATCGTGGTGATCGACTCGCGCGACATCTGCCGCAGGCTCGACTCCGAGGTAGCGACCCTCCCCCGCGAGAGCGCCCCGGCCTCGCTCGAGAACTGGGCACGCCGCCGCGGCACCCTCGCCGCCGACGAAGCGGAACAGCATCTCGGCCTCGACGACACCGACCTCATGCTCCGCACCGTGCAGGCCGAGTTCGCGCGCAAGGAGATGTTCGCGCAGTAGATGGGCGCAACGGCGGCGCGCTACAATAGCGAAACCGCAGTTTTTGACGCGCGATTCGAGCGCGTCCCTCAGCAAAGGGGAATCCATATGCCCGCAAACCGCGATAGCCGCGGCGCCCATTACCGCCGCCCCGACAGCGCGTCCGCCAGCAACGGCAACGCGCGCAGGCAACAGTCCGCGGCACACCCAGCCTACGGCAGCCAGGCCGCAAGCCGTCAGCGCGCAAATCGCGCGACAACGCCGCAGTACACGCGAACGGTCGCGCCCAGCAGCTACGCGCACACGAGCCGGGATACTCAGCCCGCCCCCAAGCGCAAGAGCCGCGCAGGGCTCATCGTCGGCATCGTCGTCGTGCTCGCGCTCCTCGGCGGCGGCACGGCGCTCGCCCTGCATCTCTTGAACGCGAACAAAGCGAGCGAAACCACGAGCGAAAAGACGGAGACCACCGACACCGACACCGCCACCACGACCGACAGCACCACGTCCGACGCCGCGATGACGGACGACCCCGGCGAGATCGTCATGGGCGTGAACGGCAGCGAGCACACGATCGTCCTCAAAGGCGAGGAGTACCTCGAGGCCGGCGCGCACGCGGCCGAGCCCACCGACGGGATTCTCAACAACAAGATCGAGACCACGGGCACCGTCGACACCTCCAAGGCGGGCACCTACACCGTGACCTACTCCGTCTCGGACTCCACGGGGCACCGCGCGAGCATCGAGCGCACGGTCGAGGTCGTCGCCTCCATGGACAAGCAGCAAAACGGCATCCCGATCCTCATGTACCACGACGTGCACGAGGAGGGCGACACCTCGCAGAGCTATGACGCCAACAACATCTCGACCGCAGCGCTCGAGGAGCAGCTCGCCTACCTCACCTCCAACAACTTCTACTTTGCCTCGTTCCAGGAGGTCAAGGCGTTCATTGAGGGCACGCACAGCCTGCCCGCCAAGAGCATCGTGCTCACCTTTGATGACGCCGCCGCCGGCTTTTTGGACCACGGCATCCCCGTGATCGAGAAGTACCAGGTGCCGGTGACCTCATTCTGCATCGGCATGTACGACCAGGGCAACTCCGTGAGCAAGCGTAGCCGCTACGTTGAGTACGAGTCGCACTCCTACAAGATGCACCAGGGCGGCGGCAGCTCGGGCCACGGCGGCCTCATGACCTCCATGACGACCGAGCAGATCCTCGAAGACCTGCAGAAGGAGGCCGAGGAGCTCCAGGCCAACAACGCCTTTGCCTACCCGTTCGGCGACGTGCCCGAGGCCGGCGTGGCGGCCGTCAAGCAGGCGGGAATCGCCTGCGGTTTCACCACCGTGAACGACTGGGCAAAGATCGGCGACGACCCGGCGCAACTCCCGCGCGTGCGCGTGAACGCCGGCGTAGACATCAACAGCTACGCCTCGTCGGTGACAGGCTAAGCCGACACCGAATAGCGCCAGCGCGGCAAACGCCGCCGTAAGGCCTTGCACTGACCAAACGAAACGCCTCCCGTTTTCTCGCCCAGCTAACAGCGATGAACGGGAGGCGCTTCTGTGTGAAGAGCAGGCAACACGCCCGACCGCGGAAGGGAATCTAAGAGCCCGGGCCGAGCGCGCCGCCGCATAACGGAAAAGACTGCCATGCCGTGCGTGTGAGGCAGGGGCTAGGCCATCGCGCAGACGCCCGCCCCCCCCTCTCACGCACCTAGTCGACGCTCTTGAGCGCCTCGAGCATGTCGACATTCTTGAGGCGATGCTTGACCACGAAGTAGAGCAGCCCCACCACCGCAGCGATCACGGCCGCCGGCACGATAAAGCAGAGCGCACCGCACTCGGGGCTGAACATCACCTGCTCGGGCGGAACGGCGCCGATGATATAGAGCTGCAGCGCGCGACCGAACGCCCAGCCCGCGGGCACACCGATGATCGAGAGAATGATGGTCTCGCGGTAGATATACATCGAGACCTCCTTGGGAAAGAACCCGAGCACCTTGACAGTCGAGAGTTCGCGGATGCGTTCGCTCACGTTGATGGTCACGAGGTTGAAGAGAATCACGACGGCGAGCAGCGCCGCGATGAGGATCAGGA
>CAVDZW010000067.1:0-30503 GCA_963613305.1 bacterium | reverse complement strand
CTGCGTACTCAAGTACAACAACGCCATCCAGACCTTCCCCGGCGTGATCTTTGCCGGCATCTTCCAGTTCAAGGAGCGCCAGGGCTTTGAGGCCGCCGAGGCCGCCCGCCAGGTCCCGCAGGTCAAGTTCTAAAGCGCGGTCACATACGCAACGCAGCAGCCCCGGGCTGTCGGAACCCCACCGACAGCCCGGGGCTTTTTGCTGGGTTTCAAAATTGGTCAGCCTAAATAAAGGCCGCAACGCAATGGGCTGCGCCCCAAAACCCGGATGCCCCCTAGCGGCCAGGCTCCGAAGACCCGATTCCGGCACTTCTCCGGGCTCGGGCCCTCACGATCTTATCGTGCGCGCCACAAACTCACGCTATTCATAGGGTTATATCCGAACACCTGAGTACACCACGTTTTGCCACAGCAAAACCGCAGGTAGATGCGGCGCAAATTCTTCTCTACTCCCACAATCCACTCTAACCCTATCAATAGTTGAAGTTTGGGCACGAGGGCCGCCTTCGACCCGCGTTTTTGGACCGCAAAACCTCAAATCACCAACAAAAAGCTCCCGCTGCGTTACCGCAACGGGAGCCGTGGGAGCTAAAGCTCAGAATGCCAGCAACCGCAAAAGGTCGCTCGCTGGGGAGGAGCTACTCGCTGATCTTGAAGACCCAGTCGTGCTGATCCTCGACAGCGCCATCCTGGATGCCGGTGAGGGTCTCGCGGAGCTTCTTCATCACGGGGCCGATCTCGGTGCAGCCGGCCGAGAAGGTCACGGTCTCGTCAGCGCCGTAGACGTTGTTGTCGATCTGGCCGACCGGCGAGATGACGGCAGCGGTGCCGCAGAGGCCGCACTCAACAAAGGCGCCGCCAGCAACCTCGGCCCACTCGACCGGGCGCTCGTCGACGGTGATACCCAGGTCCTTGGCGACCTGAACGAGCGAACGACGGGTGATGGAGGGCAGGATCGAGTCGGTGTGCGACTTGGGAACCACAAGGGTGCCGTCCTCCTTGACAAAGAGGAGGTTGGCGCCGCCGGTCTCCTCAACGTAGGTGCGGCTCTCGGAATCGAGGTAGAGGTTCTCGGCGTAACCGGCGCGGTGGGCCTCCATCGTCGGCTTGAGGCTCATAGCGTAGTTGAGGCCAGCCTTGATGTTGCCGGTGCCGTGGGGCGCGGCGCGGTCGTACTCAGAAACGCGCAGCTTGATGGGCTTGAGGCCACCCTTGAAGTACGGGCCGACCGGGGTCACGAGAATGCGGAACGTGTACTCAGGAGCGGGAGCCACGCCGATCACGTCACCGGAACCGATCATGAAGGGACGCACATAGAGCGTAGCGCCGGAGCCGAAGGGCGGAACCCAGGCAGCGTTGGCGGCAACGACCTCTTTGACGGCCTCGACAAAGCGGTCCTTGGGGAAGGGCGGCATCTCGAGGCGCTCGGCGGAGCCGTACATGCGCTCGGCGTTCATGTCGGGGCGGAAGCAAACGATGCTGCCGTCTTCGGTGGTGTAAGCCTTGAGGCCCTCAAAGACCTCCTGGCAATAGTGGAAGATGCCGCCGCACTCAGAGACGTGCATGGTGTGGTCGGAGGTCAGACCGCCCTCGTCCCACTCGCCATCCTTCCAATGGGCCTCGTAGCTGTAATCGGTCTGCATGTAATCGAAGCTGAGGTTGCCCCAGTCCAGATCCTTCTTCTCAACTGCCATGTTTTGCTCCTAACTGCAATTTCAGATTCTCGTGAACCCGCAGCTCAAGAGAGCGTTCGGCAGCGTCGCAACATCGCGTGCGCGGAGCGTAGTAACCGCACACGCGAACCGCAACCGTCCGTGACCCAGGCCGGCGCGTTCACGTTGTTCGAGATTCTACTCCTCTGCTTTGAACAAAAGGTTCAATTTCTTTAGCGCGTTAAAGTTTTTCCGTAGGTTTGAAGCTTTGGGCAGATATTTGAGGGATGAAAGCTCGCTGCGCCGCACGGAGAGACGGCGACCCGCAAACGAACATGTCGTCAGGCTCTTCTAGATATCTGTGCGGATAATCGCAGGGTGCGCTGCGGCGCTCATCGTAATCGGCCCGCCAAGAGGACCGCCCGGACGACCGTCGCAGAGCAGGCGCCCCTTACTTCTCTTTAATCTGCTTACCGGTGAGGTGCTCGATCTTGATCTCGTAGAGCTGGACGCCGGCGATCTCCTTCTCCAGGACCGCATCGACCTCTTCGACCGTTGGGTAGTACTTAAGGGCGAGCTCGCGCACGCGGGAGCGGGTCTGCTCCGCGTCAGCTACAAGGTGGCAGCGCCCAAAAACAACCGCGCTCTGCACATAGGGCGCCCACTCGCCCTCCTTGTGGTGCTCGTTGCCCCACACGGTAAAGCAC
Organism: bacterium; assembly: GCA_963613305.1. Taxonomy (GTDB): domain Bacteria; phylum Actinomycetota; class Coriobacteriia; order Coriobacteriales; family Coriobacteriaceae; genus Collinsella. Next base: position 28,144 of record CAVDZW010000067.1, on the reverse strand, counting down.
ACTTTATCGGAGCGTTTGAGCGCATCGACCTTGTGGCCGCTCTTTGCCCCGTGAAAATAGATGCACCCGGCCTGCTCGTCGTACAGATAGTTCACGGGCAGGGCTAGCGGGTAACCATCGTCACCGTTGACGGCAAGCGTGGCGCGGCGGCCTTCCGCCAGCAGGGACTTTGCCTCCTCGTCCGAGATGGCACGGCTTTTTCTGCGCAGGGGCCTAAACATGGCTGCTCCTAACGGATAGGTTCACAAAACGGCACGATTATAGGAAACGTCACCCGTGCGCGGCTTCCGGCGACGGCGCGTAGCCATGCGTAAACGAAGCAGCGGGCGCAAAAGCAGCCTGACGGCGAAGGGCGCAACAGCATTCGCGTCGCCTAAAGAAAGCTTCCGCCCCTCTCTGGCCACAAACTTCAACTATTGATAGGGTTATAGCCGAACCTCCGAGTAGAGGGCATTTTTCTGGAACAAAACCGCAGGTCACCGCAGCACGAACTCTTTTCTACTCAGGCAATCCGCTCTAACCCTATCAATAGTTGAAGTTTGGGCACGCGGAGGGTGTTTCGCCCCTCGCCCAAGGCCCAAACCCCGTGACGGCCGCCCAAAACACCTCGCAATCGCCATCGAGGGAAAGGCACGAACGGCAGAAACCGCCGTTCAAAAGAGATGTGGCATTGGCTAGGATGGAACACGTCAACGCGTGCCGAGGAGGGACCGCATGGGAAGCAAGAAGAAATCCGCTCGCGCGGCCCAGCGCGCCGCCTTTGAGTCGCAGCTCGGCGATGATCTGGGCGGTGTCTTTGCCCGTGAGGACGCTCGTCAGCAGGCCGCATCCAAGGCGCGCGAAGAGCACCGACGTTACAAGGCCTGCGACCGCAAAAAGCGCTACCCCTCGAAAGCCGAAGCGGAGGCCGCCATCGTCGCCTGCCGCCACCACGGCTCGCGCGACCTTCACTGCTACAAATGCGAGTACTGCGGCGGTTGGCATCTCACGCACAAGCCCGCACGCTAACCCGTTGCGTTAAAGCGCGTAGAACGAAGCGTCGTCGTTAAACTTGAGCTCCACGCCACGTGTCTCAAAGAATGCCGCGAGCGCCTCTTTAACCTGCGTATCGGCCTCGCCGAGCGAGTCCCAGCTCAAATACTGGCCGCCGCAGACGTCGTGCATATGCACGCGCGTCTCCAAGCCAGCCGCAGACAAAGCCTTGTTGCATGCCTCAACGTCAAAGGTAGTAATTGCCGCGCGGGCCATAAGCAGCTCCTTTTAAAAGCCGGTTGCGATGCAGCTCGCCTTAGGCAAAGTGCGCGCCGTCGCCCTCGCTCTTTTTCTTGCCGAACTTTGCCTTGAGCAGGCCAACGACCGTGGGGATCACCGAGACGAGCACGATACCCACGATGAGCAGCTCAAAATGGTCCTGCACCACCTGAAAACCACCGAAGAAGTAACCGAGCAGGGTAAAGAGTGTGGACCAGGTGACGCCGCCAAGCACGTTGAACAGCACAAAGGAGTGCCACTTCATGCCACCCATGCCGGCAAGGAACGGCACGAACGTGCGGATGAACGGGAAGAAGCGGCCGAGGAAGATGGCGAGGTGGCCCCACTTGTCAAGGAACGCCTCGGACTTCTCGATGCGCTCCGGCGTCATGGCCTTGACCTTGCCCGACGCGATGATGCGCTGACCAAAGAAGTGACCGATCATGAAGTTGCACTGGTCGCCCAGAATTGCCGCGCACCAGGCAACGCCGAGCAGCATCAAGATGTTAAAGCTGCCATCGGCGGCAAAGCAGCCGCTCGCAAAGAGCAGCGAGTCGCCGGGGAGGAACGGCATGAACACCACGCCGGTCTCGATAAAGATAATCAAAAAGATAAAGCCGTAGGCCGTGAGGGGGCCGGCCGCGATCCAGGCAGCAATGGCCGTGCGCGGGTCTTTGAGCAGCTCGATGATTGCGTTGATGAATCCCATGGATACCTCTCTGTCGCGGGCGCGGACACACCCGGGGCAAAAGTATACGCAGGCCGCCCAAGCGCAGCCGCGTCTTCACCGAGTCCGAACGCCATTACCAGCAACAACGCACAAGTTGGTGCGGATATGTCCAAGAACTGCAGAAGCCACGGGGCCGCATTACAGGGCCCCAAAGCCCCGAAACCGCTTTTTGGGATCGCCCGCCGACCACTCGATGTCAAAGATGACCACCGTCTCGGTTTCCTCGCGCAAACAGTAATAGAGCGAAAACGGCGTATCGGGCAGCGGCAAATGCCGGCACGAGAAGGGCGGACGCGCTGCAACATACTCGGGTTCGTAAACGGCGCCCATGCGCGGAAACGCGGCGAGCATCTCTACCGCACGCTCGATGGCCGTGAACGCCGCAGGATGCGTAACGTTCTCATCGATAAATGCAAGCGCATACTCGGCGATCTCGACTCGCCAAGCCATGTTCTACCAGCCCTTTTCTTTTTTGAGATTGACGAGGGCCCTCTGAGCATCAACCGTTTTGCCCGCAAGCACGTCCTCGTAGCCCCGCATGAGCCCGCGATAGACCTCCATCTCGCGCCGGCGAGCCTCCTCCTTAAAGGACATCGCACGGTCGAAGGCGGCAGCGTCCATCACGACCACGCTCGCGCGCCCATTGCGCGTGAGGTAGAGCGGCTCCTGAGTCTCCTCGAGCTTTTCGATAACGACCGTTTGGTTGCGGTTGAATTCCGAAAGCGAAGCAACGGCAGGCATATCGGCCTCCAAAACAAAAGCAGCGAATGTGCTGTAAGTATACTGCACATTCGCTGCAAAAACGGACGGGCATGCAGGCTCATAACAAGCCCCGCATCGCTATCTGCTACACCTGCTGGACCGGAATGGAAACCTTAATGCGAAAACCAAAATAGGCATCGCTTATTTCTTCGAGTTCTTTTTTCTTCCCGGCAACTAAGACATCGTGATTCTTTTGAGCAAGGTCGAGCTTGGCTTTTGCCTCTTTTAAAGCAGCCTTATGAGCTGCAATAACCGCGTCGCGCCCTCTTTCAGACGCAGCTATGACCTCGAGGACTTCGAGAGCCCCCCCGATTTTTTCTGATCCATCTTCAAACCCCCAACAGATCTTTGATACCGAGATGGTATCCAAGATACTCCCCTCAAAGAAGGCAAGCACATCTTTTAATCGTTAAGCGGTTGTGCCGCATGCCAGAGAGGGCTCCCCTCGCAGCATTAATCCTAGTGATTCGCTATACTTATGCGTCGCATATGGAGCCATGGCGGGAGGGAGGATGCCGATGAGCTTTATCACCACGATCCGCGAGGATATTGCCAACGTCAAACGCGAGGATCCCGCCGCTCAAAACGGCCTTGTCATCTTTCTCTCATACCCCGGCCTCCACGCCAAATGGAACCATGTGCCCGAGCACTGGCTCTGGAACCACGGCTGCAAAAGCCTTGCACGCCTGCTCTCGCAGCTCACGCGCCACATGACCGGCGTCGAAATTCACCCGGCCGCACAGATCGGCAAGCATTTATTTATCGACCACGCCATGGGCGTCGTCATCGGCGAGACCACCATCGTGGGCGAGAACTGCACCCTCTACCAGGGCGTAACGCTCGGCGGTACCGGCAACGAGACCGGCAAGCGCCACCCCACACTCGGCAACAACGTGACGGTCGGCACCGGCGCCAAGGTGCTCGGCAACATCACCATCGGCGACAACGTCAAGATCGGCGGCAACTCCGTGGTCGTCAAGGACGTGCCCGCCAACTGCACCGTGGTGGGCGTGCCCGGGCGCATCATCAAGCGCAACGGCTGCCGTGTGGTCGAGGAGACCTTTGATGCCAAGTGCCATCGCGAGTACATGCCCGACGACGCCGCCGAGCAATCCGCGCGCAACCGTGCGTGCATTGACGAAAACGCCCGCCGCGTGACCGAGCTCGAGGACGAGGTCGCCGAGCTGCGTGCACTCGTGCGCCAGCTCACCGAGCACATCTCGGGTAACTAGAACGCCGCAGGGCCGCTCGCCCACTCACTCAAAAACCCCAGAAAGCCAAGCCGAATTATTCCGCATCTGTGGAAAAGTAAACTCTTTCTGTTCTTGGGATGAGGTACCTAAATTTCTCCCTACAATCCCTCCATGGCGAACCGCGAGACATTTTCGCCGCAGCCCCGTGTGGGGCCCGCTCTTATCAAAAGGAGAAACCGCTATATGAATAGCACCAGCACCGCTGAGAGGCCGTTCGTGTTCGAACGCCGCCTCGACGCCAAGCTCATCATGTCGATCGTGGCGACCGGCATCATGTCGTTCTCGGGCGTATGCGTCGAGACGGCCATGAACGTCACGTTCCCCACGCTCATGAGCGAGTTCAGCGTGAACACTGCCACCGTGCAGTGGCTCACCACCGCCTACCTGCTCGTTCTTGCCGCCGTGATCCCCACGTCGGGCTACCTCAACCGCCGCTTTAAGACCAAGCACGTGTTCTGCGTGGCCATGGTGTTCTACATCGCCGGCATCGTCTGCGGCATGACGGCGCAGGTATTCCCTATGCTGCTCGTCGGCCGCGTGCTCGAGGGCATCGGCACGGGCGTGGCCCTACCGCTCATGTTCAACATCATTACCGAGCAGGCGCCGCAGAAGAACCTCGGCTTTATGATGGGCGTCGGCTCGCTCGTCACCGCCATCGCGCCGGCCGTCGGCCCCTCCGTGGGCGGCTGGCTCTCGCAGACCTTTGGCTGGCGCTCCATCTTTGCGGCGTTGCTGCCGCTTCTCGTTATCGCGTTCGTGCTCGGCATCCTCTCGATCCGTCAGAGCCACGAGACCACGACCGAGCGCCTCGACATCCCCGGTTGGATCGCGCTCGCCGCGAGCTTTGCCTGCCTGGTGTTCGCCATCGACGAGGGTGCCAACATGGGCTGGACGAGCCCGCTCATCATCGGCCTCTTTGCCGCGTTCATCGTGCTCCTGGCGCTGTTTGTGCGCCGCGAGCGCACCTGCGCACACCCGCTGATTCACCTGCAGATCTTTAGCGAGCACCGCTACGTGCTCGGACTCGGCACCATCGTCTGCATGCAGTTCACCGTGCTCGGGCTCTCGCTCCTGCTGCCCAACTACGCGCAGCTCGCGCTCGGCGCCGGCCAGGCCGAGGCCGGCTCCGTGCTGCTGTTCGGCTGCGCCGTCGGCGCCATCATGTCGCCCATCTCGGGCCGCATCTACGACCGCCTCGGCGCGCGCACGCCCATCCTCACGGGTCTCGCCTGCGCACTCGTGGCCGTGGTTGCCCTCGCCGTGCTCGCAAACGGCCTGACGACCCTCGTGGCCACCCTCATCTACGTGCTCTACGCCTTTGGCCAGGGCATGATGTACGGCACCAACATGACCTCGTCGCTGAGCTTTTTGCCAGCAGAGATCAAAGCCGACGGCAACGCCATGTTCACCACGATGCAGCAGCTCGCAGGCGCCGTGGGCACGAGTGTGGCCGCCGCCATCGTCAACGCCGCGCAAACGGGTGCCGCAGACATCGCCACCGCAACCGTTGCCGGCACGCAGAACGCGCTGATCGTTCTCGCCGTGGCCGTCTGCTGCTCCATCGCCTGCGCCCATCTCGAAACACGCGGCCAGCACCGCAGCTAAGCGCCAGCGGCCAGCACCGCAACCAAGCACGGGCGCATCCGTGCGGGCAACAGCAAGACCGCTCAACAAAGGACGGCCGGAGCGAGAGTTTTTTTCTCCGCTCCGGCCGTCCTCTTGTTTTGAACGGGCCCCGGCTTCGCGGCGCGCGAACCGCCGCACGCCCGCAATCGGACCCAGCTGGCACATGGCCGATCGACCCCAACACGAGATCGACGGCCAACCACAGCCTGCGGGCACGCCCCTTACGCGAACTGCGAGTTGTACAGCGCCTCGTATGCGCCGCCCGCGCGCAGAAGCTCCTCGTGCGTGCCCTGCTCGATGATGTTGCCGGCGCGCATGACCAAGATGAGGTCGGCGTCGACGATGGTCGAGAGCCGGTGCGCGATCACAAAGCTCGTGCGGCCGCGCATGAGCGCTTCCATAGCCCGGCCGATCGCTTGCTCGGTGCGCGTGTCCACACTCGAGGTCGCCTCGTCCAAGATAAGGATGCCCGGGTTGTTGAGCAGCACGCGCGCGATGGTGAGCAGCTGGCGCTGACCCTGGCTGATGTTCTCGGCGTCGTTGGCCACACGCGTGTCGTAGCCCTGCGGCAGCGTGCGCACAAAGTAGTCGACCTGGGCCGCACGCGCCGCCGCCTCGATCTCGGCCCGCGTGGCGCCCTCGCACCCGTAGGCGATGTTCTCGGCAATCGTGCCGTCGAACAGCCACGCGTCCTGCAGCACCATGCCAAAGTTCCGCCTGAGCTCGCCGCGATCCATCCGGCGCGTGTCCACGCCGTCGAGCGTGATGCGCCCGCCGTCGATCTCGTAAAAGCGCATAAGCAGGTTGATGAGCGTGGTCTTGCCCGCGCCCGTCGTGCCCACGATGGCGATCTTTTGCCCCGGCTCGGCCGCAAACGACACGTCACGCATGAGCGGGTTCTCGGGGTCGTAGCCAAACCTCACGTGCTCGAACTCAACTCGGCCGCTGATAGGCGTCGGCACATGTGCCGCAAGCTCGGGCGCCGGGTCGGGCTCAACCTCAGCCTCGTCAAGCAGATCGAACACGCGCTCCACGCTCGCAAGCGCGCTCTGCAGCGCGTTGATGGTGTAGCCCATCTGTGTGAGCGGCTCCGACGCCTGGTAGATGTACTGAAAGAACGCCTGGAACACACCGACGGTCATCTGCCCGGCCACGAGCATGCCGCAGCCCACGACAGCGATGACGATCTGCGAGAGCCTGCTCACAAAGCGGATGACCGGGTTCACCGCGTTGGTGAGAAAATCGGCCCGGGCGCTCACGTGCGCGAGCTCGTCCGAAAGCTCGGCCACCTGCGCGGCGCTCTGCCGCTCGCGGTTAAACGAACGCACCACGATGCGCCCGCTGTAGGCCTCCTCCACAGCACCCGTGAGCTTGCCCACGTACTTTTGGCGCTCGGCCGAAACCGCAAGCGTGCGCGCCGCCACGACCTTGGTGAGCAAAAGCGCAAGTGCCGAGAAGAAGGCGAACACGACCGTGAGCAACGGGCTGTAGCGGAACATCATGATGAGCGCGCCCACCACCCCGCCGATAGCGATGAGCAGCGTGAGCAGCCCGCGCTGCAGCGACTCGGACATCTTGTCGAGGTCATTGGTCACACGGCTCACGGTTTCGCCGGGCTTGTGCGCATCGAAAAAGCTCAGCGGCAGGCGGTTGAGCTTGGCGCCCACGAGGTTGCGCAGAATCAGGTTGAGGCGCTCGGCAAAGCTCGCCATCACAAAGCTCTGCCCCGTGTAAAACGCTGCGGCAACGGTCCAGATCAGCAGGTAGATGAGGATCTCGCGCCCGCAGTTGTCCCAGCTGATCGCAAACGCGTGCCCCTCGGCATGCGCCGCCTGGATCTTTTGCCAGAGCAGGTCGATGATATGCGCGCTGAAGGCGGGCGCCGCCAAGCTCAGCACCGTGTAGAAGCTCACGCACACAAGCACCACGGCAAAACGCCAGTGCTGCCCCGCGGCCACGCGCCACAGGCGGCGGACGGTACCCCAGGTATCGCGCGGGACCTCAAGCTCCTCCTCTTCGTCGTCGCGCATGCGGTCGCGGCGGCGGCGCTCAGCCTCGTCGGCCATGCGCTCGTTCTCGGCAAACAGCTCCTCGGCCGAGAGGGCACGCGGGGCAGAAGTTGCCTCGGTCGACGCCGCGGCAACGCCAGCAGCCCCAACGGTCCCGGCAGCCACAGTCTCGGCGACCTCGGCGCCGGCGGCCTCAACAGTCCCAGTGGCAACGGCCTCAACGGCCCCAGTGGCCACACCGTTCTTCATCTCTTCCCTACTCATGAGCAGCACCTCCCTTCATCTGCGACTCAGCGATAGCGCGGTACGCCTCGCAACCTTTCATGAGCTCGTCGTGCGTTCCCTTGCCCACGATTTCGCCGTCCTTGAGCACCACGATGCAATCGGCATGCAGGATCGTCGACACGCGCTGCGCAACAATGATCGTCGCCGCATTGCGCGTCTCGTCTGCAAGCGCCGCGCGCAAGGCCGCATCGGTCTTAAAGTCGAGCGCCGAAAAACTGTCGTCAAAGATGTAGAGGTCGGCGTCCTTCATGAGCGCGCGGGCAATAGCCAGGCGCTGGCGCTGCCCGCCCGAGAAGTTCGTACCGCCCTGCGCCACGTGCGACTCGAGCCCCTCGGGCAGATCGAGCACAAAGTTACCCTGAGCCACATCGAGTGCGTGGAGCATCTGCTCCTCGCTCGCATCCTCGTTGCCGTAGCGAAGGTTGCTCGCCACCGTGCCCGAGAACAGCCAGGCCTTCTGCGGCACATAGGCAATGCGCCCGCGCAGCTCCGCCTGCGAAAGTTCGCGCACGTCGGCACCGCAAAAGCGCAGCGCGCCGCCCGTCACGTCGTGGAACCTCAGCAAGAGCTTGGTTACGGTCGACTTGCCCGAACCCGTGGAACCGATGATCGCGCAGGTCTTGCCGCGCTCGCAGATAAAGCTGAGGTCGTGCAGGGTATCCTCGCTCGCATCACCAAAGCGGAACGTCGCATGGTCGAACTCCACGACCGGCGCTGTGGACACCTCAACAGGCACCGTGGCCACCGCGGGTGCAAAGCCTTCCCCAGCAAAAGCGTCGCCGCTCGCAGCCAAACGCTGCGGCCCGTCGACGATCGCCGGCTTAACCGAGAGCACCTCTTCCGCACGCTCAAGGCAAGCCTTCGCACGCGGAAGGGTAAGGATCACCATCTGGGCCATCATGATAAAGAACAGGATGATCATGGCGTATTCGAGCACCGCCGAGATGCTCGCGATGTTCATGGCATAGGCGCCCACGCGGTCGCCGCCGAGCCAAAGAATGAGTGCCTCGGTGGCGTTCACGATAAAAAAGCTCGAGCAGTCGAGGCCGGCAAAGAGGTAGTTGACCTTGATGGCCGACTCCGCATACTCCGAGAACACCGAATCGAGCCGCTCCTCCTCGTGGCGCTCCTTGTTGAACGCGCGCACCACGCGCACGCCGATGATGCTCTCGCGCAGCACCACGTTCATGCGGTCGATGAACCCCTGGAGCCTGATGAAGATCGGCGCGGCCGCGCGGATGGTGAGCACGGCGAGCACCAGTACGATCGCCACCACCACAAGGAGCGTCGCGCCCATGCTGGCGTCGATCCGCATGGCAAAGGCGATGCCCACCACAGCAAGGAACGGCACCGGCAGCACCATTTGGCAGGTCATGATAATCGACTGCTGCACCACGTTGATGTCGCCGAGCGTGCGCGTGATCATCGAGCCCGTGCCGAACTCCTCAAAATCGCTGGCCGAAAGCTCAAGCGACTTCTCGTAGATGGCGCAACGCAGGTCGCGCGCCACAAGCGCCGCGAGCTTTGCCGCCAGATAGCAGCCGAGCACCGCGCCGCCCGAGGCCATCGCCGTGGCACCGAGCATGAACGCACCGTTCTGCAGAATCTTTTGCATGTTGCCGGCCGTGATGCCCTCGTTCACCATGTTCGCGAGCATCGTGGGCACGAGCAGCGTGCCCGTGCAGTCGATGAGCATCACGATGAGCGTGAGTGCGGCAAGCGCCTTGTACGGCTTGATAAAGCGGATGAGCAGCCTCATTTACTCGCTCGCCTCGCTCTCGCTTTCGACCACCTGGGAGAGCTCGCGCTCAAGGGCGTCGGCATAGCCGCTCGTGAGCGCAACCAGCTGCTCACGCTCTTTTGCGCCCAAGGCCTCGAGCGCGCGGAACTCCGCCATGGCGGCAGGGTCAACGAACCGCTCCGCCAGCTTGCGCCCCTCGTCGGTGAGGCTCACCACCTTGTTCTTGCGGCTCCCCTCCACAAACGAGAGCTCGATCAGCCCCTTGTTCTCGAGCGACTTGATCGCGGAACTGATGGTCTGTTTGGTGTAGGCCCACTCGCCGCACATGGTGCTGAGCGCGGCCGACCCACCGTTCTTTGCAATGTCGAACATCAGGCAGTATGCGCAATCCGAAAGTCCGGCCCGATGCGCAATGATGCTATAGAGTCGATCGATCCTGTTGTAGGCGTGGTAGAACTCATCCAAGAGCTCATCGAGAGAGCGCTCGGCCATATTCCCCTCCTTGTAGATAATCCGATATCAGACCAAATCATAGTCCGAGTTCGGATTAATGGCTAGAGGTAGTCCGAATTCATACTTTATGCAGAGCGTGCTTACGGCATAAAAAAGCCGCCGGCACATGGGAGACTGCGCCGGCGGCCTTATAACCGCGATATGCGTTGCGAGCTTTACGCTGCAGGGGCTAGTGCCTCCACGGCGTCGACGACCACGGTCTTGGGGAACAGATCGTGCACGCTCTTGCCACCGAGCCATGCAAGCTCAACAAGCTCAGGCATGGTGGTCACAAGCTCGGAACAATCGGAAAAGTGGCCCTTCTCGTTGAGCTCTGCGCAATCCTGAACGCGCCAGTAGCCGTCGGTGTGCGTCACGTAGTACTGATGCTCGTCGATAACGAGGAACGCGCGCGTCTTGGCGCGGAGGTACTTGAGGAATCCTTCAAAGTCCGTATCGACGACCGCTCCGGGGTTGAACATGAGTGACCTCCTGGTCTCGTCGGGCGCCGCTCGCCGGGAACCTGCGCCTCATAAGCTGGGTGATGACATCAGTAAAGCCCGTTTCCAATTTAATTGGCAACAGTTTTAGGCGAATCGCCTGCTTAGCATCGCCGAACGGGGTAACACGTTTTTTCAATCACGGTATATTCATAACCCCCACGCCTGCGCGAATGCATCGCCGCAGCTAGGCCACCTCACTTCAGAACAGGTACCATCTGTTTAACGACATCCCCCTTGGGGGTATAACGGCCCCGTCGGCCCCGCCGGCGCTCTTTGCAACCCTATAGAGAGGAACAACCATGGACGCACTCGAAAGCATGCTCACGAGACGCAGCTGCCGTTCGTTCAACGACGAGCCCGTTCCCGCCGAGACCGTCGATAAGATCGTGGAGGCCGGGCGCTACGCCGCCAACGGCATGGGCAAACAAGCCGCCACGTTTGTGGTGGTGAGCGACCCCGAGACCGTCACCACTCTCTCGCACATGAACGCCCAGATCATGGGCACCGAGATCGACCCGTTCTGTGGCGGCAAGACCGTCGTGGTCGTGCTGGTCGATTCCAGCGTGGGCACCTGCGTCGAGGACGGTGCGCTCGCCATGGGCAACCTCATGAACGCCGCTAACGCGCTCGGTGTACAGTCCATCTGGATCCACCGCGCCAAGGAGGAGTTCGAGTCCGAGGAGGGCAAGGCGCTCCTCGCCAAGTGGGGCCTGCCGTCCGACGGCAGCCTGCGTGGCGTAGGCCACTGCGTGCTTGGCTACAGCGACAAGCCGCTCGCCGAGGCCAAGCCCCGCCGCGACAACGTGGTGTACGTCAAGTAACTGCGCAGCAAAGACTCCGCATTTGCACGCCCCGGCGCCCTGCCCACGACACGCGAACGGCGTCTTACTCGCCCTTGTGCTCGTCGCCTTTGAGCAGGCGCCAGAGCGTGGTGCGGCTGATGCCCAGCACCTCGGCGGCGCGAGTCTTGTTGCCGCCGAGGTAGTCGACGACCATGCGCGCGATGTCGCGCTCGATCTCGGCCAGGGGACGCAGCACAAACAGGTCGGTGTCGAGCCGGGGCGTAGAAAACGCGACCGACCTGATTACGCTCTCCTGGGCGAGCACCTCGCGCGCAATCTCCTCGCTCACCGCCTCGCCGCCCGCGAGGATGAACGCACGCTCGCACACCTCGCGGAGCTGCAAAAAATTGCGAGGCCAGGCATAGGCCTGAAGAAGCTCAGCGGCCCCGTCCTCAAGCTCGGGCGCGGCCGCCCCAAACGCCTCAGCCAGGTACGCGAGATAGCGTTCGGCAAGGCTCCCGATATCGTCGCGATTGCGCAGCGGCGTTGTCACGCACACAGCGCAGCTCAGGCGCTCGGCAAAAAGCGCCACAGCATCGCACTCACCACCGCCCGGAACGTCGTTACCCGCAAAGATCACGTGGCAACGCTCCGTGGCGGCCGAATCGGCAAGCACGGCAAGGAGCTCGCGGGACCGTCGGGCACTCAAGGCATGCAGGGCATCAAAGGCGAGCGTCGCCCCGTTGCGATAGAGCGGCGAGTCGTGGCTCTTGAGCAAGTGCGTCCAAGCGCGGTCGTTGAGCGTATCGCACGGAATGCGAATAAACGGCTGGTCTGTATAGCGCCCCTCGAGGTAAAGCATGCCGGCAAGCTCTGTTTTACCGCTCCCCGGCTCACCCTCGAGCATGATCGGCGCGCCGCGGTCATAAGCCTGCTGCACGAGCGGCGCCGGAGACGTCTCGCCCGTGGCAATGCAGAGCACGGACGTCTCCACCTGCTGGCGAACCTGGTCAGCGTCAAGGTACTCGATGGCCATGTTTCGTACCGCCGTTTCAAAATTGAACGATTTTTCTCACCTGCAACTATAGGTGCGACGAGGCTGCGCAGGCAATATAGTTGCTGTCCCGCATCGCCATCCTGGCGGGACGCACACAAGGCTCTTTTGGCTCGTATCAACCTGCGGACAAGCTTTTTGCCAACTGGGCCCCAAACAAGATTCGCCCGGGGCAACCTTCCTGCCCTGGGCGTTTTTGTTGCCGACGGTCCCGCGGCACCGTGAAGCCCCGGGCGCGCCGACTTCCAGCTTTCAGGCAAGCATCCAAGACAAGCCGTCCGAACGGCCTTTCCAGGTGGAGTGACAAATCGAATCCACATCGTGGGCCGCCACACAATCCGCTCCCCACAAAAAGAGCCGCCCTTTCGGGCGGCTCAAAAGACGCAATAACTTGGGCAGGAAGGCGAAGGCGCTCCCCCTACTCCACCGTCACGCTCTTGGCGAGGTTGCGCGGCTGGTCCACGTCACACCCGCGCAGGATCGCCACCTCGCGCGCGAGCAGCTGCAGCGGCACCGTGGCCGTGATGGGGCTAAAGGCGTCGCGCACGCGCGGCACGTAGATCACGTGATCGGCGATCTTTTTGATCTCCTCATCGCCCTCGGTGGCCACGGCGATGATCTTGGCGCCGCGGGCCTCGCACTCCTTGAGATTGCTCACCGTCTTGTCGTAGGTAGGGCTCTTGGTGGTTACCGCGATCACCGGGAACCCGGGGTCGATGAGCGCGATGGGGCCGTGCTTCATCTCGCCGGCGGCATAGGCCTCTGCGTGCAGGTAGCTGACCTCTTTGAGCTTGAGCGCGCCCTCGTAACTGATGGCTGCGCCCATGCCGCGTCCCACAAAGAGCGCCGAGGGGGCGTCCTTACAGGCGAGCGCCGCCTCGTGGATCGCCTCGGTCTGGGTGTCCATGATGTGCTGGATCTGCTCGGCCGTGTCGCCCAGCTCGCGGAACAGCATACGCGTCTGCTTGGTGGTCAGGCGGTACTTGACCTGACCGAGCAGCATGGCAAGGAGCGTAAGGCTCACGATCTGGCCGATGAAGCTCTTGGTGGAGGCCACGGCGATCTCTTTGTTGGCCTTGGTGTAGATGACGCCGTCGCTCTCGCGCGCCACGGGGCTGCCCACCACGTTGGTGATGCCAAAGACCTTGGCGCCCTTGATGCGCGCGTCGCGGATGGCGGCAAGGGTGTCGGCCGTCTCGCCCGACTGGCTCACGGCCACCACGAGCGTGGAGGGGGTGATGATCGGGTCGCGGTAGCGGAACTCGCTCGCAGCCTCCACCTCGCACGGGATGCGCGCCCAAGCCTCGATGAGGTTCTTGGCAACGAGGCCCGCATGGTAGCTGGTGCCGCAGGCGATCACATACACGCGGTCGATGTCGTTGAGCTCCTCGAGCGAGAGCCCGAGCTCGTCGATATCGAGCTCGCCGGCCGAGGTCATGCGGCCCACGAGCGTGTCGCGCACCACGCGCGGCTGCTCATGGATCTCCTTGAGCATAAAGTCGGGGTAGCCGCCCTTCTCGGCCATGTCGATATCCCAATCGACATGCGTGACCTCAGGCTCAATGGCGCGTCCCTGCTCGTCGGTGTACTCCACGCCCTCCGGCGTAAGACGGGCGAACTGGCCGTCCTCGAGCACCACGACATCGCGCGTGGCATCGATCATGGCAATGACGTCGGAGGCAACGTAGGAGCCGGTCTCGCCCTGTCCGATGACGATCGGCGAGTCCTTGCGGGCCACGGCGATCACGCCGGGCTCGTCAACGCACACCACGGCCAGGCCATAAGCGCCCACCACATGGGTGCAGGCCTCGCGCACGGCGCCCATGAGGTTACCGGCGGCCTCGTAGGCCTCCTCGATCAGATGCGCAAAGACCTCGGTGTCGGTCTCGCTCTTGAACTCGTGGCCGCGCTCGCGAAGCTCCTCGCGCAGCTCCTGGAAGTTCTCGATGATGCCGTTGTGCACCACGGCGATGCGCCCGTCGCAGCTCACATGCGGATGGGCGTTAACCACGGAGGGCTTGCCGTGCGTGGCCCAACGCGTGTGGCCGATGCCGCATGTGGCGGCGTCACTCATGTGCTCGAGCTCCGACTCGAGACCCGCGACCTTGCCCACGCGGCGGATGACGTCGAGATGCGGCTCGCCCTCGCCCGCCACCTCGAGCGCCACGCCCGCGGAGTCGTACCCGCGGTACTCCATGCGCTTGAGGCCGCCGATCAGGATGTCTTTTGCCGTCTGGGAGCCGGTGTAGCCGACGATTCCGCACATAGGGGTGTCCCTCCGATTGCTGTCGTTCTGCTGCCGCACGTGGCGCGCAACCGCACTATGGCCGAACATTTTAGACGGAGCGAGGCAGCGGCCCCGGCTCAAAGTGGTTATCGAAACCAGATACCAGCTCGATTACATAAGGATGAAGAGAACGCAGTAAGTGGCTCCGCAGGGCCGCAAAAGCACTCAAGCCCTTCGACACCCGCCTCGATAGCCAACAGGGACCATCCGTCATGCGCCCGCTCGAGGCGCACCGTCAACCAGACGTACCCCGTGCTCGAACGCATCGATTTGCGTCAGCGCCGGCTCCTACTCCTCGCGTCTCGACGCGTCGCGCGGGAACGTCGTAAAGAGGGCTAGACCCGCCAGGACGGCCACGGTCCCAAACGCCATGGAGGCGGCATTGGAGCGCACCGCAGCATTGCTCTGGATGAGCTCGCTCTCGGCCTCGCCGGTGACTCCCACGGCTTCCATACGTGCAGCAAACGAGGCGTCGCTCTCAAACGTGTAGACGACCTCCTCGAGCTGGGTCTTGGTGGAAGTGCCCACGACCTTGCTCGCCTCGATGCGCGCATCGAGACCGTTATTGACGGCGATCAGAAGCACCGACCCCATCGCCGCCGAGCCCAGCGCAAGCCCCAGGTTGCGTGCCGCGCCCTGAATGCCGCCCGACTGTTGCGCATCGCGCTCGGGCACGGCGCTCGCCACGATGTTGTTGGCCTGCGAGTTGACGAGCCCCACGCCGATGCCGCCAAAGAGCGTGCCCACGACCATCACCGGCGTGAGGGCGTCGGCACGCACGCCGAGCGCCATGCACGAGCAGGCAAGAGCGATTCCCACGTAGCCGACACGCACCACGCTCCAGGGCTTGAGCTGCGGAAACTTACGCGGTACAAACATGGCCAACACGAGCATCGGCACTCCCGAGATGATTCCCAGGAGCGCCGTCTGCGCCCCGCCGAGGCCGATGACCAACTGGTAGAACGACGTTGCCACGAGCCCCTGCGCGCCCATGTAAAAGAAGGGCAGGGCAATGGCCACCACGCCCGCGCGCACGCTCGCGTTGCGCACAAAACTCGAGGGCAGAATAGCCACACCGCGCGTGCGCTCGCTCCAGCGCTCAAGCGGAATCAGCACTATGAGCAGCACCAGACCGAGTGCAACGATGGGTAGCGCAGGCGAGATGCCGCATATGGCAAACGGCGCCTGCGGGAGCGGATCGAGCACGCCCCAGACCGAGATGCGCGAAAGCCCGCACATCACAGCAAAGAGCCCGAGCGAGGCCACCACGGCGCCCGGCACGTCGAACTTGGCGAGGCGCACGCCCCCGCTACGCGGGAGCGCGGCCGAGCCCACCAATAGCAGCACAAAATAGACCGCCAGCACGCCAAACGTCACGCGGAACCCGCAGGCATCCACGAGCATGCCGAGCGGGATCGGAACGATGGTCGCGAGCGCCGCGGCCGCAGCGATCACGCCGTAGGCCTGCTTGCGCCGTTCGCCCTCATAAAGGAGCGAGACCATACCGAGCACCGAGGGAATGATGAGGCTCGCACCGACGCCAACCGCTAGACGGCCGCCCCAGATGAGCAGGCTGATATTGGGAGCAAAAACGCAAATAAGCTCGCCCACGCACGCGAGCACGAGCCCCGCCCGGAAGTTCCGCACCCAGCCGACGACCATGCCGAGCAGACCGCTCGCGAGCATGAACGTTCCCGCCATGAGCGAGTAGACGGTGCTCGCCATCTGCACATCGGCAAGCGAGCAGCCAAACACGCGCATCATCTCGGACATCGCCACCGAAAACGCGCCGTTGTCGGCCGAGGTCCCGAGCTGAGCGCAAGCGAGCACCGCAAGCGGCAAAAGGCCCGCCGAGCCCACGCGCGCGACTGCGCCCTGAGGTGTCGTACCAGTCGTTGCCTTACTCGATGCGCTCACGTCGACCACCGTCCACCTCAAGGTAGGATTGCCGTATATGCGGAAATGAATAACACTCCGTACTCCAAAATCAATCATAGGCAACCCGTATCATGGGACGTATCAGCTACTTTTCCTGATATACGGCAAAACGAATACGGAGGAGCCATGAGCATCAACCGGCGGCAAGTCAACCTCCTCAAGACCCTGCTCGAGCAGAACGGCTACACCCCGACGGCAAACATCGCGCGTGCCATCGACTGCTCCGAGCGCACCGTGCGCAGTGACACCGCCGCCGTCAACGCGTTCCTCGCGCAGATGGGCATCGCCGCACGCTGCGACTCCAAACGCGGCAACGGCATCCGCCTCGCAGGCACCGCAACTGAACGCGCGCGCATCGCCGACGTCATCAAGGAGCGGGCACTCTCGGTCGACGCCGGGCTCGATCGCTTTTACCGCGGCATGCTGCTCCTCACCTGCGACTACCGCAACACCTACACCACCGAGTCGCTCGCCCACGCCATCCTCACCAACAAGCAACAGGCCCAGGCCGACCTCCGTGCCTGGAACGAGCTGCTCACGCCCTTTGGCGCGCAGATTGTGCGCGGGCGCACCATATCGGTCGAGGGGCCCGAGGAGTACATCAGGTTCTTTGTGGTCTACTACCTGTTCGAGCTTGCCTCCACGGCCATGCGCCGACGCATCGAGCCGCAGGTGTTCGAGGTCGATCGCTCGTTCTTTTCCCAGCTCATCGACGAGGTCGAGGTCGCCACGGGCAAGCCCTTTACCGACAACGCGCGCCACCAGATCGCCATCTACCTGCAGATCATGATCTACCGCATCCGCAAAGGGCGGAGCGTCCTCGGCTACGGCACCGAGGTCGCCGAAGCCTACAACGTGCTGGCCGATAAAATCGAGGAGCGCTTTGGAATCCAGGTAAATGTTCCCGAGCGCCTGCTCATCCGCGACCTCTTTACCGTCTCGACCCGCCGTTGGACGCCCGATTTTCAGCACAGCTACCGGCCCAGCGCGCAGGCGGAGCATCTGTGCGAGGCACTCTTTGGCGCGCTCGTCGCGCGTTACGGCAAGCGGCCGCCCCTCGAGCTCGAAAAACCCTGCGCCGCGCTCATCGAGGCGGGCCTCACCCACCGAGCATCGGAGCGCGCCATCTCGCTCCCGCAAGAGAACACGGCCACGGTGCGGCTCGAGAACATGCCCGCCTACATGCGCCTGTCAAAGACCGTGCTCGACTCGCCCGACCTGGCCAACCTCGGCCTCTACGAGACGGACAACACGCGCATTGCCATGCTCCTGCTGAGCTACATGGACAACGTGAGCAAACAGGATCTCTGGAGCGCAGGTCTAGTGGTCAACTGCGGCATCGAGCAGGTCTTTTATGCGCGCGACCGCATCGAGCGGCTTGTGCCCTGCCTGCATATCGCGCGCGTGCTCACCGATCAGGAGGCGGCGGCGAGCGATGCTGGCGCGCTTACCGGGCTCGACTTTCTCATCTCGTTCGACCCGGTCAAGACCTCAAAGCCGCTTGCCACGATCGGCACGGCCGTGAGCGAACGCGACCGCGCGACCATCGATGCGCTCATCATGTCGCTCGCCGTGCGAGAAAGCGGCGCGAACGGCCTTAACGAATCTGGTCTTCTCGAGTCACTCGAGACCTACCGTCTCGACATCACGCGCCCGCGCGAACTCACGCGCGCCCTGCATGCGCTCCTCGTAGAGCAAAGCCTGCTCGCCTGCCCGCTCGATCGGTTCCCGCGCCTGCTCGAAACTTGCTCGTTCACCATCGGCTCTTGGCTCGTTTTTACCGTCGCCGCGCACGATGTCGCGCGCACGGCGGCGGCCCTCATCGATGTCGACACGAGCATCGGCTTTATCGGACGCAAACTCACCCGCATCGCGGTGCTCACCGTAGCCGACAAGGACGAGCGGCTGCTCGGCCCCATCACCAAACGCTTTAAGGAGCTCGCGGCCGCGGCGGGACTCTCTGCCTAGGCGAAGCGCCCGGACCCGACCTCTACCACGAAAAATCACCCTCGCACCCCGCGCCTCTTGGCGTCATGCCCGCGCGCACCGTTCCACCCCTGCACCATGCCCGCATCGCAGGACAGCGCAATCCGCCCCAAACGCAGCGCGCCCCACGGCTAAGACCATGGGGCGCGCATCGCCTGAACAGCCGGGGTTTGGGAGATATCAGCCCGGCCGCCTCAAACGCCTACTTAATTCAAAGCCTCGCCTAGGCAGCAGACCAGACGGTCTCGCCCTCCTTGATCGTCTCGAGCACGCGCAGGTCGCGCACCTCATCAAGATCGATCGCAAGCGGGTTCTTCTCAACGATGCACAGGTCGGCGAGCTTGCCTGCCTCGAGCGTGCCCTTACGCGCCTCTTCACCATACTGGTATGCGCCATTGACGGTGATAGCCTTGAGGCCTTCGTACACGCTGATCTTTTGATCCTCGTCGAGCTGGACGCCGCCTTTGGTCACGCGCTTGGCCGCGCACCATACCGACTCAAACAGGTTGGGGCGCAGCACCGGCGTATCGGTGTGAAACGTGATCGGCAGCCCGCAATCGAGGGCATCGCGGCACGCCGACGCGCGACCGCCGCGCTCGGGACCGAAGTTCTTAAGATGCACGTCGGCCCAGTACCAGATGTGACTCGCAAAGATCGACGGAATCATGTTAATGCCGGGCATCTGCTCGTACTGGTCGCGCCGCGCGGTCTGGCAGTGAATCATCACCGGGCGCAGGGCCGCTTTGTCGGGGTTGGGCGAATCGTCCAGCGCACGGCGATAACAGCGCAAGTACTGGTCGGCCGCTGCGTCACCATTGGTGTGTGCGAGCAGCTGATGGCTGCCGTCCACGGCCTTGCGCATGAACTCGTAGGCAGCCTTATCGGTCATGGTGCCGTAGCCGCAATAGTCCTCGCCCTCGGGGCCAGGCGTGTAAGGTTCGGTCATCCATGCCGTGCGGCCCTGCGGAGATCCGTCAAAGAACATCTTGAGGCCCCCAAAGCGGAAGTGCCCCGTGTACTCCGCGCTATCGAACTCAGCGTGGTCGGCCAAAATCTTATCGACGTCCTCGCCGTACATCGGGTAGCTCACGACATCCATCTTGAGCAGGCCCTTTTTGGCAAAACCGCAGAACATCGCCGCGTAGTCGGCGGTGGTGGCGCCCTCCTGGCAGGTGGTGATGCCGTGCTCCAGGTAGACCTCCTGCATCTCGGCGATCATCGCGTCCATATCCATCTTCTGGCGGGGCTGCGTCTGTGCGAACACGGGCCACATGGCGCCCGGCTCCTCGCAGTAGCCGTCGGGCACGTTGCCCTCCTCGCGTCCATAGCGCGCGCCTTCGGGGTCAGGCGTCTCGGCTGTAATTCCGGCGAGCTCGAGCAACTTGGTGTTGGCCACGATCATGTGGCTCGAAGCATGAACGATGATGACCGGCGTCGTCGCGCTCACGCGATCGAGCACATGGCGTGTGGGATGCGCCTTCTCGGCCAGGGAGTTCTGGTCATAGCTCACGCCCATGATCACGCCGTCATCGCCGATGCCGCGCTCGGCGGCGAATGCGGCGAGGCGGCTCACAATCTCGTCAAAGTCGGCCGCACCGTTAAGGTCAGCCGCCACGATGTACTGCGTACAACC
This sequence comes from bacterium, assembly GCA_963613305.1. Classification (GTDB taxonomy): domain Bacteria; phylum Actinomycetota; class Coriobacteriia; order Coriobacteriales; family Coriobacteriaceae; genus Collinsella. Next base: position 7,812 of record CAVDZW010000067.1, on the reverse strand, counting down.
CGAGATATGCGAATGCGGGTCGATGATACCCGGCATGAGGCAGTGGCCCGCAAGGTCGATCTCCTCAGCGTCCGCAGCCAGGGTGCGCGCCTCCTCGAGCGAGCCCGCGTAGGCAATGGTGCCGTCATCGGCCACCAAAAGCGCCTCGAGTTTGGCGTCCTCGCTGGTCATCGGCAAAATGTCGCCGCCAAAGTAGAGCTTCTTCATGAGTTGCCTCTATTCCTCATCCTTGGAGAACTTCTTGATCGCCGGCGTGGTGAGCAGGCCGAGCACGATGATCGCGGCGCCCACGTAGTAGGCAAAACGTGTGGAGCCAAAGCGCGACTCCGCATTGATCTCGACCAGGGCCTCGCGCTCCTCGTCGGTCATGTCGATGTCCTTGATGGACGCACGGAAATTGTCATCGGAGGTCAGATCGATGGTGCGGCTCGAGAGCGCCTGCACGGTGGCGTCGGAGATGCGCGAATCGTTGGCGGCAGCGTCCTTGACGGAGTTGGTGATGCCAAAGAGCAGCACGGCACCGAGGAGCGCGATGCCCACGGCCTGGCCGACGTTGCGCATGGTGGTCTGAATGCCGCCGGACTGCGAAGCGTCACGCTCGTTGACGGCAAGCGCCACCACGTTGTTGGCCTGCGACGATACGATGCCCGCGCCGGTGCCGGCAACAACGCAGCCGATCATGATGCCCGCCATCGAGGCGGAGTCGAGGGTAACGGAGAATGCCATGACAATGAGCGCCGCAGCCAAGGTGAGGTAGCCGACCTGGATGATGTGACGCGGATTGGCCTTGGGCATGAACTTAGGGATACCGATAGAGAACGCAAAGGTGGGAACACCCACGACGATGGAGAGCACACCCACGATGGCGGGGGTCCAGCCGGCAACAAGCTGCAGGTAGGGAGCCATGAGGATGGACTGCACACCCATAAAGAAGAACGTGATGGCGCTGGCAGCAAGACCGGCGAGCACCTGCGGAGTCTTGAGGAACGACTGCGGCAGCAGGGCAAAGCCATTCTTCTCCTCGACCTTCTTCTCGACCTTGACCATAACGACGAGGATGATCACGCCGAGCGCGGCCATGGGCAGGCAAGGCGAGATGCCGCCGATAGTGAACGGGCAGGCGGCAAAGGGCTCGATGAGACCCCAGGCCGAGATGCGCGAAACGCCGACGAGGAAGAGGAACAGGCCCGAAGCGGCAAGGGCCACACCGATGCCGTCGAACTTGAGCTTCTCGTCAGACTGTTCGATGGCGGGAAGCTTAAACGAGAGCAGGAACACAAAGACGAAGTAGGCCGCGAGCACAAAGAAGGTCACGCGCATGCCGGCCGCCATAAGGACGATGGAGAGCACCAGCGGAAGCAGCGCCGAGAGGCCCGACGCGGCACCGATGCAACCAAAGGCGAGCATGCGGTTCTTGCCGTGGTAGATCTTGGGAACAAGGCCCAGCACCGAGGGAATCATGAACGAGGCACCAAAGCCCACGAGGGTACGGCCGCCCCAGATGAAGATCGCCATGTTGGGAGCGATGGCGAGCACGACCTCGCCCGCCGCGCAGAGCAGGGCGCCCATGCGGAAGTTCTTTTTCCAGCCGATAATGGTGCCCATCATGCCGCCAGCGATCATAAAGGCGCCGGCCATGAGCGAGTAAACCATGTTGGCGAGCTGGATATCGGCGGTAGTGGCGCCGAGGTCCTGGGTAAGAGCGGTCGCGGCGAGCGAGAGCGCGCCATTGTCACCCGAGGTTCCCATCTGGGCGAGGATCAGGACGAGCACCGGGAGAAGCATGAACTTCTCGGCACCCTTCTCTTCCGTCGCCACGGCTTTTGCTGCAGCCATGTCAGTTCCTTTCTTATCTGCGCACGGGCACCGGCCCTCCGCCGGGCGCCGCGTCTTTTCAGGCAGGAATATAGGTCCGGGTGCAAGCGCTGCTGCATCAGGGCGATTTCCGCAACTGCGGCAAACTCACATGTGGCACGAGGAATTTTGGGCGACGCCTGAGCAAGGGCCGCGTAAGGCGACCATCATCGATATGCAAAAGGCCGGCTCCCGGGAACGGAACCGGCCTCATGGGAAAGGGAGACTAAATTGTTGGAACGGCTCGACGCGCTTAGGCGGAGACCTCCGCGTGCCCGGCCTCGACACCGGCAGTGGTGGCACCGATAACGACGTAGCCCGAGACGCACCCGGCAATGGCGCACATAACACCCTTAAAGACCATCATGCCGGTGCGCGAAAGCGGCAGCGGCAGCACAAAGGTGCAGAGCCATGCGATGGGTGTGGCGACCGCGAGCGCGATGGCACCGACGACGATCGACATCGGAATCGCCTTTTTGGGCAGTTTGGAAACCCAGCCGTAGCCCGCAGAATCTCCCTGGTAGACACACTTTTTGTAGTCAATCTTGGTGAGCGGCACCACGCACCAGGTAAGAATCAGGCCGAGCAACGCACCGGTAAGGGCGATCTCCTCGACAACCTTACCAGCCGCGAACGTGATGCTCGCATCGCCCGCGTGCATACCAAAGAAGATCAGCGCGTTTATGACGCCGTTCACGATGCCGTAGCCGACGATGCACTTGTTCTTGAGATAGCTGGTGTAGTCCTGAGGCGCCGCCATGCGATCCACCCGGCCTTTCGAGTCCCGCGGATTAGAGCGGGGCACAGTGTATCGTCGGGGCAAGCGATCGCCGACCAGAAGGTTTGCCGCAGTTGCGGCAGGCATCCGACGGCACCGGAATCGCAGCGCAGACTCACCCGCGCACATGGCGGGCCGCCGCACGCCGCACGCATGCCACGGCCAACCGACGCGCGCAGAGCCAAAGTCGGCGCATGGCTATAATTGAAACGTTTTCAGTGGCCCGCACGCACGGAGGCGAGCATGGCAAAGGTCAAGATCAGCGATGTAGCGCGCGAGGCAGGAGTCTCGCTCGGCACCGTCTCGAACGCGCTCAACCATCCCGAGAAAGTGCGGCCCGACACGCTCAAGCTCATCCACGAGACCGTCGACCGCCTCGGCTATCTCCCCAACCAGAGCGCACGCCAGCTCGCCGGCGGCCATACCAAGGCATTCGGCCTGGTGCTGCCCCGCCTCGACCACGGCTTTTCGCTCCAGATCGCGAGCGGCGCGCACAACGAGGCGCGCAAACACGGCTACGACTTGCTCGTCGCCAACGCCGACAACGACGATATCTTGGCCGACCACTACCTGCGCTACTTTATGGGGTCGCAGATGTCGGGCGTGCTCGTACAGCCCATGGCAAGCAGCGAATGGGAACCGCCCGCGCACACCGCCCCGATCCCAACGGTCTACCTCGATATCCACTGCGACCAACCCGGATACTACGTGGCCGCCGACAACCGGGCGCAGGGCCGCATCATCGCCGAACACGCAGTGCAGTGCGGAGCTACGCGCGTCGCCGTCATCGGCAGGTCGGCGTTCATGCAGCTCGCCCTGCGCGTGGAGGGCATACAGATGACCCTCGTGCACCACCCCGAGGTCGAACTCGAAATCATCGACGCCGGCGAATGGAACACCGCGGCCGACGGCTTTAGCCTGGGCACGCAGCTCGCCGCGCGCCCCGCAGACGAGCGTCCCGACTTTGTGGTCGGCCTCACCGACGTACTCGCTGCCGGCGCGATCGCCGGCCTTTCGCAGAGCGGTCTTGCCGTACCGGGCGACGTGCGCGTGGCTGGCTGTGACGGCAACCCCCTCGCCTGGAGCGGCTTTGTGCCCATGACAACGGTAGCGCCCCCGGGCTACGAAATCGGCCGCAAGGGCGTGCAACTCCTCATGCAGCAAATCGAGCACGGCGACGCGCCCAAGGCTGGACGCACCACCACGGGCATCCACGGCAACATCATCCCGCCCGCGCCCGACGCCTCAGCACCCAACAACCACCAGGAACTCGTGCGCCCCTTCCTCCTCGAGCGCGCGAGCACCGCAGGCCTCTCGCAACTCGACGGCCGCTCCCCCGAGCTCAACCTGGGCGCCTACCTGTAGCAAATCTTCCGCGGGCGCCGCAACCGGCTCGACCCGAGCACCAGTCTCTCAACCGCAGACCCCCCCTATGCAAAACCCGGCAGGCCTTTCGGTCCACCGGGTCATACCGTTGCGTTTTGCCCTTTACGCCTCTCGAGGCAGATGCCCCTTTTGCAGGAGCTTTCCGATCTAGCCTAAGCGTTCAGCTCGGCCACACGCGCCGGAATCTCGAGCAGGGTATCGAGCACGCCCGCGCAGGCGCTCTTGACCTCATCGGGGAGCACGACCATGTCGGGAATCGCAAAGACCTGCATGCCCGCCGCCAGGCCGGCGCGCGCACCGTTGACGGAATCCTCCACGACCGCGCACTCCTCGGGTGCCACGCCGAACTTCTCGGCGGCCTTGAGGTAGATGTCGGGTGCAGGCTTGCCGTTCTCAGCCTCTTCGCCGCAGGTCAGGAGCTTAAAGTACGGCTCCAGATCAAACTGGCCCAAGCGCCGCCTGGCAGTCTCGGTGCGCGAGGAGGTCACCAGACCGAGCTCAAACCCGGCCTCGGTGAGCGTGCGCAGGCACTCGTGCGCGCCCTCCTTGGTCTCGAGCTCCGTCGGCGCCCACTCGATCTCGTAGGCAGTATGGCGATCGTATACGTCCACCGCCAGCTCCTCGGAGCCCACGCATGCGGCGCAGAGCGCAAGAACGTCCTTTTTGTTATGGCCGATAAACGACTTGCTCACCTCGTGCGGGATGCTGATACCGAGGTCCACGGCAACCTGGTCCCAGGCCTTGATTCCCAACCGCTCGGTATCGACGAGCGTTCCGTCCATATCGAACAGCACGACCTTGATCATGGGCACTCCTCCAACGCGCTCAGCACAAACACCTGTATTTTGCCAGATATCGCGCTCGCCTTGCTATAGTGAGCGAACACCACAGAGGGGGAACCATGGCCAACGTCGCAATCGAACAAAAACTTGCCGCCCTGCAAGACCTGCTCAGGTCGTATGGTCGCGTAGCCATCGGGTTCTCAGGCGGAGTCGACAGCACGTTCCTCGCAGCCGTCTGCCAACAGGTCATGCCCGCGGACACCCTGCTCGCGCATCTCACCACGCCGCTCATCGGCAGCGGCGAGCAAGGTTCGTTCAAAGCGCTCACGGGCGACGATGACGGCGCCGACGCCAAACTCGCCAACCTCGCCACACTCGAGATAAAGGTCGACCAGCTCCAAAACGCAACCGTGGCCGCCAACGATCCCGACCGCTGCTACCACTGCAAAAAACTCGGGTTCACCCGCATTGTCGAAGAGGCGAGCCGCCGCGGATTCAGCACGGTCATCGACGGCAGCAACGCAAGTGATGCAGGCGATTACCGCCCCGGCATGCGCGCGGTGGAGGAACTCGGCGTGCGCTCCCCGCTCCAAGAGGTCGGCTTCGTAAAAGATGAAGAACGTGAGCTCCTGCGCACATGGGGCTTTGACGTCTGGAACATGCCCTCGAGCGCCTGTCTGGCCACGCGCGTTCCCACGGGCGAGCCGCTCACGCGCGAGAAGATCGAGGTCGCCCGTGCGGCCGAGGACCTGCTCCATGGACGCGGCCTCGTGCAGGTTCGCGCTCGTCTCATTACCGGAACGCTCGTCATCGAGGCGGGCGCCGAAGATCTTGACCGCTTGGTCGCACTCGGCGGCACCAGAATCGAGAACGGCCAGGTCGAGCTCCCGAAAGCACTGAGCGCCGAGCTCGGCACGCTCGGCGCTCAGGCCGTTGAACCTACGGCACGTCTCTATGGCAAAGGCAACATGAACGCCGCCTCAGACTACCTACCGGCAGCGCGACCCTCCTCATAGCGCGCCACGAGCTTGGCCTGCACGTCATGCGGCACTTGCTCGTAGCCGGCAGGCTCCATGGTAAAGTCGCCGGTTCCGCGCGTGATCGAGCGCAGGCGCGTGGAATAGTCGGTGAGCTCCGCCAAGGGCGCCACGGCCACGACCACGGTGTTGCCGCGATCATCGCTATCCATGCCCGTCACGCGGCCGCGCGAGGCAGAGACGTCACCCATCACAGCTCCCGCGTAAGCCTCGGGAATCGTGACGGTTATTTCCTCCATCGGCTCGAGCACCACCGGATCGGCGTCGGCGCAGGCCTTGCGCAGGGCGATACGCGCCGCCGCGCGGAACGCCATCTCGTTGGAGTCGACGCTGTGATACGAACCGTCATAGACCACGGCGCGGATCCCCGTGAGCGGGTAGCCCGCGATGATGCCGTCCTTCATGGTCTCCTGCACGCCCTTGTCGACCGCGGGGATCAGCGAACGCGGAATGCGCCCGCCCACGACCTCGTCGCCGAACTCGTATCCCTCGCTCGTACCGTTCTCGCTAAAGAGCGGCTCCACGCGCAGCCAGCAGTCGCCGTACTGGCCGGCACCACCCGTCTGCTTTTTGTGGCGACCCTGCGCGCTCGCCGTGCGGCGGATGGTCTCGCGGTACGGAATGCGAATCGGCACGATGTGCGCCGCAACCTTAGTGCGGTCCTCAAGACGATTGAGCAGCACCGACACTTGCGCCTCGCCCACCGCCGAGATCACGGTCTGGCCCGTCTCCTCGTTGCGGTCGATGCTCATGGTCGGGTCGGCCTTGCATGCCTTCTCGATAAAGGTAAAGAGCTTTTCCTCGTCATTGCGGTTGTCGGCCTCGATGGCAATCCGGTACTGCGAGTTGGGGAACGCAAACGCCGCGGCCTCGACCTTGCCGGTGGCCGAGAGTGTATCGCCCGTCTCGGCGGCGAGCTTGGGCACCACGATGATGTCCCCGGCGTAGGCATGTTCGACCTCGGTCGTGTCGCGACCGCACATCACGTAGAGGTGCGCCAGGCGCTCGGCTTTGCGCGTGCGCGCGTTCACGAGCTCAAGACCCGAGGTCAGCGTGCCCGTGAGCACCTTGATAAAGCTGATGCGGCCTTGCTGCGAGTCGGCAAGCGTCTTGAACACAAAGGCCACGGGGCGCTCGTCGTCGCTCGAAATCTTGAGCGAATCGCCGTCGATCAGCGGCATCTCGCCGTAGTCGGTCGGCGCGGGGAAATACGTGGCGATGTCGTCCATAAGGGAATTGACGCCCTGCTCCTTGATGCAGTCGCCCGCGAACACCGGCACAAAGATGCGCTCGGCGATGGCGCGCGAGAGCAGGCCCTCGAGTTCCTCCTGGGTGAGCTGCCCACCCTCGAGATACTTCATCATGAGCTCGTCGTCGGCCTCGGCCACGAGCTCGCAGAGCTTATCGTGCGCCTCTTCGGCCGCCGGGAGCAGGTCCTCGGGAATATCGGTCTCGGTTTGATCGGTGCCGTTGCAATGACGCGCCTTCATACGCACGAGGTCGATGATGCCGTCAAAGGCCTCGCCCTCGCCCCACGGCAGGGTCACGGCACCCAAGCGGGTGCCAAAACGCTCCTGCAGGAGCGCCATGGTCGTCTCAAAATTCGCCTCGGGACGCGAGAGCCGGTTCACGAACACGGCACGCGCCAGGCGCAGGTCCTCGGCCGCATACCAGAGCTTGACGGTCGTCGGCTGCGGGCCGGCCTCGGCGTCGACCACAAAAAGCGCCGTCTCGCACACGCTCATGGCCGCGTAGGCGTCACCGATAAAGTCGGGATAGCACGGGGCGTCGAGAACATTGATGCGCGCGCCCTTCCAATCGATGGGCGCGATGGTGGTCGAGATAGAAAACTCGCGTTTGACCTCTTCGGGGTCGTAATCGAGCGTGGGCTTGGTGCCGTCGTGACCGCCCAGTCGCTGCGTCTTTCCGGATAGGTGGAGCATGGCCTCCGCGAGCGAGGTCTTGCCCACCCCGC
>CAVDZW010000066.1:0-7793 GCA_963613305.1 bacterium | reverse complement strand
TTGATCTCGAGAACACCCTTGGACTTCTCAGCGAACTCCTTGAGCGCCTTAGCGGCCTCAACCGGCTCATTCTCGAAGAACACGTAAGCGATGGGGCCGACGAGAAGATCGTCGATCTCGGGCTGCTCCTGGTTCTTGAGTGCGATTGCGGCGAGGTTGTTCTTGTAGACCTTCATCTCGGCGCCGGCCTCGCGGAGCGTGTGACGAAGCTCCTGAGCCTGCTTAACCGTCAGACCGTTGTAGTTGACGACGAACAGACCGGCGTTGGCCTTGATGCGATCCTCGATCTCTGCGACCTTGTCGATTTTGTACTGCTGGGGCATGAATTGCACCTCCTCGTTTTCTTTCCGGGCACCAGCCGCCACAAGGACGTGACGGGGGCATGCCTGAAAAGAAAAGCCCCCGCGCTGCATAGAGCGACGGGGGCGAGAAGACATTCTGCTCGACCACCTCGGCTGGCGGGTTTGACCCATTAAGCGTTGCGGGCGAACCCGCGCGGCACCGGCTGTCTCTGGCAGCGGTTAGTGCGTTTAACCGAGAGCATTATGACGAGGATCGAGGGTTCGGTCAACAAGCGAGCGCATCCGCACACAATTCCGCCATCGCAAAAAGCAAGCGCCGGTCTTTGGAGTCGCTGCGGCCTGGTGAACCTCGCGAGGCGAGGTGCAGACGCCGCGTCTCCGCAAGCGCTTGCGCTTACAGAGACGCCACGAAGCCGGCCAGACGGGCGAGCCCCTCGTCAAGAGCCTCATCGGCCACGCAATAGCTCAGACGCACGTAGCCCTCCGCGCCAAAGCAGTCGCCCGGGACGAGTGCCACGCCCGCCTCCTCGATTGCGCGGATGCAGAACTCCTCGCTCGTCATGCCAAACCGCTCGATGTTCGGGAAGGCGTAGAACGCGCCGGCCGGCTCGACCACCTCAAGGCCCATGGCGGCGAGCTGTTCGAGCACGCGGGCGCGGCGGGCGCGGTAGACATCGAGCATGGGGGCCGGGTCACACGCGAGGGCGCGCTTGGCCGCGGGCATCTCGAACGACACCGCCGACGACACGAGATACTGGTGCGCCTTGGCGATTTGCTCCGCAAGCGGAGCTGCGGCCGCGAGCCAACCCAGGCGCCAGCCCGTCATGGCCCAGGGCTTTGAGAAGCTGTCGACAACAATCGTCTGCTCGCGCAGCTCGGCGTGGGCCGCGGCAAAGCGTGCATAGCCCTCCGTGTAGACGAGGCGGTTATAGACATCGTCGCAGACCACGTAGATGCCGAGTTCGGCCGCGACGCGCGCCACGGCATCGAGCGAGGCCGCGTTCAGGATGCAGCCCGTGGGGTTGTTGGGCGAGCAGATCACGATCGCCTTGGTCTTGGACGACACGGCCTTGCGCAGGGCTTCCTCGTCGATCTGGAACGCGGCGGGCGCCGTGTCGAGAAAGACCGGGTGCGCATGATTGGCGACCACGAGCGACTCGTACAGGCCAAAGGCAGGTGTAGGGATAACGACCTCATCACCCGGGTTGAGCAGCGCCAAGAACGTTGCCGAGAGCGCCTCGGTAGCGCCGTCGGTCACGATGACCTCGCCCGCGTCGTACGCGAGCCCAAAGCCTTTCATATAGTCGGAAAGCGCTGAGCGCAGGTCCTGGCTGCCGTTGTTCGCGGGGTAGTGGGTCTCTCCCCTGCCGAGCGCCTCGGCGACCTCGGCCGAGATCTCGGCCGGCGTGCCGAAGTCGGGCTCGCCGAGCGCGAGCGCGATGCACCCCGGATGCGCTGCCGCAAGGGCATTGATGCGGCGGATGCCCGAGGGCTTGAGCGCGACGAGCGAGGTGTTAAGCGGAAGCGGCATGGTCAGGCCTTTCGATGAGCAGGGGCTTTTGGCCCCCTATGGTACCCTCAAACGGCACGAGGGGAGATGCGCGATGCGGACCGAAACAATCATGCTCAGGGACCGCTCCGGGCGAGCGGACGGCTTTGGAGACGCGCTGCTCGCCGACCTCCTTGATGCCACGTGCGCCTACGCGCGCCTTTCGGGCATGGCCGCACCGACGTTTTTGCGTGAAGGCGGAGATGTTAACGCCACAGAAGCCGTCGCCTCCTGCGCGGACGCCGCGATTACAGTGCTTTCGGAACACCAGACGCATACAAGCTCAGAGGTCAGGTTCGATCTCGACGGCGGGGCTTGCGCCAAAAACGGCATCGCCGCAGAGGGATCGTTCTCGCATGAAACCGGCACGACGAAGCCCGGGGCGAACAAAGCGGGCGGCAAGCAAACGCCCGGCGATGGGGCCCCTGCAGAACAAAGGCAGGAACTCATTCCCGCCCACGTCCGCATCGCCTACTTCATCGTCTGCTCAGACCGCCACGACGTGCAAAAGAGCGAGATCTTTACCTGTTCTGGCACACTCCGCAACGCCTGCGCCGCGCAAGGCTGCGACTGGGGCGGGATGCTGTTCGTAGGAGAAGCGGCCGATCTTGCCCGCCACTGCGAGACCGCCCGTATGGGATCGTGGCGGCGGAGGACCTCGGAGGCCATGGACCGGCTCATCGCCGCCGTTCGCATGGGAACATCGGTCGAGGCTTGCCAGCTCCAGGCAGGAGCGGGCGAGCCGATCGACCCCGCGAGCGTCATTGACGTGCGCCGGCCCCTCCCCCGCTGGATTCCGCGCCAGCTCCCGCATCTCAGCCGAAGCTGATTGCGGCACGTTTCTGCAGAGCAGGCGGCCTGCGATCGGTCAGGTCGGCAAATGCTGGAGCGGGCACACGGCGCAGGCGGCCTGCAACCGGTCGGGCCGACAAGCGCCGGAACCGACGGCTGGCGCAACGCCCGTCACAATCATCGATTCCGCCCGCAAAGCGCGCCGAGGCGAACGGCTCGTACCGGAAGAATCCCTCTACGCCCGCAGCAGGTAGCGAACCTCATAGGGAGCCAGCTCGAGCGACCCCGCAAGCTCAACATGCGGCGCGTCCGCTGCAAGCAGGTCGTCAAACGAACCCGAAAGCTCGTCCGCATAGAACGTGAACGGCTCGGCGACGGCATTCACTGCCACGTACAGCTGGGCGGCGTCCGCCGTGCGCGCGAACAAGAGCTGCTTGTTCTGAATCTGCACGTTGCGGTAGTCGCCGTAGGCGAGCGCACGTGCGGCAACGCCCCCATCGACGCGCAGACCGGCCAGCACACGAATGAAGTCGGCAAGCTCGTTCTCGTGCGGCGCCGCGAACGACGCGCGCAGGGCCCAGTCGCCCTCGGGGCCGCCCTTTTGGCCCTCGGCCGCCCACTCGCTGCCGTAGTAGACGCACGGCACACCCGGCATGCCGAACAGCAGGCCGTATGCGGGCTTGAGGCAGGAGCGATCGGCGAGGATGCTCGCCAGGCGCGGGACGTCGTGGTTGTCGGCAAAGCTCAGCAGATGCTTGCCGCGGTAGATGCACCACGGGTCGCCGCCGAACTGGCGATGCAGCGAATGCGCGATCTCGAACATGTTCTGGCTGTTAAAGCTCGAGTACAGGCCCTTGTAGCACTCGTAGTTCGTGCACGAGTCGAGCATACGGTCGTTCACGATCTGGTTGTAGTCGCCGTGCAGGGTCTCGCCGATCAGGGGGAACTCAGGCTTGAGCTCGCGGCAAAAATCGTGGAGCCGCTCGATAAAGCCGCGGTCGAGCATGTAGGCCACGTCGAGCCTGAGGCCGTCGATGCCGAACTCCTCCACCCACGCGCGCACGCAATCGAGCAGGTAGTCGACCACAGCAGGGTTCTGGAGATTGAGCTTGACGAGCTCAAAGTGACCCTCCCAGCCCTCGTACCAAAAGCCGTCACCATAGGCCGAGTCGCCCTCGAACGAAATGTGGAACCAATCCTTGTAGGGCGAATCCCAGCGCTTTTGCTGCACATCGCGAAATGCCCAAAAGCCGCGGCCCACGTGGTTAAAGACCGCATCGAGCACCACACGGATGCCGCGCGCGTGGAGCGCCGCGCACACCGCCGCAAAGTCGGCATCGGTACCGAGGCGACGGTCGACATGGCGCAGGTCGCGCGTATCGTACCCGTGCGAATCGGATTCAAAAACCGGGTTCAGGAGCACGGCGCCCACGTTGAGCTCGGCCAGGTAGTCGGCCCAGTCGGCGATCTTTGAGATGGGCGCCGGTGCGCACTGAACATCACCAGCGGCCTCGCCCGGCTCCTCGCCCACCGGAGCGTTCTCGTGCGCGCAGCCGCAAAATCCGAGTGGGTAGATCTGGTAGAACGTCGATTCCTCAAACCACATGGAAGCCTCCTCTAGAGCAACGAGCCCGTTAACCATAACGGGCGGGCGGCGCGCATGGCAACGGGCAAAAACAAGCGCGCCCGCCGCGAAAGATATCGCAGTGGGCGCGCAAGAGCAGACTCTAAAGCCGGGTTTAAGCAACCTAGAGCTCTCGGAAGAGCCAGAGCACGGATAGGACCACACCGATGACGGCGATACCGCCGCCCACGAGGCCGACCATCGAGATTCCGATACCCGAAACGACGCCGCCGCCGATAGCCGTACCCGTGCCGATCCCGAGGTTGAAGAGTCCCGAGAAAATCGACATGGCGACCGCCGATTGATCGAGCTCCGTGTGCTCGATGAGCTCGGCCTGGAATGCCACGTTAAAGGCCGTGGCGCACGCACCCCACATAAAAAAGACGGCGAACACGCAGGCGACCTGCGCGACCGACACACGCAGCAGCAGCATGGCCGCAGCAACGCCCGCAAGCGTGATGGTCAAAAAGACTTTGCGGTGTCCGTCGTACAGGCGCCCGAAGGCAAAGCTGCCCGCAAGCCCCGCCACGCCAAAGGCCGTGAGCGAGAGCGTGATGGTGCCGGCGTCGATGCCGCCCACCTGCTGCAGGAACGGCTCGACGTAGCTGTAGGCCACGTAGTAGCCGGTGGCCATAAAGATGGTGACCACATAGAGCGCGATCAAGAAGCGGTTCTTAAAGAGTGCCGGGAGCTCGCGCATCGAGAACGGCTCACCCGCCGACATCAGCGGGAACACGAGGGCCTGGTACACGAGGACGGCGGCGGCGATGGCGCCCACCACGGCAAAGGTCATGCGCCAGCCCACGGCGAGGCCGATGGCGCGGCCGAGCGGCAGGCCCGCGATCTGAGCGATAGACGAGCCGGTCGCGATCATCGAGATGGCGAGGGGGCCGTGCTTGACGTCGACCAAGCGCGTGGCCATGATCGAGGCGACCGACCAAAAGACCGCGTGCGCGCAGGCAACCAGCAAACGCGCGGCCACAAGCAGCGGGAACGTCGGGGCGATAGCCGAGCAGAACTGCCCGGCGGCAAAGAGCGCCAAAACGCCGAGCAGCATGCGCTTGAACTCAAAGCGCGAGGCGAACACCATGAGCGGCATCGAAAGTATCATGACGCCCCAGGCGTAGATCGAGATCATGAGACCGGTCGTGGCCTCGGAGAGCGCAAACGACGCGCCGATGTCGGTGAGCAGGCCCACCGGCATGAACTCGGACGTGTTGAAGATAAAGGCGGCGCAGGTGAGGCCGACGAGTGGAAGCCACTGCTTGAGCTCGATACCCTGGTCTTTGGCCTTGGTGTTACTCATCGTCGCGCCACCCCTTGCAGACATCAACCCAGCCCACGGCACCGCTCGCCTGCGCGAGCTCATCGACCGTTAGGCGCACGCCGCTGCGGTCGTCGCCGCACGCGGGATAAACGAACTCAAAGCGCTTGAGCGACTCGTCCATGTAGACGCGGGCGCCCTCGTTCACGCCGAAGGGGCAGACGCCGCCAGGCGCATGCCCGACCGCGGCCTCGACCTCGGCGGCCGGAATCATCTTGGCCTTGCTCTGGAACTCCTTTTTAAAGAGCGAGTTGTTGACGCGACCGTCGCCCGCGCAGAGCACGAGCACGGGCGTCTCGTCCACGTAGAACGCCATGGTCTTAGCGATGGTCTCGGGCGCCGTGCCGAGCGCCGCCGCGGCCGCCTCGACGGTGGCCGTCTCCTGCTCGGGAACGATCACGCGGTCGGCAAAGCCCACCGCCTCCAAATGGGCATAAGCCCTCTCGTATGCCATACGATTCCCCCTAGTAAATCGTTTTTGCTCGGGGGATTGTATCGCATGCGCTGAGCTACGCACGCACTCCCGCGATTTTTATCGAAACGTCACCGGAGCGGGCCTCAGCACTGAGCGCGTTGCCGGCAACGCTGCCCGAACATGTGAACGGAACACTGCCGAGCAGGAGCGCCGAGACCGTGCCCGCGAACTCGAATGTATCGCCATCGACACGCGCGCTCGCGAGCGCCACCTTGAGCCCCGAGATCTCGAGTCGCACGCGGAGCTTGCCGCCCTCGCCACGCGCGAAGACGGCGCGACCCGACTTTTTGCCGACGGGCGTCTGCGCGCTGAGGTTGTAGGTTCCCTCGAGCATGGCCGCTCTTCCCTCTTACGCGATTCCCTGACGGGCCAAGAAGTCGACGGCGAGCTCCACCCAGGCGCTCACGGCGCGGGCACGCTCCGCGTTGTCGTCGGTCGCGGTGTTGGCGTTGGCGACCGAAAGGCCGTGACCGCCGCGATCGAACACGTGGACCTCACTCACCACGCGCTCACGCGCCATGGCCGAGGCAAAGTCGTAGAGCTGGGTCACCGGGCAAGTGCGGTCGTCGGAGGCAGCCCAGGCAAAGGTCGGCGGCATATCGCGCGAGACATGTGTGGTCGGGCAGAAGTCGATAAAAGCCTCCTCGGTGGCGTCGGCGCCAAGAAGCATGGCAAAGTACTCGTTCAGAAGATCGCGTCCGGTCTTGCCGCCGGTCTTGGGCACGCGCAGGTCGATCCTGGGGTCGCGCAGCTGCTCATCGCGCTTGATGCGCAGGTCGAGCAGAGGATAGCCGAGCACCACGGCGTCAGGGCGAATGTCTTCGGGGCGTGCCTCGGCAAGCGTCATGAAGGGGCCGGTCTTCCAGCGCGTGGCGAGCGTGGCGCAGATGTGACCACCCGCCGAGAAACCCACGACGACAACCTTGGCCGGATCGACATTCCATTCCTCGGCGTTCGCACGCACCGTGGCGACCATACGCGCGAGGTCGGCCTCGGGGTTCGGGAACGACACGTCGCCCGTCTCGTTCGTGACATAGTCGAGCACGATCGCCTGGTAGCCGCGCGCGAGGAACTCAAATGCCACGGGCTCCTGCTCGTGCTTAGCCACGTACTGAAACGCGCCGCCGCCAACGACGATCGCGCAGGGGCGCTTGGGACGCGAGGTCTTGGGCATCGGATCGGCAAGGTAGGCGGTGTAGGTCGCGGGACGCTCGGGCGTGGGCTCATCGCCCCAGAGGGCGTGCTTTTCGACGATCATGAAAACTCCTCTGCACGGGTTCGGTTGATGTGTGTTCGTGCGGGGTTCAATGTAGCACGCGCGCGGGCGGCCCCCGCGGCTCAAACGCGCGTCGTCGGACAATGCATACGCTTGGACGCAACATGCCGCCCCAGCGACTCCGGAGCGATATGGGGCGGCGCCGACCGACCGTCACCGAGACATGGCAGTCCTCCGTCGGGCACCGGCGTCCGCCGCCGTCCGCGTCACCGATTGTGCGGGCAACGCGAGCGTGGCATCAAATGCCGCCGCCCGTTGCTAGAATGTTTGGCGGAACTTATGCCCTATCCGCACCGATTAAAGGGAGCAATCTTGCAGCGCACCAAAATCGCCCAGCTCTACCGCGAGTCCGAGAAGCTCGGCGGCCAGAGCGTCACCGTCGCCGGCTGGACCAAATCCGTCCGCGACATGAAGAACTTCGGCTTCGTGACCCTGAACGACGGCAGCTGCT
>CAVDZW010000065.1:0-3935 GCA_963613305.1 bacterium | reverse complement strand
GGTCCTCAAGATAATCCTCGGTGACCTTGTTGTAGCTCAAAACATGCATGGCGTCGTCGGTCACCAAAAATGCCTTCTCGCCGGAGGCCACGATATCGCTCTGGAGCGCGGCCACGATGCGCGCCTGCTCATACTTCTTGAACGTCTTGTACGAGCTCGCGATATAAGCGTAGAGCTGCTCGAACTCCTCTTGTTCCTCATCGGTGAAGTCGCCTTCGTCGGCCGCTCTCCAAAACATCAGCTCAATATATGCGTTGATGCCAAATGCCAGCGTAAGGGTGTAGTGAGCCTGCATTGAGCCCTCGTAAAAACGCACGTAGGCCGAGGTGTCATAGGCAACGCAATTGGCGATGTCCGTCGAGCGGTACAAGCGCGGCGAGGTATTGAAGTAGGTCAGGTGGTCGCGACGGGCGTCGCGATGGATGGCATGGCGTACCACGTCGTTAGAGACAAAGTTGCCGTACGCATGGTCGGGGCCGTTGAGCTCGAGCCCCTCGAGTGTGCGCGACGCGAGAAACTCGCCCGTCGTGTCAAAGTAGTAGATGACGGTATGTTTCCAGCCAAAACAGCGATCGAGAATATCAAGCAAGTCGTGGTTAAAGAACTCGCGGGTCGTGATCTGGTGGTTCTGAAGCTCCGAAAAAAAGTCAGCGCGTGCGCCGCGCCTGTCGTCTCCACCCATGCACTATCCCACTCCTATGTAACTTGTCTCCTGCATAGCAGCTCTCCCATTCGCGTGCCACGCATGCACACAATGGTAACGCACTAAAAAGGCGCCCCGCGTTTGGACGGGGCGCCAATCTGCAAACGGTTACGCACTAAGGCTGCTCTAAAGCAACGGCCCTTACAGCCCGAGCATCGGCTGCAGCACGAGGAAGTAGAGCAGCACGATGGCACCGAGCACGATGCGATACACGCCAAAGCACTTAAAGTCGTGCTTGCGCACAAAGCCCATGAGCCACTTGATGGCCACGAGCGAAACCACAAAAGCCACGAGGCAGCCCACGCCGAGAATGGCCAGCTCGTTAGCGCCGAACGTGCCACCCTTAATGAAGTACTTGACGAGCTTGAGCGCGCTTGCGCCGAACATGACGGGAATCGCGAGGAAGAACGTGAACTTGCTCGCCACCGAGCGCGTGCAGCCGAGCAGCAGGCCGCCGATGATGGTGGAGCCGGAGCGCGAGGTGCCGGGAACGAGCGAGAGCACCTGGAAACAGCCGATGCCGAGGGCAGTCTTCCAGCTCAGGTCGTCGAGCGTGGTGATGGAGCCGAAGTCGCAGTCCTCCTCGTCGAGCTCCGCGGCAGGCGCGGCAAAGTGGTCACCCGCCGGGCGCACGTTGGCGATGGCGCCCTCGGCAAGGCGGTTGGCGCGGCGCGTCTCGATAACGATAAAGAGCACGCCGTAGACAATGAGCGCGAGCGCGACCACGGGAGCGTTGTAGAAGTGCTCCTCCATCCAGTCGTTGAGCGGCAGGCCGATGGCCGCGGCCGGGATGCAGCCGAGCACGATCTTGCCCCAAAGCTTCCAGGTGTCGCGACGGCCCTCAGCCCCTTTGCTCGGCGCAAACGGATTGAGCTCATGGAAGAACAGCACACAGACGGCGAGGATGGCGCCGAGCTGAATGACCACGAGGAACATGTTCCAGAACGTCTCGGAGACGTTCATCTTCACGAACTCGTCCACGAGGATCATGTGGCCGGTCGACGAGATGGGCAGCCACTCGGTGATGCCCTCGACGATTCCCATGAACGCCGATTTGAACAGCTCGATAATGTCCAAAATGCCTCCAAACGGAATTTTTACAGCACGCTCCATTATCACGCGGGGCCTTGCGCCCGCGCCGGGGCCGCGCAAAAAAGCGCTGCCATTCACAGAATCAGTTAGGCATATATGACAGGTCTGGGTATAACTCGAGCAAGGTAAAGCGTTTCGCTAAAGCGTTTCGTCCGCCTGAGCAAATTGTCGCCCGCGTATTCGGGCGAAGAAGAAGGAGGAAACCATGAACGAAGGTTACAAGACAGTTTTCGTCTCGCTTGACGGCACCGACCAGCAGGATTTCGTACTCGCACGCGCCATCAAGGTCGCGGCCAACAACGGCGCCAAGCTCGTCATCGGCCACGTGATCGACTCGACCGCGCTCGAGAGCGCCGGTTCCTACCCCGTCGACCTCATCAACGGGCTCGAGGAGGCCTTCTCCAAGTCCATTGAGGGGCAGGTTGCCGAGGCCAAGGCTAACCCCGACATCCCCGAGGTCGAGGTCATCATTCGCTCCGGCCGCATTCGCGAGACCCTCAAAGACGAGATGCTCGATGTCGTCAAGCCCGACCTCGTGCTCTGCGGCGCCCGCGGCCTCTCGAGCATCAAGTACGCGCTGCTCGGCTCGATCTCGACGTTCCTGCTGCGCAATACGGAGTGCGACATCCTCGTCGTCAAGTAATCGGATTGACGCACGCCCCCGGGAAGGGCGCCCCCTCCGCGGACGTCCTCGCGCTTTAGAAGGCCCCCTTTGCCTCGCCCTTCGGGCGTTTGGCAAAGGGGGCCTTCTGCACTGCGGAATGTCCGCGGAGGGGGCGCCCTTCCCGGGGGCTGATGCGAGGAGATCTTACTTGGCGGCGAGGTTGTCTGGGGAGGGTCAGGATATCTGGTTGAAGCTCTTTCTGCTTCGATAGAGATAGTTGGTTGAGGCGTCTCTGGGGTTTTGAGAACATAAACGTGGGCTGCAAGGGCTTGTTTAAAAGGAAAGCTCCAGTTGAGAGTGAGGATCTCTCTACTGGAGCTTTCTTCTTTACGTGCATCGCTGCGGAGCTTTGATGCGCTGTTGCTACTTGAAGAGTTTTGCTAGGCCTTCTGCGAGGAATTCGGCGACGGTGCGGTTGTCGGCGTTCTCGGGGGTCTCCGCGTTATCGGAAGCGCTGACCACGCCGTGTTCGTCGGAGACGAGGAAGTAGGCGCCGGGGACGTCGTTTGCTTGCGAAAGATCGGCAGTGCGCTCGATCTGATAGCCGCGGACTTCGGCGAGTTGCTCGATCAGGGTGAGGGAGCCGCAGAGATTCTCCTCGGCAGAGGCGCCAACGTAAAGGGTATTGCCGTCAACCCGGCAGAGGACCTCGGGGGCGACACCGGTCTCGGACTGCTCGGAGCGGGCCTCCTCAGCGCGGGCGCGCAGAGCCGCGAGCGTTGTGTCGGCGAGCGGCTCGAAGGCACCAACCGTCATGGCGGCGTTGCCGTTGACATCGATCACCAGCATGAGCACGCCGTTGACGTCGTCGTAGACGCCCACCTCGAGCGACCACTCCACATGCTGCTTTGCCCAGCTGAGCATGTTGGTCGTGAGCGGCTCGCCGTTCACCCGACGCTGGCTGAGCGCGCGGATGTGCCGGTTGAGCATCGGCACCTTTTTCTTGGACATACGCCAACGGCAGATGAGTGCCGGCGTTGCGAGCTCAAAGTTCTCGGGCGACTCCTGGTTGGCCACAAAGTCCTCGTAGGCACGCTCGTCGTCGGGATTGGAAAACAGCTGCTCATCAGCCATAAAAAGACCTCTTTCGAATACAAAGGCGGGCGCCCGGGCGGACCAATCCGCCGGCGCCCGCCTATTGTACCCAACAGGGCGGTGCGACCCCGCATCCCGCAAGGTCGCTATAAACGATCAAACCGAACAACCGATGCGGGCTTCTCCAATGACCGAGATTACCTCATGAGGCTAGCAACGAGCCTGCAGGTCGGCGAGGGTTTTCCTGGTGCCCGAGATTGCCCCGAAAGAGGAGCGCCGCGTACTTAAGGTACGCAAGCGACGGTTTGAGGGGCAAGGTCGGGTGCTGGAGGAAGCCGCGTTAGTGGCGGAAGTGGCGAGTGTTGGTCATCACCATCGCGATGCCGTGCTCGTCGCAGGCCTGGATGGACTCCTCGTCGCGGATGGAACCGCCGGGCTGGA
>CAVDZW010000064.1:0-3433 GCA_963613305.1 bacterium | reverse complement strand
TGAGGCGGGCGTCGCCGTTGGTGACCTCTTCCTTGCCGGCCATGATCTTGAGCAGCGTGGACTTGCCCATGCCGTTGGGGCCCACGACGCCGATCTTGGCGCCCGGGTAAAAGCTCAGGGTCACGTCGTCGAGGATGACTTTCTCGCCATGCGCCTTGCGCGCCTGGTACATCTGGTAAATGAACTCCGCCATGATCACTCCACAGGGTCGGGGTCTTGCAAACAAACGCTGCTATTCTCGCATGCCCGCGCGCCCACTCCTGTGCTTTGACGGAAAGACCACGCCTTTGCCCCGGGACCTGCGTGCACGCCACAAAAAACCCGGCCCCGCGCAAAGGCGGAAGCCGGGCGAATCGCAGCTTTACAGGCGCTAAAGCAGATCAGGCCTAAACGTCCTGCGCCTTCTTGGCCGTGCGGATCAGGAACTCCTGGTTGGTGTCGGTGTTCTTAAGGCCCTTGATGAACGAGGCCGCCGCGCGCTCCGTGTTGTTCATGTTGGCGAGAATACGGCGGATACCCCACACGAACGGACGCATGGACTCGTCGACCAGCAGGTCCTCGTTGCGCGTACCGGAAGCCACCGGGTCGATGGCCGGGAAGATACGGCGATCGGCCAGGTCGCGATCGAGCTTGAGCTCCATGTTGCCGGTGCCCTTGAACTCCTCAAAAATGACCTCGTCCATCTTGGAGCCGGTCTCGACGAGCGCAGATGCCAGGATGGTGAGCGAGCCGCCGTTCTCGATGTTGCGCGCAGCGCCCAGGAACTTTTTGGGCGGGTAGAGCGCGGCGGAATCGACACCGCCCGAGAGAATGCGGCCCGAGGCGGGCGCGGCCAGGTTATAGGCGCGGGCAAGGCGGGTGATGGAATCAAGCACCACCACGACGTCGCCACCCATCTCGACGATGCGCTTGGCGCGCTCGATCACGAGCTCAGAGACGCGCGTGTGGTTATCGGCCGGCATATCGAAGGTCGAGGCCACGACGTCGCCCTTGATGGAGCGCTCCATGTCGGTGACCTCCTCGGGGCGCTCGTCAACGAGCAGGCAGATGAGATGCACCTCGGGATTGTTTACCGAGATGGACTGGCAGATCTTCTTGAGGATCGTGGTCTTGCCGGCCTTGGGCGGCGAGACGATGAGGCCGCGCTGGCCCTTGCCGATCGGGCTCACGATGTCGATGGCGCGCCCGGTGATGGAATCCTTGCCGTGCTCCATCTTGAGGGGCTCGTTGGGATAGATCGGCGTGAGCTCGTTGAACTTGGGACGACGGCGAATCTCCTCGGGATCGAGGCCGTTCACGGTCTTGATCTTAGCGAGACCCGGGAACTTGTCGTTCGCGCGCGAGGGACGCAGGGTGCCCGCGATCAGGTCGCCGGCGCGCAGGCGAGCACCGCGCACAAGGTTGGCAGGCACAAAGGCGTCATCGCGGCTCGGCATGTAGCCGTGAGCGCGAATGTAGCCATGGCCGTCGTTGGCGAGGTCGAGGATGCCCTCGATCTCGCGGAAGCCCTCAAGGCGGGCAGCGGTGAGATAAATCTCTTCGATGAGGTCGGCTTTCTTTTTGCCGGCAACGTCGAGGTCGAGCTCCTTGCCCTTCTCGCGGAGCTCGGCGACCTTCATGGCCGAGAGCTCGTCGCGCGTGAGCGTGGGCTCGTTGGGAACGTTAAAGCGGTTGTTGCGGTTCTTGCGGTCGCGCTTGTTGTTGCGACCGTTGCGGTCGTTGTTGTTGCCGTTGCGATCGTTGTTGTTGCGATCGCTGCGGTCGTTGCCGTTGCGGCGGTCGCGGTTGCGACGGCGGTTGCCGCCCTCCTCGCCCTCGGCGGCATCGCCCTTAGCAGCGGCCTTTGCATCCTGGGGCTTGTCAGCCTCACCCTCAGCCGCGGCCTTCTCGGCCTCGGCGCGGCGACGGCGGCCGGGGCGCATGTCCTGCTTAGCGGGCTCCGCAGAATCGCCGGACGCATCTGTCGAAGCCGCATCGGCGCCCTGAGCTGCAGGGGCATCCTCGGCAGCAGGCTCGCTATCGCTCTTGGCGGCGCGGCGGCGGCGCGGGCGCGGGGCCTCATCCGCAGTATCGGCGGGAGCTGCGGTCGCATTTGCATCCGTGGCATCGATCGCCGGCGCATCTGCCGCAGCCTCAGCCTTCTTGGCGCGGGTCTTGCGGGTCGCGCGCTTCTTAGGTGCGGGAGCCTCGTCGGCCGCAGCCGCTCCGCCCTCGGCGACCGTCTCGGCCGCAGCCTCGGCGCGGGCACGCTCGCGACGCGCGACGGCAGCCTGGCTGATCTGCGCAAGGGCGCGCGCCTGGGCTATCTCGTCGGATACAGGAGCCTCCGGTGCGGCCACGGGCTCGGCCTTCTTCGAACGCGGCTTGCGGATCGCACGCTTCTTGGGTGCAGGAGCCTCCTTGGCACCGTCCGCGCCCTCGGCATCAGCAGCCGGTGCGGACTCGGATGCCTCGGATGCGCCTGCGGCCTTGCGGCGGCGCGTGCGCGTAGCGGGCTTTTTGGCCGGCTTCTCCTCGGCGGGCGCCTCGTTCGCGGCGGAAACGTCAAAATTCAATTCATCTTGCTGTTGTTCAGCCACTGTGCTCTCATCTTTCTGTTTTGGCCTCGGGACAACGCCCGTAAGACGTCTGCCTCACCCGAGGCGATCTGCACAATATGTCCCGGATACACCCGGGCTGATTAAGCTGTTAAGGGATTGCGCTCACAAGCGCAGGGCTACTGTACCACATATGCTCAAGAACCATTCAAAAATAAGGACGCTCTGAGGTTCGGCATGGCACAAAAAAGCCCGCTCCGGCAAGCTGCCGAAACGGGCTAAGGCGCAGTAAGCCACTTAGCTGGCTTACCGAACAAAGGCGACCTTACATCTGCTGCGGAGCCGAAACGCCGATGAGCGAGAGCACGAGCGCAAGCGTGGAGCGCACGGCATCGCAGGCGGCAAGGCGCGCACGGGAAAGCTCGGCATCGACCGGGCGCCCCTCGCTCGGGAGCACCTGGCAGGCGGCATAGAAGCTATGGAAGTCGCCGGCGAGCTCCTCGGCAAAGTGCGTGAGGCGGAACGGCGCGCGATCGCGGGCGCAGCCGGCGATGAGATCCGAGAGCTCGCTCAGCTTGCGCGAAAGGGCAAGCTCGGTGGGGTCGGTAAGGAGCGCATAGTCGACGTTCTCGCCGATAGCGCGCTCGGCCACGGTCTTCATGCCGAGCTCGGCGGCCTCCTCGGTCGTGACGCCCGCGGCGCGGCGCAGGATCGAGCAGATGCGCGCATGAGCATACTGCACGTAGTAGACGGGATTGTCCTGCGTCCTGGCCTTAACCTTCTCGATATCGAAGTCGATCTCCTGGTTGCTCGAGCGCGAGATGAGCGTGTAGCGTGCGGCATCGGCGCCGACCTCGTCCACCAGCTCGCGGAAGGTGATCATGGTGCCGCGACGC
>CAVDZW010000063.1:8567-10231 GCA_963613305.1 bacterium | reverse complement strand
ATCTTCGTCTCGTGACGGATTCCTACGAACCCGGCTCGGTTTTTAAGACCCTCGTGGTGGCGGGCGGCATCGACGCCGGCGTGATCGACGAGGACACGACCTTTGACGTGCCGGCCAAGGTCAAGGTCGGCGACGACATGGTCGGCGACTCCGACGGCCGCTCCTATGCCATGACCATGACGGTCCGCGAGATCATTCGTCGCTCCTCGAATACGGGCATGGCGCTCGTGGGCGAAAAGATGGGCGCCAAGCTCTTTGACAAGGGCGTCATCAAGAACTTCGGCATCGGCTCCAAGACGGGCATCGATTTTCCGGGCGAGGGCACGGGCATCGTCAAAAAGCGCAGCGAGTACGACGGCGCGAGCGTGGGCTCGATGTCGTTTGGCCAGTCGCTCTCCATGCCTCCGGTCGAGACGCTCCGCGCGGTCTCGTCGATCGCGAACGGCGGCATCGCACTCACCCCGCACTTCCTTAAGTCCAAAAAAGGCAAGGAGGCCGACTGGGCCTCCACCGAAAAGCGTGTGATGAGCGAGGCGGCCGCCCAAAAGCTCACCTCCATGATGGAGGACGTGGTGAGCTCGGGCACCGGTGAGGGCGCGGCCATCACCGGCTACACGGTCGCGGGCAAGACGGGCACCGCCGAGCGGGCCTCGGAGGATGGCGGCTATCAGGAGAACAGTTACATGGCATCGTTTTTGGGCTTTGCCCCTGCAGCCTCGCCCCACGCGCTCGTTTACGTCATGCTCGACGACGTTCCGCATCTCTCGAGTGCGGCACTGCCCGCGTTCAAGACCATCATGACGCGCACGCTCGACGTGCTCGGAATCGAGCCGAGCTCGTAGGGGTCTGTGGCGCGCGGACGCTTGGTTTTGCCGCGCATCGGCTTGGTTGGGGCCCGGTCGAGGCGCGGGCGCTTGCCGCGTGTGCGGCGTCAGCGGCTCGCCCGCGCTGCCGCAGGGCCCAAATCACAGCGCCTGCACCACCGGCCGCGTGCGGTCGGCTACAATAGTCGGCTGCATACGAGAAGCTCACGGAGGTTCCGTCCATGGTAGAGATAACCGCAGGGCAGCTGGTCGAGGTGACCGGCGCGCGCCTCGTCGCGGGCGTGCCCCAGCGCACGTGCCGCGGCTGCGTCATCGATTCGCGCAAGGTTTCGGCCGATGGCCTGTTCGTCGCGTTCCCGGGCGAGCGCGTCGACGGCAACGACTTCGCGCTCGCCGCGCTCGAGGCGGGTGCGGGAGCTGTGGTAATGACCCGCGAGCCCGCTGAGGACGTTGTTGCTGCGGCTGTTGAGCGCGACGCCACGGTCGCGGTCGTCGACGACGCGACCGAGTTTTTGCTGCGCCTTGCCTCGTGGTACCGCACAAAGCTCGCCGTCAGGGTCATCGGCATCACGGGCTCCATCGGCAAGACGACCACCAAGGACGTGCTCTGCGCCCTGCTCGCAACGCGCTACCGCGTGCACGCCACGCGCGGCAATCTCAACAACCTCATCGGCATGCCGCTGACCATCCTCGAGGCGCCTGTCGACACCCAGATGCTCGTGCTCGAGATGGGCATGAACCACCTGCACGAGATCGAGCGCCTGAGTGCCTGCGCGCGTCCCGACATCTCCGTCATCACCAAGGTTGGCACCTCGCACGTCGGTATCCTCGGCAGCCGCG
>CAVDZW010000063.1:0-8557 GCA_963613305.1 bacterium | reverse complement strand
TGCCAAGGCCGAGATCCTTGCCGGCATGACCGCCACCGCGAGCACCGTGCGCCCGTCGCGCCTCGTGCTTGCGGCCGAGGACGACTTCTCTTCCTTTATCTGCGAAAACTTTGCTGCGCCGGCTGGGGTCGACGTGCTCTTTGCGGGCCTTGCTGAGGCCGATGCCGTGCGTGCCGAGAACATCGTGCTCGCCGAGGACGGCTGCCCGGAGTTCACGCTGGTCCTTAGCGAGTCCGAGCGCATCCCCGTCAAGCTTTCCATCATGGGTGCGCAGGCCGTGCCGAACGCGGTCTACGCGGCGGCGATCGCGCATTTGCTCGGCGTCACGGGTGAGGCGATCGCTGCAGTCTTCGGCGACCTGAGCGTTACCGGCCGTCGTCAGGAGATCCGCCGTGCCGCCTGCGGCGCGCGCGTGATCGACGACACCTACAATGCCGCCCCCGAGTCCATGGCTGCCGGCCTCGACCTGCTCTGCTCGCTTCCGTGCGAGGCCTCGCGCGTGGCGGTGCTCGGCGAGATGGGCGAGCTCGGCGACGAGGCGGAGCGACTGCACGCGCTCGTCGGCGCCTATGCGGCCGCCAAGAAGCTCGACTTCGTCGCCTTCGTGGGCGGCGAGAACGCACGCGTCATGGCCCAGGCTGCCGTGCTCATGGGAGCCGACGAGGACCGCGTGATCGTCGTCGCCGACTGGCAGGAGGCGCTCGACACGCTCTCTCCCGTGCTCCAGGCGGGGGACCTCGCCCTTGCCAAGGGCTCGCGCTTCGTTGAACTCGATCGTTTCGTTGAGGGTGTGTGCTAAATGCTCGGCAATCCTTCGTATCCCACGTACCAGGCGTTTCTCGGCCTCTTCATCGCGGCTATCATCTGCATGGTCCTCATGCCGCTCTGGATCAGGCTCCTCAAGGTCGAGGGCATCGGCCAGCAGGTCCGTGCCGACGGTCCCAAGCGCCATCTCGTCAAGCAGGGAACGCCGACCATGGGCGGTGTGGTCATCCTCGTCTCGGTAACCCTCACCTGCATCGTCATGGGCAAGCTCACCTGCGAGCTTCTGCTCGTGCTCGTGGCCACGCTCGCCACCGGCGTGCTCGGCCTCATCGACGACCTCACCTCCGTTACGCATGGCCGCTCTCTCGGCCTTACGCCCACGGCGAAGATGATCGGCCTCACGCTCATCTGCGTCGTCTTCACGCTGCTCGCGGTCAACTGGTGCGATGTCCCTGCCGAGGTGCGCTTTCCGGGCGGTTTTGCCGTCGACCTCAGCGTGCTCTCGACCGAGCTCGATCTCGGCGGTTCCACGTACACCATTCCCTGGCTCTACCTCGTGTTCACGTGGCTGCTCATCGCCGGCCTCTCCAACGCCGTCAACCTCACCGACGGCCTCGACGGCCTTGCGGGTGGCACCTCGATGATCTCGCTTCTGGTCATGGCCGCCATGGCCTATATGCACCACGATCTCAATCTCTCGATCTTCTGCATGTCCTTTGCCGGGGCCTGCATCGGGTTTTTGTGGTTCAACTTCTACCCGGCGAGCATCTTCATGGGCGACACTGGCTCGCTCGCGCTCGGCGCCGCGCTCGCCTGCACGGCCGTCATGATCAACACCGAGATCGTCTCGCTCGTGATCGGTGGCCTCTTCATCGCCGAGACCCTCTCGGTCATGATCCAGGTGGCGAGTTTCAAGGCCACGGGCAAGCGCGTGTTCCTCATGGCGCCGCTCCATCATCATTTTGAGAAGAAGGGCTGGGCCGAGACCAAGGTGGTTATCCGTTTTTGGATCATCTCCGCCGCGTTCGGCGCCCTCGGTCTCGCCATGTTCTTCCAGTTGGGATAGTGATCTTCTGATGTCGCTTCCGCAAGCATTCAGCCTGCTCGTCTTGGGCGCGGGCAAATCGGGCCTCGATATCGTCCGCTGGGCGAGCG
Organism: bacterium; assembly: GCA_963613305.1. Taxonomy (GTDB): domain Bacteria; phylum Actinomycetota; class Coriobacteriia; order Coriobacteriales; family Coriobacteriaceae; genus Collinsella. The sequence goes on along the minus strand of CAVDZW010000063.1, from coordinate 6,637 downwards.
CGCATCTCGGCGAGCGCGTGACGCGCGTTACCGTCGTGGGCGGCGCCTCCTCCCGCGCGACCGATGCCACACGCGCGCTTGAGCGCGAGGGCGTGTCCTTCGTCTTCGGTACCGAGGATATCGCGGGCACCTTTGACGTCTGCGTGTCGAGCCCCGGCATCTCCGAGTTCTCCGATTTCTATGCGGCGGGCCGCGCGCATGCAACCCAGATCATGGGCGAGCCCGAGTTCTCCTACCGTCTCTCGCCTAAGCGTTGGATCGGCATCACCGGTACAAACGGCAAGACGACCACGACGGCGCTTGCCGACCACCTGCTCTGCGCGTCGGGCATGGCGTCCTCGGCTGTCGGCAACATCGGCGAGCCGCCCATCGCGCGCGTCGACGCCCGTGCGGCGGGGGAGTGGTTTGTCGCCGAGCTCTCGAGCTACCAGCTCGCCACCACCTCTGAGCTTCATCCGCACGTCGGTATTCTCCTCAACATCACACCCGACCACCTTGCGTGGCACCGGAGCCACCGCAATTACGCCCTCGCCAAGACCAAGCTCTTTGCCAAAATGGGCCAAGACGACCTTGCCGTCGTCGACGCCGAGGACGAGGGCATCGCCGAGGTCATGGACGAGATCGAGCGCGTGGGCTGCCGCATCTGCCGCGTGGCATTTTCCGATGCGGGAACGCCGGATGCCGCCTTTGTGCGCGAAGGCATGCTCGTCGTGCGCCTCGTGGGCGTCGAGACGGAGCTCGTCCGGGCCGATGAACTCAACATCTGCGGACACCACAACGTCATCAACGCGCTCTGCGCCTCCACCGCCGCCCTCGCTGCCGGTGCCGATGCTGCCGGCGTCCGCGCGGGGCTCAAGGACTTCATGCCGCTCGAGCACCGCGTTGAGCCCTGCGGGACGATCGCCGGCGTGCGCTACTACAACGATTCCAAGGCGACCAACACCGATGCTGTCGAGAAGGCGCTCCTGGCGTTTCCCGACGACGATGTGGTGCTCCTGCTCGGCGGTCACGACAAGGGCACGCCCCTCGAGGACTTTGCGCGCACCGTTATGACGAGCGCTCGCGCGGTCGTCTGCTTCGGCGAGGCGCGCAAGCGCTTTATGGAGGCCATGGACACGGCGTGCGAGGATACGCGCGTCGATATCGCCGAGGCCGAGGACCTGCGCGACGCGGTCGATGTCGCGCGCTCGCTCGCCAGTCGTGGCGACGTCGTGTTGCTCTCGCCCGCCTGCTCGTCGTTCGATGAGTTCTCGGGCTTTGAGGAGCGCGGTCGCGCGTTCAAGGCTTATCTCGAGGAGCTCCGTTCGCTCGAGGACGGGGAGTAGAGAGCGTGGAGGAGAGGCGAGCGCCGTCGCGCGCGACTTCCGCGCGGCGGGAGCCGGCCGAGGCTCCGCGTCGTCGGATGAGGGAAAAGGCACCCAACCATTCGTGGTGGAGCGGCTCATTTATCGCGGGGGTGCCGGCGCGCATCATGCGCCCACGCCTGGTGTTCTGCACCTGCCTCTTTGCCCTCGTGACCTTCGGCATCGTCATGATCTATTCGGCCTCGAGTGCCGAGGCGCTCAAGACCTATGGCGATTCGCGCTATTTCCTCATCCGCCAGATCATCTTTGCCGCCTTTGGCACCGGGCTTCTCGTTCTGTTTTCGTATTGGCCCGCGTGGAAAACGATAACCGACGGGCGCGCTCTCTACATCGGCCTCGGCGCCATCCTGCTTTTGCTCATTGGCGTAACGCTTATGGGCGTGGCGAGCCGTGGCGCCCAACGATGGATCGATGTCGGCGGTCTGTTTCAGTTTCAGCCGTCTGAGTTCCTTAAGCCGTTCGTGATCCTTGCCGGTGCCAAGCTCCTGCACGAGACGTTCCCTGCGCGTGCCGTGCCCAAAGCCAACCTGGTCGCTCTTCTTTTGCTGCTTGCGGCGGCTATCGTGCTCGTGCTCGTGCAGCCCGACTACGGCACCACCGCCATCATGCTGTTCACGCTTTTCGCCATGGCATTCACGAGCGACATGCCGGTGCACTACCTGGTGATCGTGATCGTTGTCCTCGTGGTCGCGGGCGGTGCGCTCGCCCTTGCCGCGCCGTACCGCATCGCGCGTATCCTCGTTTCGCTCGACCCCTGGAGGGATGAGTACGGTAGCGGCTACCAGGCCGTCGTCGCCATTATGGCGTTCGCTTCGGGCGGTCTCTTCGGCCGCGGCGTGGGCGGCTCCACCATGAAGTACAGCTTTTTGCCCGAGGCCCACAACGACTACATCCTTGCCATCATCGGTGAGGAGATCGGCCTCTTTGGGCTCATCATCCTGTTTGCCGTCTTTGCCGGGCTTGTCATCTCGGGCTTTTACGTTGCCGCGCGCGCTCAGAACAAGCGCGACCGCCTGATCGCAACCGGCGCTTCGACGCTTTTGGCCACGCAGTTCTTTGTGAACGCACTCGGTATCATCGGCGCCCTCCCCATGACGGGCAAGCCCCTGCCCTTCATTTCCTACGGCGGCTCGTCGATCGTCACCTGCCTTTTGCTTGCGGGCCTTGTGATTCGCGTATCCATCGAGGCGGGGCACGCTGCGCGCAGCGAGCGCCGCTCGCAGAGCTTCGCGGTGTACGATGAGAGCACGGCAGGGGAGGTCCATGCGCGCTCCGAGCGGAGGTCCGCTGCTTCCTCGGGCTTCAGTGTGGTCGACGGCGCCGCATCGCGGCAGGCGTCGGGCCCAGGCCGCGCCGAGGCCGACCGCACCGCGTATCGTGCCGACCGCGGCGGCACCGGCGCCGATACCGCTCACGTACCGCGCAACGACCGTGGCCCGGCGAGCGCCGGCGCCTCGCACACGTCGCGCACCGGCCGTGTCGACTCATCTTCCAGCTCTGCCCGCACACCCAGGCCGCTTACGCCCGTCAACGCACGCACGCATCGAGAAAGGGACCTCTAGCATGTCCGAGACCCGTACCGTCTGCATCGCCGCCGGTGGCACCGCCGGCCATATCAACCCGGCGCTCGCTCTTGCCGAGGAGCTGCGCGACCGCGGCTGCCGTGTGGTGTTCGTCGGCCAGGAGCACAAGCTCGAGGGCAGGCTCGTTCCCGAGGCCGGCTTTGAGCTCGTGCCGATCACGGTGACGGGCCTTGATCGCGCGCGCCCCTGGACCGCGCTCTGGCGCGTCCGCCGCGCGCAGAGCCGTCTTGCGCGCCATTTTGCCGAGACCGGGCGCCCCGATGTCGCCATCGGTTTCGGCGCCTACGTGGAGGTCCCGCTCCTCAACTGGTGCCGCGGCGCGCGCGTTCCCTATCTGCTGCATGAACAGAATTCCGTCCCGGGGCTTGCCAACAAGATGATGAGCGCCCACGCCGCGCGCGTGTGCATCTCGGTGCCCGCCGCCGAGGACGCGTTCAAGCGCGAGAACGACCCTGCTCACGTGCGCCTTACGGGCAACCCGGTGCGCAAGAGCATCCTTGCGGGCGATCGCGAGCGCGGCCGCGCAGCTCTCGGAATCCCTGCCGACGCCACGCTCCTGCTCGTCTTTGGCGGCTCGCTCGGCGCTCAGCACATTAACGAGGAGATGGTCCGCCTGCGCGACCGCCTGCTCGCTATCGACAACCTCTATGTGGTGCACTCCACGGGTGCTGACGGCTTTGACGAGACGGCCGCCGCTCTCGCTCTCGACGAAAAGGCGTCCGAGCGCTACCGCCTTTGCCCCTACATCGAGAACATGGGCGACATGCTCGCGGCTTCCGACCTTGTGCTCTCTCGTTCCGGCGCCTCTTCGGTGGCTGAGATCGCGGCTCTGGCCGTGCCTTCCGTGCTCGTGCCGTACCCGTTTGCCACGGCCGACCACCAGACCACCAACGCGCGCTTTCTCACCGACGCGAGCGCGGCCGTCCTCTTCAAGGACGACGAACTCACCAGCGAGGGGTTTGAGTCCGAGCTGCTCTCGCTTGTGCAGGATCCGGTACGTCGCGAGCGCATGCGCGGCGCTGCCGAGGGACTTGGCCAGGACCGTGCCGCCGCAGCGCTCGCCGACGAGGTTCTCTCGCTCTGCTAGCCGTTTGCCCCCGTTCGCATCTTGCACATAGGTTTGCGGTACAGTTAGACGGTTTTGCATCCATCTGACTGATTGAGGTTTGAGCATGGCTGGATCTTCGAGCGTACCGGGCGCGCCCGCATTCGAGAGCGCGCACTTTATCGGTATCGGCGGCGCGGGCATGAGCGGTATCGCGCTCGTGCTACATGAGCGCGGCTACCGGGTCTCCGGTTCCGACCTCAAAACCTCGCGCTACTGCCGTCAGCTCCAGCGCGCGGGCGTCGATATCCATATCGGCCATGAGGCCGCCACGATCGATGCCGTTGAGCCCGATGTCGTCGTGGTCTCCACGGCCATTCCCGAGTCCAACCCCGAGCTCATCCGCGCTCGCGAGCTCGGTATCCCCGTCTGGCCGCGTGCCAAGATGCTCTCGGCCCTCGGTCACGGCCACACCACCGTCGCCGTCGCCGGTACGCACGGCAAGACCACCACGTCCTCCATGTGCGCCACCATGCTCGACCGTATGGGGCTCGATCCGAGCTTCCTCATCGGCGGCATCGTCGAGGGCTACGACACCAACGGCCGCAACGGCTCGGGCGAGTACTTCGTTGCCGAGGCCGACGAGTCCGATAGCTCCTTCCTCTATCTCGACCCCAACGTCGTGGTCGTCACCAACATCGAGGCCGACCATCTCGACCATTACTCGGGTATCGAGGAGATCGAGGACACCTTCGTCAAGTTCATGAGCCTCGTGGGCGAGGACGGCCAGATCATCATCTGCGGCGAGAACCCGCATCTCGTGGACCTCGCGCGCGGAACGGGTCGCCCCGTTCTGAGCTACGGCTTCGATGAGGCGTGCGATGTCACCTGCGTGCATCCCGAGACCGAGGGTATCCAGAGCGAGTTCACCGTTCGTTTTGCCGACGGTTCCGAGTACACCGTCGATATCAAGAGTAACCCCGGCCGCCACAACATGCTCAACGCCACCGCGGTGCTTACCGTGGCCCATGTGCTCGGGCTCGATATGGACGCCGCCGCGCGCGCTCTCTCGAGCTTTGACGGTGTGCGCCGTCGCTTTACCCACGTGGGCGACGTGGCAGGCGTGACTGTCATCGACGATTACGGCCACCATCCCACTGAGGTGCGCGCCACGCTCCAGGCGGCCAAGTCGCTCGGCTACAAGCATGTCGACGTCGTGTTCCAGCCGCATCGCTACAGCCGTCTCCAGGCGCTCGCCGAGGATTTTGCCCGCGCCTTCGCTGACGCCGACAAGATTCTGCTCATCGACGTGTTCTCGGCCGGCGAGATGCCCATCCCGGGTGTCACGTCCAAGATGCTCGCCGACACGGTGCAGGCGATGTATCCCGAAAAAGAGGTCGTTTACTGCGCGAGCCGTGTGGAGCTCAACCGCGAGCTCGACCGCATGGCCGAGGAGGGCGACATCCTCATCACCATGGGCGCGGGCGACGTCACCACGGCGGGCCCCGAGTTCATCGAGTACAAGAACGCACAGGTCCAGGGCTAGCCTCCCATGGGTCTCTTCAACGCCGTCATGGCGCTCTCGGGCATGGTCGACACTGACGTCGCCGAGTCCGAGAAGCTCGCCCGCCACACCACGTACCGCATCGGCGGGCGCGCCGACCTCTTCGTGACCTGCCATAGCTACCACGCTCTCAAGCGGGCTATCGGCGTGCTCACGCGCGAGGAGGTCCCCTGGGTCGTGCTCGGCAAGGGGTCCAACCTGCTCGTTGCCGATGCCGGCTACCGCGGTGCGGTCGTCACGCTCGGGCGCGAGTTCCAGCGCACGGTCGTCTCGGACGACGGCTGCACGATGACCGTCGGCGCCGGGGCGATGCTCGCGCGCGTGGTCAACGAGGCGCTCTCAAAGAGTCTCTCGGGGCTTGAGTTTGCGGTGGGAATCCCCGGCACTGTCGGCGGCGCCGTGTCGATGAACGCCGGTACGCGCGACGAGTGGATCGGCTCGCGCGTGCGCGACATCCTCACGTTCTGCCCGGGTGAGGGTCTTAAGCACTACGGTCACGAGGACGTGTACTGGGGCTACCGCGAGAGCGGGATTCCCAAGAACGAGATCGTGCTCGAGGTCGTGCTTGAACTCGCCCCGGCCGAAAAATCCGTTGTGCGCAACAAGATGGAGCGCCTGCTCACCGCGCGCAAGCGCACACAGCCGCTCGGGGTGGCCTCGTGCGGGTCGGTGTTCAGGAACCCGCCCGACGCGAGCGTCGGCAAACTCATCGACGACTGTGGTTTGAAGGGTTTTTGCATCGGCGGGGCCGAGGTGTCGCCGGTCCACGCTAACTTTATCGTCAACAAGGGGACGGCATCCGCCACCGACGTGGTGCGTGTCATCCAGCACGTTCGTTCAAAGGTTAAGGAAGCATATGGCGTTGAGCTCCAACCGGAAGTCAAGTTCCTCGGTTTCTAGAGCCGCTCGGCCCGCGTCTCGTCGTGGGTCGGCTTCCGCCTCTCAAAACGCCGGCGCCCGCTTTGCGTCCACTCGATCGGGCGTGCGCACGGGCGAGCGCTACCGTCCGGTCGCGCCGATGGGGGGCAAGCGCTCCAAGCGAGGGTCCGGGCGCGGTCCCTCCCGCAAGAATGCTGCCCGC
>CAVDZW010000062.1:0-6449 GCA_963613305.1 bacterium | reverse complement strand
CGAGCGAGACCCGCGCCATGGTGCGCCCGGTCAACTCCATCGGCAACACGCAGCGCAGCTCCGCCGCGGGCAACGACAAGTCCTACGGCAAGGACAAGGAGAAGAAGGGCGGCAAGGGCAAGATCGTCGCCGCCGTCATCGCCGCCATCGCAATCATCGGTGTCGCCGTGGCCTTTGCGCTCGGCGCCTTTGGCGGCAGCACCGTGACCGTTCCCGACGTGCTCGGCAAGGACCAGCAGAGCGCCATCAGCGCACTCGAGGACGCCGGGCTCGAGATCGGCACCGTCACGCAGTCGTACAACAGCGATTACGACTCGGGCGAGGTCTGCGAGCAGAACCCCGACGCCGGCACCGAAAAGCCCGAGGGTACCAAGGTGAACATCGTCATCTCCAAGGGCGAGAAGCCCGCCGAGAAGGTCGAGGTCCCCGCGCTCGTGGGCAAGACCAAGGACGAGGCCGAGGCCGCGCTCGCCGCCGTGGGTCTCAAGGGCAGCGCCACCGAGGAGAACAACGACGCCGACGAGGGCAAGGTCTTTGAGCAGGGCACTGAGGCCGGCAAGGAGGTCGAGAAGGGTTCCACGATCCAGTACAAGGTCTCCAAGGGCCCCGATACCGCGACCGTGCCCGGCGTGGTCGGCCAGTCCAAGACCGACGCCACCAACACGCTCTCCAACGCGGGCTTTAAAGTGGCCTATGCCGAGGACACGAGCGACACCGTGGACGAGGGCTACGTCATCAGCCAGGACGTGACCGGTAAGGCCACGAGCGGCTCCACTGTGACCATCACCATCTGCACCGGTCCCAAGACCCAGACCGCGACCGTCCCGTCCGTGCAGGGAATGACCGTCACCAAGGCGTTCTCGACCCTTGAGGCGCAAGGCTTCAAGCGCGGCCAGGTCGTCGATGCCAGCGGCAACGCCGTCAGCGAAAGCTCGTATGCCACGGCAATCGTGACCGGCATCTCGCCGAGCGGCCAGCAGAAGCAGGGCACCGCGATCTCGCTCACCGTGCGCCTGAGCGACAGTTCGTCGAGCACGACGAACTCGTCCAGCACGACGAGCAGCAGCACGACCACCACAAGCTAGTTCCATTCCAAAAGCGCATGCCGCGGCGCTCAGAAACGCGGCGCTTCTCTCGCAAACCCGCCTGCGCCAACGCGCAGGCGGGTTTTTGGCGGCAAAACGCGCCCGGCGTCACAAACTTCAACTATTCATAGGGTTAACTGGAACTCGGCGAGTAGCAACGCATTTTTACGGCTAAAACCGCAGGTCGGAACTTCCCAAAAGACGTCTCTACTCGGACATCTCGTTATAACCCTATCCATAGTTGAAGTTTGGTGCGTAGGGCGCCGGTCAATGACCACTCGAACCGCGCAGAAGCCCTTGCATATGGCTGAATCCCAACGCGCAAGGCATTGACGGGCCTCAAAATCTCCGTGCGGACAGCGCTCGGCTCCAGCAAGAGACCAAAAGAGGCCCAACAAGACAGGCGCAACAAAAAAAGCGGCCTCTCGCGTGAGTTGCAAGAGGCCGCTTAACAGTCGATGGTGCCCCAGATACGATTCGAACGTACGACACCCGCTTTAGGAGAGCGGTGCTCTATCCCCTGAGCTACTGAGGCGCGTTGTGTATTCTAGCAGAACGGCGCATGCGCCGTGGGGCATACGCAGCATCGGCACTAGGCGAAAGTGCGGCAGGGCCACTCCGTCCGCCATCGCCCCCCCTGCGCGATCGTCATCGAGTGGCAGCTTTCCAAACGCCCACGGCAAACGAGGCGCGAAACCTCCGAACGCAGAGCCGCAGTGCTGCAGGCGTCATGCAAATTTGCCATCCATTATCGGCAGCGATCATCCCTGCAAGGAACTTTGCCCGCACCCACGGCGACCGGAACGAGCGGCTTCCGAAAGTAGAGTCGCGGGACCGACCTCCCTCTAGAGGCTAGTCGATGCTGAGTGGATGTGCGGCATCCACGGGATCGACAGCGGCCGTGGCGTCCACGGGGTCGGCAGCGTCGACGGCGCCGGCTGGACTCGATACCGCGTTCCCGTCGGCACCCTCCCCCGCCTCGTCTGAGACCTCGATCTCTTTGATGGCGATCTCTTGCCCGCAGACGAGCTCGGTATCGTCGCTCTGGCACGCCGGACAAGTGCGCCCGTGCTCGACGGTGGCATAAACCTCACCGCAGGTGTTGCAGCGCGTGCGCGCCGGCAGGGTCTCGATCGCAAGCTCGGCCCCGGCGCACACGTCCGTGCGGTCGGCAGACCAGCGCCAGGCATCCTGCAAAAGCTCGGGCACCACGCCCGAGACCTCGCCGAGCTGCAGGGTTACACCCGCAACGCGCGCGATGCTGTTTTGGCGCGCAACGTCCTCAACCTCGCGCATGATGTGGTAGACGATTCCCAGCTCGTGCATCTTTGCCTTTCTGACGATCTGACTAGCGGTCCCGCATGCGAGAGAGGGGGGGGCAAACGGGATACAGCCCGAGCCGAGTTTCCAAAGGTGACGAGCGCACAAGCACTCGTTCGCCCCAAAGAAACCCGCCCGAGCCGCACTGCTCAAGTGCGGGCCGGGCACACACGGCCCGGCCGCCGCAACTTACTTCTTTTTGCCGAATTTGATCTTGACGGCACGCTTGAGCGCGTAGGGCCCGATCTTCTTAAGCTTGTCTTCGGTAGCGACCATGTTGCTCGCCGCCGGCAGATCGCGGTTGAGGTGAATGGCATCGAACGCACACTTGGTGGTGCAAAGACCGCAGCCGATGCACTTGTTCGGGTCGACCACCGAGGCGCCGCAACCCAGGCAGCGCGAAGTCTCGGCGCGCACCTGCTCTTCGGTAAAGGTCGCCACGTACTCGCGGAACGGCTCGGCCTTAGCGCGGGCGCGGTCGTGCGCGGGCTGCTGGCGCGAGGCGGTGTCGTAGCTCGAGAGATCGGCGTCGTCCTTGTTGAGCTCAACGTAGTGGCGCTGGTTGCGGCCGATGGTGAGACTCGCGTTGGGCTGCACAAAGCGGTGGATCGAGAGGGCAGCCTCGTGGCCGGCCGCAATGGCATCGATCGCGAACTTGGGACCGGTGTAGACGTCGCCGCCCACAAAGATGTCGGGCTCGGCGGTCTGATAGGTCTTGGGATCGGCCACGGCGGCGTTGCCGCGCCCAAGCTCGACCTTGGAGCCGGCAAGGAGCTCGCCCCATACGATGGACTGGCCGATGGACATCACCACGCGGTCGGCGTCGACCGTGCGGGTCTCGTTCTCGTCGTAGACCGGGGCAAAACGGCCCTCGTCGTCGAACACGTGCGTGCAGCGCTTGAACGTGATGCCACGCACCTTGCCGATCTCGTCAACGTGGACCTCTTTGGGACCCCAGCCGCAGCTGATATGCACGCCGTCCTCGCATGCCTCTTCGCGCTCCTCCACGCTCGCGGGCATCTCGTCCTCGCTCTCGAGGCAGAACATCTCGACGTGCTCGGAGCCCAGACGCGCCGCATCGCGCGCGACGTCGATAGCCACGTTGCCGCCGCCGACGACGATCGTGCGCCCGTGCAGCTCGGAGTGCTTGCCCTCGGCCACCTCGCGCAAGAAGTCGACGGCCACCGTAACGTCCTCGGCGTCCTCGCCGGGAATGCCGGCCAAGCGGCCACCCTGGCAGCCGATCGCCACATAGAACGCGGCAAAGCCCTGCTCGCGCAGCTCGTCGAGCGTCACGTCGCGGCCGACCTCCACGCCATAGCGGAACTCGGCACCCATCTCGCGAATGACCTCGACCTCAGCGTCGATGATGTCCTTCTCGAGCTTGTAGGACGGAATGCCGTAGGTGAGCATGCCGCCCGGGCGCGTGTTCTTCTCGAACACCACGGGCTTGTAGCCCTTCTCGGCCAGGTAGAACGCGCACGAAAGACCGGCCGGGCCGGCGCCGATGATGGCGATCTTCTGGTCAAAGCCGCCGCGGTTGCTCGGGGCCACCACAGGCGGCACGTAGCGCGTGGCCGCGTCGAGATCCTGCTGAGCAATGAACTTCTTGACCTCATCGATAGCGATGGCCTCGTCGATGCGCCCGCGCGTGCAGGCGTCCTCGCAACGGCGGTTGCAAATGCGTCCGCAGACGGCCGGCAGCGGGTTCTCGCGCTTGATGAGGGCGAGCGCCTCCTGGTAGCGACCCTGCGCGGCGAGCTTGAGGTAGCCCTGCACGGCAATATGCGCGGGACAGGCCGTCTTGCACGGCGCGGTACCGGCGTCGTAGCTCTCAACGCGGTTGTCGTTACGGTAGTTGGGGCTCCACTTCTCGGGACCCCAAGCCACGGCATCGGGCAGCTCGCGCTGCGGATACTCCGGAACCTTGCCCGTGCTCTTGGAGCAGAGCTTTTGGCCGAGCTTGACGGCGCCCGCCGGGCAGACCTCCACGCAGCGGCCGCAAGCCACGCACTTGTCGGCCTCGGTCTTTGCAACGTAGGCTGAGCGGCTCATGTTGGGCGTGTTGAACAGCTGCGAGGTGCGCAGGGCATTGCAGATGTTCACGTTGCAGTTGCAGATGGCAAAGATCTTGTTCTCGCCGTCGATGTTGGTGATCTGGTGCACAAAGCCGTTGTCCTCGGCGCGCTGCAGGATCTCGAGCACCTCGTCGCGCGTCACGTAGTGGCCGCGCTCGGTCTCGACCAGGTAGTCGGCCATGTCGCCCACGCCGATGCACCAGTCCTCGACGTCGTCGCCGCAACCCTCGCCGAGCGCCGCACGGCTCATGCGGCACGAGCAGGGCGAGGCGGCGTACTTGCCGTCGTACTTGTCGAGCCAGTGGCCGATGTGCTCCACGCTCACGGAGCGCTGCTCGGCATCGATCGCCTTCTCGACGGGGATCACGTGCATGCCGATGCCGGCGCCGCCAAGCGGCACCATGGGGGTGATCTTTTCGAGCGAGAGCTGCGTCATGCGCTCGAACATGCGCGCGACCTCGGGCTTCTCCTCGATCTGCGAGGCGCGCATGTTAAAGAACTCGGCCGAGCCGGGAACGAACGGTGGAAGCACAAACTGCTTCTCGTGCTGAGGGTTCTCCCAGTTGAACTCGATGAGGCCGATGTAGGCCATCTGCGCGAGCACCTCGCTCAGGTGCTCGGGGTCCTTGCCCGTGAGACGAGCGATCTGCGCGAGGGTCTTGGGCTTGCGCACCTTCATCTTGAGAGCGATCTCGGCCATCTCGTCGGTCACGTAGGTCGCCAGGCCGTAGTACTCCGGGTCCTCGGCCGTGACCTTGTGCCCAATACGGTCGGTGATCATGTTGGCGAGCGCCAGCACCTTCTCGCTCGGGTTCTTGTCGATGGGCGGCACCACGGAATAACCCGGGCCGCCCTCGGGCGCTGTGGCTCCCGCAGGCACCGTGCTTTCGGCAGGGCCCGCAGCAATCAGCTTCTCGTCAATCATGGGGTCTCCTCTCCCAGACCGCATCGTGCGCAGCAGCAGGCGCACGAGACACGAAACAACGCCCGTGGCAGGCGAATACCGCAGGCGTAAAAAAATTGACGCTTTGTCAAAAACAGTATTGACGATGTGTCAACACTATTCAAGACTGTAATCGGTCAGTTGTGGACTTGAGGGGAGGAGCCATGCCGGGAACCGTTGCGGAATCCGCCGGTCAGCGCCGTCGCGAGGAGATCCTCGAGGCCGTGCGCCAAGCTTGCACCGAGGAGGGCACGGCCCGTCTCTCGGTTTCGGCCATCACCAAGCGCGCCGGCTGCACGCGCTCGCTCTTTTACCATTACTTCCCCGATAAAGAGGCAGCCGTTGAGGCGGTCATGGAAGAGGCCATCGACGGAATCATCCGCGAGCTCGAGCGCTGGAACGCGAGCCGCACCGTCGGCGACGTCGAGGGCGCACTCGACAGCATGGCCCCGCTCTTCAAGCGTCTGGTTGCCGAGAACCACGACCTGCCCGGAACCCTCACCTCGGGAAGCGGCGCTCTCTACGGCGGCTTTTTGCACCGAGCCGCGGAGCGCGTTGCCACCTATATCTGCAACACCACCGTCGTCGACTTCGAGCGGCTGCACGGCATGCCCATCGAGCACGTGTACGAGACGTTCTACACGCTCATCATGGGCCTCATGATGTACATCCGCACGCACCCGGATGTTGAGGACGAGACCGTCAAGGACATCATCGCCTCGACGCTGCACATCGACGGCTACACCAAAAAGCACCGGAGGCAGAGCCGCTAGGCACAATCGCCGCTCGATCGCTAAATCTCGCCCGCGCGGGGAAAAGGGACGCGGGCATGGAGAAAGGAGAACAGGATGCTGTTCGACGTTTGGAGTTCCAACACAGCCATGCACTGGCTCGGTTGGGTCATGGTCTTCGTGGGCCTCATCGTGGCCAACGAGATCGGCCGCCGCACCAAAATCGGCGCGGCCATCATCTTTGGCATCTGCCCGCTGGCGATGACCATCTACTGCGCCGCCATCGCCTTTG
>CAVDZW010000061.1:0-4196 GCA_963613305.1 bacterium | reverse complement strand
GCCCTTGAATGCCATGATGTTGTCTTGCACGAGCTGCAGGTCGAGGAGCGGCGAGTCGGAGTGCTCGGCCGCGGCGATCTCGTCCACGGCCATCTGTACGTAGGAGAGCGATTCTGTGCCGAGCACGTCGCGCAGCATCACCGCGTTGTCGTAGGCGGCGCCCATCGAGTGGGCGAGCGAGCAGGGGGTCTCGAGGTTAAAGAGGCAGTCGCGGAAGAACGCGAGCGGCTCGTCCATCTCGGCCGAGAACCCGAGCTCCTCGAGCTGGCCTTTCCAGTTGCCCTCCGTGGAGTCGATCGCCTTGTCGTAGGTGGCGATGATAAAGCGCTGCGTGGTAAAGCTGCGTTCGATGTAGCGGCCGAGCCACAGCAGGTGGTCGACTTTTTCTAGCGAGAGAGTACCCATGTGTCCTTGAACCCTCCTCCTTGGCTCGAGTTGACGACGGCCGATCCCTCTTGGCGCGCATAGCGCGTGAGGCCGCTCGGCCAGACGGATGTGTGCTCGCCCGAGAGTACGAAGGCGCGCAGGTCGGCCTTGCGGGGCACGAGCTCGCCGTCGATGTAGGTGGGCAGGCATTTAAAGTCCACGACCTCCTGCGCGATAAATCGGCGCGGTTCGGCACGGATGAGGCGCTTGAGGTCCTCGAGCTTCTCGCTCGAAAGCTCGGAACCAAATACCACGCCGTAACCGCCGGCCTCGGCCACGTCCTTGATCACGAGCGTGTCGGCGTGCTCCTGCACATACTTCATATCGGCATCGTAGAACGGCAGGTAGGTGGGGGCGTTTTGCAGGATCGGTTGCTCGCCCAGGTAGTACTCCACCATCTTAGGCACAAAGTAGTAGATGCCCTTGTCGTCGGCGGCGCCGTTGCCGGGAGCGTTAACGATGGCCACGTTGCCCGCGCGGTAGGCGCTCATGAGGTTAGGTACGCCGATGAGGCTCTCGGGCTCAAAGCAGAGCGGGTCGAGGTACTCGTCGGAGAGGCGGCGGTAGACGGCGCCCACGAGGGTGCTGCGGCCGGCGTCGCGGTAGAACAGGCGCTCGTTCTCGACGAACAGCTCGTTGGGCTCGGCGAGAACGCAGCCGGCCTTTTCGGCCAAGTAGGCGTGCTCAAAGTAGGCCGCGTTGTAGCGACCGGGCGTGAGGATGACGTTTACGCCGCCGGTGTTGACGTTATCGAGTACGGCCTTGAGCGAGGCTCCGTAGTTGCGGTTGTCGACGAGCGGGGTGTTGCGGAACGTCGTGGCGTCGCAGCGGCGGCAGAGGGTGCGCGCGATGAGGGGGTAGCTGGCGCCGCTCGGAATACGCAGGTTGTCCTCGAGGATGTACCAGGTGCCGTCCTGGCCCTCAACGAGGTCGATGCCCGAGATGTGGCTGTAGATGCCCTTGGGCGGGCGGATGCCCTCGCACTGGGGCAGGTAGCCCGAGCTCGCAAAGGCAAAGTCCTCGGGGACGACGCCGTCGCGGATAATCTTCTTTTCGCCGTAGACGTCGGCCAGGTAGAGGTTGAGCGCGTCCACGCGCTGGATAAGCCCGCGCTCGAGGGTGGCCCAGGTATCGGCGTCGATCACGCGGGGCACGGCATCAAAGGGGAACAGGCGCTCGTTAAAGGCGCCGTCCTTGTAGATGCCGAACTTGACGCCGTAGCGCGCGAGCTGCTGGTTGATCTTGGGCGTGTGCTCAACGAGCCCCGTGTAGGGAGCGCTCGTGTCGAGCGGCACGGGGACTTTCGGGTCCGTTATTGCCAAGGTGCGCTCCCTCCTCCGTGCCGCGCGACGATGCGCGGCGTGCTTGATGTGAGTGCCATTGTGTGAGGGGATTATTTCGAGCGCATGAACAAACCCCAGTTCGCGGCCTATGTTGCAGGCGTGTTTCGGGGGAGAGGGGTGGTTGGATCGCTGCAGCTGTGCCGGAGTGCGCCGACCCGCGGGGCGGGGGGTGTGGGCCAGCGTTCTGGTCCCGTCATGGAACGGCAAAAATCTTGCTCGCATATCAAAAGCTAACCGTGTTGTGATAAAAAAGAAAAGCTGTATTCATACCGAAAGGCGCTGCTATGAAGCCCAAACGTACCCTTGCGGCTCTTACCTCTTATGTGATGGTCGCGACCATGCTGCTCCAACCCTTTGCCGTGTGGGCCGAGGGCAACCAGCAAACTATCACGCAGGATAGCTCTGCTGCGAGTGCGGCTACCGACGAGTCGGACACCATGACATATACCTTGGACGACGGCACTGGGGAGGCCGACGGCGAGTCTGCGGCCGATGTCGACTCTCAGGATGCTATCGCTCAGGACACGGCCAACCAGGCCGGCTCGACGGCACAGCTCGTGAGTGATACCGATGCTGTCGAGTTCCTCTACATCGACCTGCCCGAGGTTGCCGAGGGCTGTGAGCAGAACGTGGCCGTCTCGCTCAACGACGTCTTCGGTGCCATCGAGTCGGCGACCCTTGAGCTCAGGAGCGGTGATACCGTCAAGGCCGTGGAGGCCACGGCGAGCGATGGCAATGCTTTTCTCTATACCATGTCCGACCTTGCCGCTGGCACCTGGACCGTCGATGCCCTGAACGTGGTATCCGATCAGGGAAGCCGTCGTGTTGAGTTCACGACCGTCGAGAACAACGAGTTCACGGTCATTCAGAGCGAGGCCTCTGAGGTCAATGCCATCGACGGCGCTCCCGTGACCGCATACACGCTCGATAAGTCGGGCGAACTCACCGAGGCCGAGTCTATCAGCGACGCTATCGCGACCGCCGAGAAGACCACCGTCGAGGCGGGCGACTCTTCCTCGGCTAAAACCTCCTCGTCTGTAACGGGAAATATCGGGGCCGGAATTCTGGGCGCCGCCACCAATTTCTTTAAGAGCGTCCTGGCAGACACCACCCGCTCGGGCGGCACGCTCACGATTGCCGTCAACCCGGGCCACGGCGGTAGCGATAGCGGCGCCTCCGGTATTAACGGCTCGCGTGAGGCCGACCTCAACTGGAAGATCGCCAACTACCTCAAGACCGAGCTCGAGACCTATCGCGACGTTAAGGTCGTGCTCACCAGGGACAGCAAGGACGGCGTCTACAGCAGCGACATGTCCACCGAGCTCAAAGCGCGCGCCCAGCGTGCAGCCGACCTCGGTGCCGACGTGTATGTGAGCGTGCATCTCAATTCCACCGGCAACGGTAGCGCCAAGGGTGCTGAGGTCTGGGTGCCCAACAATAGGAGCTACAACAACAGCACGCACGCGGTGGGCAAGTCGCTCGGCAATAAGATCCTGGCGCAGCTGACGGCGCTCGGCCTAGGCAATCGCGGCGTCAAGACGCGCAGCTACGACACCGGCTACATCTACAACGCCGATTCGGACGGCTGCGGTGAGGCACGGGATTACTACGGCGACATCCGCTATGCGCGCGAAAAGGGCATTCCGGGCATCATCGTGGAGCACTGCTTTATCGACAATGCCGACGATTACAGCCGCTATCTCTCGAGCGAGGACAAGCTCAAGCAGCTCGCCGTGGCCGATGCCAACGGTATCGCCGAACAGTACGGGCTCACGCGCAACGGCACCTATGTGAGCGCCCAAGCGCACGTGATGGATTACGGCTGGATGAACTATTCCACCACGCAGGTCGGCACAGTGGGGCAGAGCAAGCGCATTGAGGCACTGCGCTTTAAGTTCCAGAGCGATAGGTACTCGGGCGGTGTCTCTGCCGAAGCTTACGTGCAGAACAAGGGCTGGACGGGCTACGAGAGCCAGGGCAATATCGTTGGCACTGAGGGCCAATCACTCAGGCTCGAGGCCTTGCGCATCAAGCTCACGGGTGATGTTGCCAGCCATTACGACATCTACTATCGCGTGCATGCGCAGAACTTTGGCTGGATGGGCTGGGCCAAGAACGGCGAGAACGCCGGTACGGCCGATTACAGTTACCGTCTCGAGGCCGTAGAGATCAAGCTCGTCGAAAAGGGCGGCTCTGCTCCCGGTTCAACCAATGGCGCCTTTAAACAGGCGATACAGGGAGTGACATACAAGGCGCATGTGGAGGACATCGGTTGGCAGAGTGCTGTCGGCGATGGCGATACGGCCGGCACCACCGGCAAGGCCAAGCGCGTCGAGGCCATTAACCTCGGTATTGAGTTCCAAAAAGATCCTGGCACCATCCAGGGCAACGCCCACGTTCAGGACATCGGCTGGCAGGGCTGGCGCG
>CAVDZW010000060.1:0-9287 GCA_963613305.1 bacterium | reverse complement strand
GGTCAAGAGGGGGATGTCATAGGAGGCGAAACCGACGGCGAGCAGCGCTGATGGGATGAGTACGGCCACGGCGATGCAGACGGCGGCGATTCCGGCCACGCGCCGTTTTTGCCCAAAGCGAGTACGTTTGAGGATGGCGCCGAAGAGGAGGGAAAGCACGACCGCGCAGACGGGCACGACGACAAAGGTGCATAGGTCCGAAAAGAAATACCCGGCAGAAGAGTCGATCGGCATGACCTGCTGCTGCACCGAGATCATGGCTCCCGAGATGAGGCCGAGCACGAGGGAGACCCCGGGACCGAAGAAGACGGCACCCGCCGCGAGCGGGCCGAGGGTGAGCAGGCACGATGCGTAGCTCCCTCCCAGGTCGATCGAGGGGAACCCGATGCCGGTATAGAGGATGGTGGCCTCGGTCAGGACGAGCGTGAGGAACGTCATGGCGTTCAGCGCACGGTTTTGAGGGGGGAGCGCCCAGCGCCGCTCCCGTGCGGCTGCGAGTTTGCTTGCGATATCTGTACGGGCCATGGGGCCTCCCTGTGCATGCGTTTGCGGGCGCGGGGCGGGCTGCCTCGCGTTGGCTTTTCATGATAGCCCAGCTGACGTGCGGGGGAGATGTTCGAACGGCACGAGGCGCGGCGCAGGGTCGCACGTGCGACTTTCGCGCGCCCCACTGCGTGCACCTTACATACGCCTGCGATTTATCAGCGCCGTGTAAGGTGCGCGCGTGCGCCCGGTAATGCTTGGTCAGACCCCCGTAATAGCCCGGGTTTGCGCGAATGGCCCTGCGCCCCCTCGCCGTATCTTGCCAACAGCAACGGAACAAATGGGTGTTCCGAACATGCGTCATTACGGTTGTTCTTGGAAGGAGAACCATGCCTCACAACGTCTACTCCCGTCGTCAGTTCCTCGGTCTCGCGGGCGGCCTCGCCGCCGTCGCCGGTCTCGGCCTCACCGGTTGCGGTGGCTCCGAGTCCAGCTCCGCCGGCTCCTCCTCGAGCTCCAGCCTCTCCGGCGAGATCACCTACGACGGCGCCTCCTCGTTCCAGGCTCTCGTCGAGGCCGCCGGTGAGAAGTTCATGGACGAGAATCCCGACGTGAGCATCTCCGGCTCCGGTAACGGTTCGGGCACCGGCCTCACCTCCGTCGCCTCCGGCACCGTGACCATCGGCAACTCCGACGTGTTCGCCGAGACCAAGCTCGATGAGTCCCAGGCCAAGAACCTCGTCGACCACGAGGTCGCCGTCGTGGGCATGGGCCCCGTCGTCTCCAAGAACGTCAAGGTCGACGATCTCTCGCTCGAGCAGCTCAAGGGCATCTTCTCCGGCCAGATCACCAACTGGAAGGAGGTCGGCGGCGACGACGCCACCATCGTGGTGCTCAACCGCAAAGCCGGCTCCGGCACCCGCGCCACCTTTGAGGCCGCCGTCTTCGGTTCCGAGGCCAACGAGTTCAAGGGCGATGCCGAGCTCGACAAGTCCGGCGACGTCCAGACCCAGCTCGCCAGCACCGACAACGCCATCTCCTACCTCGACTTCTCGCACTTCGACGACTCCAAGTTCAACGCCATCAAGGTCGAGGGCGTCGAGCCCAAGAGCGCGAACGTTGCCGACGACTCCTTCAAGATCTGGGCTACCGAGCACATGTACTGCGCCAAGGACGCCGACGATGCCACCAAGGCCTTCCTCAAGTTCATGCTTTCCAAGAAGGTCCAGGGCAAGCTCGTCGAGGAGCAGGGCTTCATCCCCGTCTCGAGCATGAAGGTCACCAAGGACGCCTCGGGCAAGGTCTCGAGCAAGTAAATTTTCCCTTAGACATTCGAAAGGTGCGTCATGGCAAAACAGCTGCCTAAGCGCGACCTTGAGAACGTGGGACTCGGTGTCACGGGCGCGTGCGTCGCGCTCGTGACTCTTGTTGTGGTGGCACTGATCGTCATGGTGGCGAGCAAGGGCCTCTCCGCGTTCGTCAAGGACGGCGTGAGCGTCGCGAACTTCTTGAGCGGCACCAAGTGGGACCTCGCCGTGGTGGGCGAGGACGGCATGCCCTCCACGGGCGCGCTGCCCCTCATCGTCACCTCGTTCTCGGTCATGGTGCTCTCCACGCTCTTTGCGCTGCCGATCGCCATCGGCTCGGCGATCTTTGCGGTCGAGATTCGTCCCAAGTTCGGCTCCAAGGTGTTCCAGCCCTGTATCGAGCTTCTGACGGGCATCCCCTCGGTCGTGTTCGGCCTTATCGGCTTTCATGTGATCGTGGCCGCGTGCAAGGCGATCTTTAACGTGAACACCGGCCTCGGCATCCTGCCGGGTGCCCTCGTGCTTGCCATCATGATCCTGCCGACCATCACCACGCTCTCCATCGACGCTCTGCGCGCCGTGCCCGACAGCTACCGCCAGGGTTCGCTCGCGCTCGGCTACACGCGCTGGCAGACCATCTGGCACGTGGTGCTTAGGAGCGCGCTGCCCTCGCTCATGACCGCGGTCATCCTCGGCATGACGCGCGCCTTTGGCGAGACGCTTGCCGTGCGCATGGTCATCGGCGGCATCGAGGTCATGCCGACGTCGCTGCTCTCCGCGGCCTCGACCATCACGACCACGCTCACCACCTCAATGGCGATCTATGCCACCGGCTCGGTGCAGAGCGACGTGCTCTGGGCGCTCGGCCTCATGCTGATGGGCATGTCGCTCATCTTCATCCTCATCATCCACCTCATCGGTCGCAAGGGGGCGAAGACCCGTGGCTAGCAAGACTATCAAGGTCGACAACGCGCGCGTCCACCGCGCCGAGGCTGAGGACCGTATCGCCACGGGCGTGCTCACGTTCATCGCGGGGCTCGTCATGCTGATCGTGGTCTCGATGATCGCCTACATTCTGGTGGAGGGCGTGGGCACGCTCTTCAAGGCCGGGTTCCTCACCGAGCCCTCGCGCGCCAACGGCACGCAGGGCGGCGTGGCATACCAGCTCTTCGACAGCTTCTACCTGCTGTTCATCACGCTCATCATCTCTGTGCCCATCAGCCTTGGCGGCGCCGTGTTCCTCGTGGAGTACGCGCCCGACGGGCCCATCACGACCATCGCCTCCACGGCGATCGAGACGCTCTCGTCGCTGCCTTCCATCGTGGTCGGCATGTTCGGCTTCCTCGTGTTCTCGGTGAACTTCGGCTGGAAGTACTCGATCATCTCGGGTGCCGTGGCGCTCACCATGTTCAACATCCCGATTTTGGTGCGCGTGATCCAGCAGGCCCTCGAGGACGTGCCGCAGTCGCAGCGCGACGCCTGCCTGGCCATGGGCCTCACCCGCTGGGAGGCCACCCTCCACGTGCTGATTCCCGCGGCCATGCCCGCGATCGTCACGGGCGTGGTGCTCTCGGCCGGCCGCGTGTTCGGCGAGGCCGCGGCCCTGCTCTTCACGAGCGGCATGAGCTCGCCGGTGCGCCTCAACTTCTTGAGCCTTAATTTCTCGAGTCCCACCTGCGCATGGAACGTGTTCCGCCCGGGCGAGTCGCTCGCGGTGCACATCTACAAGATCTACGGCGAGGGATCGCCCGACGCCCAGGCGATCGTCTGGGGCACGGCCGCCCTCCTCATGATCTGCGTGCTGCTGTTCAACGTCGCCGCCCGCATCGTGGGCAAGGCGCTCGCTAGGAGGATGACCGCCGAATGACCGAGACCGAAGACTTCCTCGCAAGCGTAGGCGCGAGCGAGCAGGGCAAGCGCGTCGCCGGCGTGGCCGTGTCCGACGAGGTCATGCTCAGCACGACCGACGTGAACGTCTACTACGGCGACCACCACGCGCTGCACAACACCTCGCTTGACTTCCACAAGGGCGAGATCACGGCGCTGATCGGCCCCTCGGGCTGCGGCAAGTCGACCTTTTTGCGCAGCCTCAACCTCATGAATCGCGAGATCCGCGGCTGCCGCGTGACGGGCGAGATCAACTACGAGGGCCGAAACATCAACACGCGCCAGGAAAACCTCTACGAGCTGCGTCGCTCCATCGGCATGGTGTTTCAGCAGCCGAACCCGTTCCACAAGTCGATTCGCGAGAACATCACGTTCGCGCCCAAGCGCCACGGTCTTACCGACAAGGACGAGCTCGACCGCCTGGTGGAGGAGTCCCTGCGCGGCGCCGCCCTCTGGGACGAGGTCAAGGACAAGCTCAACGAGAGCGCCTTTGCCCTCTCGGGCGGCCAGCAGCAGCGTCTCTGCATCGCGCGCACGCTCGCGCTCAAGCCCGACGTGATCCTCTTCGACGAGCCCTGCTCGGCACTCGACCCGATCTCGACGCTCGCCATCGAGGACCTCATGTCGCAGATCGTCGAGGACCGCGCCATCGTGATCGTCACGCACAACATGGAGCAGGCGAGCCGTGTGTCCAACCGCACCGCCTTCTTCTACATGGGCGACATGGTGGAGTACGACGAGACGAACGAGATCTTCCAGCGCCCCAAGGACAAGCGCCTGAACGACTATCTCACCGGCATGTTCTCCTAGTCCGGAACAGGCCGTAGAGCCTCCGGGCGAGCCCCATCGACCCCGGACGGCACCCATATATGCGCCCTCGGCCAAGCTGTGCCGGGGGCGCTTTTTCGTTGCCGGTGCCGTGTGCGGGCGGGGCGCGTCGCGCACGGGCGAGAGGCGTTGCGTGTGCTACGATTACCCGCGTTTGAACAGGTGAGGAGCTGCTCTATGGCGATTCTTTTGGGGTGCGACTCGGTCTCACTCGAGTTCCCGACCCGGCATATCTTCGATAGCGTGACGCTCGGTGTGGCCGAGGGCGACCGCATCGGTATCGTGGGCAAGAACGGCGACGGCAAGTCGACGCTGCTCTCGGTGCTCGCGGGCGCGATCGAGCCCGATGCCGGCCGTGTGACGCATCGTCGCGACGTGCGCGTGGGGCTGCTCGGACAGTCCGACGACCTCGACGACGCCTCGACCGTGCACCGCGCCGTGGTGGACGACGCCCCCGAGTACGAATGGGCCTCGAGCCCGCGCGTGCGCCAAATCATCAACGGGCTCATCGCCGACGTTCCCTGGGAGGGCACGGTGGGCGAGCTCTCGGGCGGCCAGCGCCGTCGCGTGGACCTCGCGCGTCTGCTTATCGGCGACTGGGACGTGCTCATGCTCGACGAGCCCACGAACCATCTTGACATGCGCACCATCAACTGGCTGGCCGAGCATCTCAAGAGCCGTTGGCAGCGGGGGAGCGGGGCGCTGCTCATCGTCACGCACGACCGCTGGTTCTTGGACGAGGTCTGCCTCAACATGTGGGAGGTCCACGACGGGCGCGTCGACCCGTTTGAGGGCGGCTACTCCGCATATATCCTGCAGCGCGTGGAGCGCGACCGCATGGCCGCGGCCACCGAGGAGCGCCGCCGCAACATGGCGCGCAAGGAGCTTGCGTGGCTGAGCCGTGGCGCGCAGGCGAGGAGCACCAAGCCGAAGTTTCGCGTGGAGGCCGCACGCGAGCTGATCGCCGACGTGCCGCCGGTGCGCGACGAGCTCGAGCTCAAGCGCCTGGCCGTGGCGCGCCTCGGCAAGCAGGTCATCGATGTCATCGACGTCGACGCGGGCTACGAGGCGCCTGCGGCGGAGGGCTCCGGCGCAGGCACGGGATCCGAGGTGCTCCACGACATCACGTGGCTCATCGGCGCGGGCGACCGCTTTGGCCTGCTCGGCGCCAACGGAGCGGGCAAGTCGACGCTCCTGAACGTCATCCAGGGCAAGATCGCGCCGACGCGCGGCCGGGTGAAGATCGGTCAGACGGTGCGGTTCGGCGTGCTCAGCCAGCAGCTCGACGAGCTCCGTCCCATGTGGGACGAACCGATTCGCGACGTGCTCAAGCGCTACAAGCGCTACTACGTCATCGACGGCAAGGAGACGAGCCCCGAGAAGCTCTGCGAGCGCTTGGGATTCACCACCCAGCAGCTCTGGAGCCGCATCGGCGACCTTTCGGGCGGCCAGCGCCGCCGTCTGTCGCTCTTGCTCACCATCTTTGATGAGCCGAACGTGCTGATCCTCGACGAGCCGGGCAACGACCTCGATACCGACATGCTCGCCATCGTGGAGGACCTGCTCGACGGCTGGCCAGGTACGCTCATCCTAGTGACACACGATCGCTACCTCATGGAGCGTGTCTGCGACCAGCAGTTCGCGCTCATGGGCGGGTGCCTCACGCACATGCCCGGTGGGGTTGACCAGTACCTGCGCGCCGTGAACGCGGCCGACACGGGCGCGGGCGACACCAAGGCGGCGCTCTCGGCCGACAAGACGGGGCCGGCCGCCGACGATGCGGCCAAGCCCTCGGCTCGCCCCTCGGGGCTCTCGAATGCCGAGCGCCAAAAGCTCAGGCGCGAGGTGGCTTCGCTCGAGCGCAAGATGGAGGCGCAGCGCGTGCGCGCGGAGGAGGCCGAGGCCGCCATGGCCGATGTGGACCCCACCAACTACCAGGCGCTCGGCGAGCAACAGGCAAAGATCGACGAGGCCAAAGAGGCGCTCGAGGAGCTCGAGATGGCCTGGCTCGAGGCGAGCGAGAGGCTCGAGGGCGAGGCTTAGGGCTTGAGGCGCCCGAGGCCCGGGCGCTGCGACGAAAGGGGAGAGACCGTGATCAAGGCGGCGTTTTTCGACATCGACGGCACACTCGTGAGCTTTAAGACGCATAAGGTGCCCGAGAGCACCTGGCGCGCGATCGAGGCCCTGCGGGCGCAGGGCATCAAGGTCGTGATTGCGAGCGGGCGGCCCGTCTATCAGATTCAGCCGTGCCTGCGCGAGGGTTTTGACGCTTACGTGACCCTTTCGGGGTCGCTCTGCTTCGATGCCGAGGGCACGTACCTGAGCAACCCGATCGATGCGGCCGACGCGCGCGTGATCATCGAGCGCGCGCAGGCGGGGGAGTTCGACTGCCTGGCGATGCTCGAGCACGATTCGATGGTCAACCGCCTCTCGCCGCGCGTGCACGAGATCGAGCTCAAGGCCAACCTCACCTATCGCGAGGGTGACTTCTCGACCATCGGAGACGCACCGGTCTACCAGTTCTGCGTGTTCGTGGACCCCGCCGACGACGCGGTCGCCCTCTCCGGTACGCACGCGGTGGCGACCACGCGCTGGACCGACATCTTTTGCGACGTGATCCCTAAGACGGGCGGCAAGCGCGAGGGCGTGCTCGCCACATGCGAGCGCTTCGGCATCGCTCCCGAGGAGACGATCGCCTTCGGTGATGGCGAGAACGACCTCTCGATGTTCTCGGCCGCGGGCGTGAGCGTGGCCATGGGCAACGCCTACGGCGCTACACTCGAGGCCGCCGACTACGTGACCGACGACGTGGATTCCGATGGGATCTGGAACGCGTGCCGCCACTTCGGACTCGTGTAGACGGCGCGCGCTCCGCGCGTCGAGTTTTTAAGTAAGTCGTGGGCAACTTTAGGGTAGAGTAAGCGGTAGCTAACAAGAACTGACGCCGCCCACCGCGGCCCCGTATGCGAAAGGCCGCACTATGTCCCTGCACGAATCTGGCGAAGACTACCTCGAGGCCGTCCTCATGCTCTCACGCGAGAGCGAGAAGGTGCGCTCCGTCGACATCGCCGAGATGCTCGGCGTGACCAAGGCGAGCGTGTCTAAGGCCATGGCCAACCTCGAGCGCGCGGGCTATGTGGAGATGGGCAAGCGCGACGTGCGCCTCACCGAGGCGGGTATGGAGGTCGCCGAGCGCATGCTCGAGCGTCACGAGTTCTTTCGCGCGCTGCTGGTCGAGGCTGGGGTCGCGCCCGGGCGCGCGACGGAGGAGGCCTGCCACATGGAGCACTGCCTCTCTGCGGAGAGCTTTGCGGCTCTTCGCGACTACTTGGGCGAGCACGGCGTTCCCGCCCGCGCATAGCGCCGCCGTCGGCCCCGCGCCTGCTTGACGCGGGTGCGGGCGCGTGCAACCATTGACTCCTACTGTTTCGAAACGGAGCCACACGCATGCCCATCCGCATTCCCGACGCCCTGCCCGCAACCGCCGAGCTCGAGGGCGAGAACATCTTCGTCATGACCGAGTACCGCGCGCTTCACCAGGACATCCGTCCCTTGCGCGTGTGCGTGCTCAACCTCATGCCCACCAAGATCGCCACCGAGACGCAGATCATGCGCAAGCTCTCCAACACGCCGCTGCAGGTTGAGGTCGACCTGCTCCGCACCGCGAGCCACGACGCGAGCCACGTTTCGGCCGGGCACCTCGAGACCTTCTACCGCACGTTCGATGACATTCGAGATCTGCACTACGACGGCCTGATCATCACGGGTGCACCGGTCGAGCAGATGCCCTTTGAGGAGGTCGACTACTGGCCGGAACTCTGCCAGATCATGGATTGGTCGACCACGCATGTGCACTCCACGCTGCACATTTGCTGGGGCGCGCAGGCCGGGCTCTACCATCACTACGGTATCCAAAAGCACGCGCTGCCGCACAAGGCGTCGGGCGTGTTCGAGCATCGGCTCCTCAAGCCCAAGAGCCCGCTCGTGCGCGGCTTCGACGACCGCTTTTTTGCCGTGCATTCGCGCAATACCGAGGTCCGCGCCGCGGACGTGGACGCCGTTGACGAGCTCGAGACCGTGGCCGTGTCGGACGAGGTGGGCCTCTACATCGTCAAGTCGTGCGACAGCCGCCGGTTCTTCGTGTTCGGCCATCCCGAGTACGACCGCGACACGCTCAAGGCCGAGTACGAGCGCGACCTTGCGCGCGGGATCGATCCTGAGGTGCCGGCGCATTACTTTCCCGACGACGATCCGTCGCAAACACCGCTCAACATGTGGCGCGCGCAGGCGCAACTGCTCTACACCAACTGGCTGAACTACTACGTCTACCAGACCACGCCCTACGACCTGGGCCGCGCGGGGGAGTAACGGGCTCGTTTTTGAGGACGGCCCGGCTCGCTTTTTGTTGCGCGTCTTGGATGGGGCGTACGATCGATCAAAGAGTGTCCGAGGTTCTGAATCCCTCTCAATAAACGGTGTTGCCGTGAGCTGAGCCGTGCTGAGGTGGCCGGCTTTGGCCCATCGCAGCTTTTTTGCAGGTTGATGTTAACTTACGGCTGCTTTTCTACCGAAAATCGAACGCCCCCATGTTGCAAACTCTCTTTGGCTATAATTCCCAATAAATAGTGCTAAAAGGGAGTTTGCCCATGAAACGCCGCAATACGGGAGGGCAGACTGCCACCCCGAACGATAACCGAATTGACCAACAGCGCCCTGACTGGAATCGCGAGCGCCGGCGTCGCCGTTGCAACCGTGCGGTTGCCGGCATGCTGACGGCCGTGA
>CAVDZW010000059.1:2769-4050 GCA_963613305.1 bacterium | reverse complement strand
GCTCATCGTCATGGATATCGACTCGACCCTCGTCAACGAGGAGGTCATCGACCTTTTGGGCGAGGAAGCCGGCGTGGGCGAGCAAGTGGCGCAGATCACCGAGCGTGCCATGCGCGGCGAGCTTGATTTTGCCCAGGCTCTGCAAGAGCGCGTGGGGCTGCTGGAAGGACTCGATGCGAGCGTGTTCGACCGCACGTTCGCGCGCGTGACATTCACCCCCGGAGCACTCGAGCTGATCGATACGGCGCATGCGCGCGGCTGGAAAGTCGGCGTGGTGAGCGGCGGGTTCCACGAGGTAGCCGATCGCATCGTTGCAGCTGCCGGGATCGATTACTGCTTGGCCAACCGGCTCGAAGTCGCAGGCGGCGTGCTCACCGGCAAACTCGCGGCCGAGATCGTGACCAAGGAACGCAAGCTCGAGTCGCTCAAGGCCTGGGCAAACGAACTCGACATTCCTCTAGAGCGCACCGTCGCCATGGGAGACGGCGCCAACGATATCCCGATGATCCAGGCAGCAGGCGTCGGCATCGCGTTTTGCGCCAAACCCAAAACGCGCGCTGCGGCCCCGTATTCAATCGACGAGCGCAACCTCATGCTCGCCCTCCCCATCATCGAGGGCCACGCCGCCTAGGACCGAGGCCTCCATCCAAAACCTCGCACGCGAGCCCAACGGCCCCACTGCAAAACAAAAGACCGCCGTGCCCGATGCGTTCAAGCGAACGTTCGGGCACGGCGGCCTCCTTAGTCGGAACCGGCCTTAAGCCTAGTTGGCGATACCGTGGTGCTGCACCCACACGGAACGGTCGATCGCCCTGAACTCGTAACCGCGTTCCTTGTAGAACTCGATAATGCGCGGCAGGGCCTCGACCGTCGTGGTCTTTGAGGCCGAATCGTGGAACAGCAGCATGACGTTGGGATAACCCTCCACGCACGAGCTCGAGACGATCGTCTCGGTGTCGACCGTCGCCCCCGCGGCGTCCGACGAGCTCACGTTCCAGTCGTAGTACTGGTAACCCTTGGCCACCAGGTCTTGCGAGAGCTTGCTCATGATGCCCGAGCAGTAGTTGCGCGAGACCGTGTTGGACGAGCCGCCCGGGAACCGCACAAGGTAGGGAACGTAGCCGATCTGCTCCTTGATGACCTCCTCGACCTGGTGCAGGTCGTTGAAGTAGGTCTCCTCGGAGGTGTAGATGGAGTAGTCGTGCGTCATGGTATGCATGCCGATGGTGTTACCGCGCTCGTAGGCGTCCTTGATGGAAGAGCGGTAGTCCACAATGTTGG
>CAVDZW010000059.1:0-2759 GCA_963613305.1 bacterium | reverse complement strand
AGTCGGCATCGTTGCCCGTCACGAAGAACGTGGCCTTGGCGCCGTAGGTGTCGAGGATATCGAGGACCTTAGCGGTGTTCGCGGAGGGACCGTCATCAAAGGTGAGATAGACGGTGTTGGTGCCGTTGTTGTGGGTGGTGTTCCACTCGGTCTGCTTGTTGGGATCGAGCTCGAGTTCTGAACGGCGCTGGGCCTCAGCTTCCTCGGCTGCCTTCTCCTCGGCCGTCTTCTTCTTTGATTTGCTCTCCGAACTCGAGTCGCGTACGGTCTTGAGCTTGGAGGCGCTCTTCTCGTTCGCTTTCTCGGCGCTCGCGGCGTCCTTGGTGCCGATCCCGACAAAACCGCCGTTGAGCGCATAGGCGCCCGCCGCGCTCGCGCCCACGATGAGCACAAGCACGAGGACGATCGCGGGCGCGACCCCCTTGTTCCCGCCTCGCCGTTTTGACCTGCGCGAACGCGCGTCCGAGGGTCTGCTCGGCCGAGCAGCCGATGTCCTGCGCGGTCGATTGCTCGAGGCGCCCTTCGTATGGTTATCCATGGTTCCACCCGCTTTGTTAGAGCTTCGTTTTAGATATGATTCGGCGCTTCCCCACGCCGGATAAAACACGATAGCCGTTTTGAGGCCCGGGCGCGAGGGCGTTGGTAGCTCAATCCGAGGTTTACGAAACCCTGACGAAGCGGGCTCGTGCGCATATCACGCGTATGGGCAACGCTCGCAGGCACGGCCTCAAAGAACGGCACGCGCAAAACCCCAAACGCCACAAATGATTGGTGCCGGCCCGAGCGCCCGGCAAACAAAAGCCCGCCGCTCAGAACCCGAAATCTCAGGCCCTGCGCGGCGGGACTCGTCAATGCTCGATATAGCAGACGCAGGCGGGTATTACCCCGTGTTCTGGAGACCAGCCGAGACGCCGGTCACGGTGGAGAGGATCAGGCTCATGTACTCGGCCTTGGCCTCGTCAGAAAGCTCATCCTGCTCCATGCGCACCTTGCGGAGCGCGCGGACCTGAGCCACCGAGAGCGCGTCCACATAGGGATTGCGCACGCGGACGGCCTGGCCGAGCACGCGACGGTGCTGCAGGGGCCACTCGTCGCCCACGATGGCGAGCACCCATTTGCGCGTGAGCTGCATCTCGGTAAAGACCTTCTCGGAAAGGTCCTCGCGATCGCCGAGGTGCAGGTACATCTTGGCGATGCGCTGGTCGGTCTTGGCGAGAGACATCTCGATGTTGTCGATGAACGTGCGGAAGAACGGCCACTCCTCGTAGGAACGCTTGAGCTCGTCGAGGTCGCCGAACTCCTCGCAGGCGGTACCGAGGCCGTACCACGCGGCCAGGTTGATGCGCGCCTGGCTCCAGCTGAAGATCCAGGGGATGGTACGGAGGTCGTCGAGGCTCTTGGCGCCGAGACCGCGCTTGGCCGGACGCGAACCGATGGGCAGAAGGCCGACCTCGGTGAGCGGCGTGACCCAGCTGAACCACGGCGTGAAGTCGTCGGTGTGCAGCAGGTCGAGATAGCGCGCGTGACTCACCTCGTTGAGCTTTTGGGCCATGCCCCAGTACTTCTCGGTGGTCTCGGTGTTGAGCTTCTCGATGCTCGGCGCCGAGTTGAGGAGCGTTGCCGCGGCCACGGACTCAACATGGCGCTGCGCGAGCGTCTGATTGCCGTAGCGCGCGAAGATGACCTCGCCCTGCTCGGTGAGCTTGAAGAAGCAGTTAACAGAGCCCTTGGGCTGCGCCAGCACGGCCTTGTTGGCCGGACCGCCGCCACGGCCCACGGCACCGCCGCGGCCGTGCATGAGCACGAGGTCGATGTCGTTCTCCTCGGCCCAGCGGGCGATGCGCTCCTGTGCGGAGTGCAGCGCGAGCATGGCCGTGGTAGGGCCGGCGTCCTTGGAGGAGTCGGAGTAGCCGAGCATGACCTCCATGCGACGGTTCGTCTGCGAAAGACGCTTTTGCACCACCGGGAGCTTGATGACCTCGGTGAGCACGTCGGTGGCGTTCTCGAGGTCCTCGAGCTGCTCAAAGAGCGGAATTACGTCGAGCTCGGGAACGTCCTCGGGGTGCGCGAACGAGAGATGCGCAAGCTCAAAGACGTCGGCGATGTGCTGAGCGCTCTTGGTGAACGAGATGATGTAGCGGTGCGCCATCTTCTTGCCGTAGCGCTTTTGGATAGAACCGATGGCGCGGAAGGTGTCGATGACCTCGCGCGTCATGGGCTGCAGGTCGCCGTGGATGCCGTTCTCGTGGATGTCCTTGAGGGCGCGGGCGTGCACCACGGAGTGCTGACGGAACTCCATCTCGACCATGTGGAAGCCGAACGACTCCACCTGCCAGATGAGCGTCTGCACCGGGCCGTAGGCGGCGCGCACGGCACCGCACGCGGCGAGCGAGCGCTGGACCACGCGCAGGTCCTCGAGGAACTCCTCGGCCGAGTGGTACATGGTGTCGGAGTTGCGGCGGATCGTCGCGTTCAGGCGGTCGGCCATGACGAGCATGACGGCGCGGTGCGGCTCGTGCTCCGAGATGAGCTCGGCGTTG
Organism: bacterium; assembly: GCA_963613305.1. Lineage (GTDB taxonomy): Bacteria > Actinomycetota > Coriobacteriia > Coriobacteriales > Coriobacteriaceae > Collinsella. The sequence continues at coordinate 219 of CAVDZW010000059.1, read as the reverse complement.
GCGGTGTAGCGCTCGCTCATCTCCACCTGGTGGTTCCAGAGGTTGAGCAGCTCGTCGGAGGGCTTGGAATAGGTGGTCTCGAGCGTGAGGTTGCGGCCGACGCGACGGCACTTGTCCTCGAGCTTCTCGACCATATGGGTGGAGTACTTGGCGGCCACCTCGCGACTCACCTTGGCGGTGACGTTGGGGTTGCCGTCGCGGTCGGAGCCGATCCAGCTG
>CAVDZW010000058.1:28067-41025 GCA_963613305.1 bacterium | reverse complement strand
ATATAACGTAACTCCGGCAACAAAAAGGGCGCCGCGAGGCCAGCTGGCTTCGCGGCGCCCTTGCGTCTGCGCTTATGTCAGTGCGCCCGCACGCGTTACTCGAGCTTTTCGCCCTTGACCTGCGGGTCGGTGTCCCAGCCGGCGGCGGTCTGCGCGGTGGGGGAGGTGCGCACGGCGAGCGTCTTCTTGGCCTTGGCCGAGACGGTCACGTCGTAGGTGTAGGTGACCGTCTCCTGGCCAGAGAGACGGATCGTCTCGTAGAAGATCTGGCGACCGTTGTAGGTGGTCTCGGTGCGCCCGGTCACCCCGGTGTCGCCGCCGGAGGTCTGAATGTTCTCGATCTTGCCGCCCGCGGGCGCCACCAGGTACACGGGTATGACCATGTCGGTGCGATCGCGCTTGATGGGGTTGTAGCCGTACACGTACTGCACCAGCCCGGCGCCCTCGCTCTGGCTGAGGTGGTTGGTCATGGTGGTGGTCACGTGGTAGGTGGTGGTACCGTCGGCGTTCTTGGTGCCCTCGCCCACGGTCGTCTTGTCCGAGAAGTACCAGCTGATCTTAGAGGCGGTGTCGTCGGTGGGGAACACTCCGAGCTCAGGCTCGGTTTCGTCGTCGTTGATGGTCCACGACATGCCGAGGTCCTTCATGAGGCCCTGCTGCGTCTCGTCGACCATGTAGGCCATAAAGTGGCCTTGCTCGATGCTGCTCTTGACCGACTTAAAGAGGTCGCCCATACCAGCGCTGCCGAGGTTGCTCATGATGTGCTTGAATGCGCTGCCGGCCACGCCCGCAAAGAACGCGTCGGTGGTGCTCACGTCCATGGTCTGGTACGAATCGTGCATGAGGAGCTTGGCCGCGTTGGAGCCGTCGACGGTTACGCCGGCCGACTCGATGCCGCCGGTGAGGGCGAGCAGGCTCTGCAGGAACACGGGGTCAACGCCCACAACGCCGTTGACGTCGGGGCCGCCCACCTGGTCCTTGTAGATCTCTTTAATAAAGCGCGCGGCGCGCGACCAGTCGGGGATGAAGTTGGAGTCGTTGCACTTGGTGCTCACGCGGTCGCCAAAGATGGCAGTCTCCTCGTCGGTAACGCCAAAGCCTGTGGTGTCGTACCACTTGAGGTCGGCCGTGGCGGTAAAATCGCCCATCTCGATCTTGCCGTCGGTAACAGAGAGAATGCCCAGGGAGCCCGGCAGACCGCCGCACGAGCGCAGCTCTGCGTTGTTCTGGGCCACGAGCAGGTAGTTCTTGGTCTCGCCGTTGGCGCCGAGCATGCGGGGGAGCTCGTCGGCCATAACGTCGATCTCGTCGAGGTAGGGCGAGGCGGAGTCGAGCGGGTCTTGCACCTTTGCGAGGGCGTCCTTGAGCTTGCCGATGTGCGGCGTGGGCAGCGCGTTGATGGCCTCGGTGCTCTCGCGGATCACGGGGGTCACGCTCTTGAGAGTGGTGAGGATATCTTGCAAGCTCTCGACGTTGACGGCGCCGTCGACCAGCAGCTTGTCGGGCTTGAGCTCGGCAAGTTTGGCGGCGGCGGGCAGCATGGCGTTTTGCATGAGGTTATCGGCCTCGCTCACCAGGCCGCGCGCGGCGGTGATGTCATCGCCGATGATGGGGATAAACGACGCGATCTGCCAGTTGAGGCCGCTTGTCTTCTCCTTCATCTTTTTGGTTTTGGCGGCCAGCGTGATGGCCTTGGTGTTGAGTGCGTCGGTATCGAAGCTCTTGATGTCGTCCTTCATGGACTTGGCATCGCTGATGAGCGTGGACGAATCGGCCATGATGCTCTTGGCGTCGCCGTAGAGCGAGAGGCCGAGCGCGCCGCCGGCCACGCCGAGCACGAGCACCACGACAAGAGCCACAAGGGCGATCATCTTGCCGTTCACGCGCTTGCGCGGTGCGTTATCGGGGTCGCTCGGGTTGCCGTTGTCGTCATCGTGACCATAGCCAGCAAAGCTCGAGCCGACCGTGTTGCCGGCGGCAGCGCTGGTGTTCTGAGAGCGGCTAAAGCGCGATCCGGCAATCTCGGTGGTTGCGCTGTACGAGCTCGCCTGGTAGCCGCTTGCCGGTGCGGCAGCCGTGGCGGCAGCGCTTGCTACAGAGCTTGCGCGCGAGTCGGCCTGCGCAAAACGGCGTCCGGCGCTCGGCGCGGCCGCGTTGGCGCCGCCCTGCTGCGGGGTCGACTTAAAATGCCTGCCGCCGGTGGAGGGGTTACTGTTCTGTGGCACAAAAACCTCCGGAGTGTTGTGTGCGTGGATGCAACGTGTGCTGCTCAGGCGCGTGCCCGGGCAATTCGTACGAATGGGCAACATATTAGCCATCCCCGAACGGGGGCGTCCCGATACCACAAACTAAACGGAGGAGCCTAGGGCTCATTTACGCTCCTTGTTTTGCTTTGGTGCCAAAACGGGTCGCCTTTGGCTGCGGGCGCGTGCAAGCGCGGGCGAGCCGCGCTGACGCTTAAACTGGGATGCGCCTGCTACGCAGCCTTACCCGCCGAGCGTTTGCCCCGTTGTGTTGCGCCCTCTTTACTCACATATGTAGGGCGTTTGGTGCAAACTGTTGTGGGGGGGGGCGTTCTGAGCCTGCGTGATAACATATTGCAGCTACTTGCGTGCCATGGGCGTATTGTGCTGTTTGAGCGTGCGCGGTAGATTGAATTATTGCAAGGCAAACGACGATTGCGGGCTGGTCGGGGAACATTGGCAAGCGAGAGCGTTCAAAATATTGCTACGGGGGCTCCCGTTGCCGCCGTCGTGGCAGATGGCGTATGCGCCGAGGCCGCGCTCGTGCCTGACGTCCAGCCGGCTGCTGTGGACGAGTTCGCGAGTGAGCCCGGCATGTCCGCAGTTGCGGCTCAGTCGAGCGCGATCGAGCCGCCTATCAACGGTCAACAAGCGGAGAACACCCAGGCCCCCGCGGGCCAGCCCAGCAAAGTGGCGGTCACCCGCGGCAGTTACGTTGTTCCCCCGGCGGATGACACCGTGCCCTCACCGGCTCCCGGCGGCGTTGCCTACCACGCCGTAAAGCGCGCGTTTGACCTGTGCTTTTCTGCCGTCGTAACGGCGATCTGCCTGGTGCCGTCTGCGATCATTTGCGCCGTTATCTACATGAGCAGCCCCGGGGCCTCGCCCATCTTTACACAGAAGCGCGTGGGCCAGAACGGCAAGCCGCTGTACATGTACAAGTTCCGCAGCATGTACCCGGACGCGCACTCCAACCCCGAGCGCTACCTGAGCCCCGAGCAGATGCAGCAGTGGCTCCGCGAGCAGAAGGTCGATAACGACCCCCGCGTCACGCACGTGGGGCGCTTCCTGCGCAAGACGAGCCTCGACGAGCTGCCACAGTTCCTCAACGTCCTCAAGGGCGAGCTCTCCGTCATCGGCCCTAGGCCCGTGACCGAGGAGGAGACCTACGAGTACGGCACCGCGCGCGACCTCGTGCTTTCCATCAAGCCCGGCATCACCGGCTGGTGGCAGGTTTGCGCCCGCAACGAGGCCACCTGGGAGTCCGGCGACCGCCAGGCCCTCGAGGTCTTCTATGCCCGCCACGCGAGCCTGCCGCTCGACCTCCGCATCTTTGCCCGCACGTTCAAAGCCATGGCGAAGGGGAAGTAGATGACGGCCCCATCTATCAGCGTCATCATTCCCACACTTAATGCCGAGGGCGAGATCGGAGCGCTGCTCAATCTAATTGAGTCGCAGTCGCTAAAGCCGCGAGAGATTCTCGTGGTCGACTCGGCTTCCGAGGACGGGACGGCCGTCGAGGTCGCCGCGCACCCTGGCGTCGAGTTCGTGGTCATCGAGCGCAGGGACTTTAACCACGGCGGCACGCGCGACATGGCGCTTCGTCGCACTACGGGCGACTTCGTGTGCTTCCTCACGCAGGACGCCGTTCCTGCTTCGGAGCGTTATCTGGAGAAACTCGTGGCGCCGATGCTTGCCGACCCTGACATCGCCATGGTGAGCGGAAGGCAGCTGCCCAAGGCCGACGCGCGCCGCTTTGAGCAGCTGGTGCGCGGGTTCAACTACCCGGATGCTCCCTCCGTGCACGGAAAAGCCGACCTCAACCGCTATGGCATCAAAACGTTCTTTGCCTCCGATGTGTGCTCGTGCTACCGGCGCGAGGCCTATCTGGCCTGCGGTGGTTTTGAATCCGTTAACACTAACGAAGACATGCTGATGGCGGCACGCTTTGTGGCGGCTGGTCTAAAGGTGGCCTATGAACCCGCAGCCGAGGTCTACCATTCCCATAATTTCACGCCTTCGCAGCAATTCGCTCGGAACCGGGACGTCGGTCGCTTTCTTGAGCAGCATGCCGACGCCCTCATGGGCGCAAGCGAAATCGGCGAGGGCGGCAAGCTCGTCAAATCGGTGTCTGCGCAGCTTCTTCGCGAGGGCCTCATTGGTGAGTTCGTTGCGTTCGGCGTCGATTGCGCGGCCAGGCTGATGGGAAACCGCAAGGGCCGCGCCGAAGCGCGCCGAGGCGGGGGAGTGAGGTAGCGCATGGTCGACGTTGTTGCGGTGATCGTTTCCTTTAACCCCGAAATCGAGCGCATCACAGAAAACGTGCGCGCCGTCGCGGGTCAGGTGGATCGAGTGGTCGTTTACGACAACTGCTCGAGCAATAGAGACGAGGTCGCCGGTCTCGAGAAGGTCGATAACTGCACCGTTATTATTAACGAGACGAACGCCGGGCTGCCCGTCTCCCTCAATGCCGGCTGCAGGTCGGCACTTGAGTCGGGTGCCAGCTATGTTCTTCTGCTCGATCAAGACAGTATTGTCGCGGAGGAAATGGTCGCCTCGCTTTTGCAGTGCATGAAGCCGGGCGTGGGCATTGCCTCCCCGCAGATCGTTGATCGCAACGAACGCGAGGGTTTTGAGCCTTCCGATGCCGTGGTGCCGATAAAGCGCGTCATCACCTCCGGAGCGTTGATGTCTCTTGAGACGTGGAAGAAGGTCGGCGGGTTCGATGAGCGGATTTTTGTCGATTGGGCCGACTATGACTTCTGCGCGAACGTGCGTAAGCATGGGTATTCGATCGTGCGTGACAACCGGACGATGATTCTGCACGAGATGGGCCGACGTGAATATGCCTTTACGCTGCCGACGCCCAAGGGCGGCAGGCCCTTCTATCGCACCAACCACTCGGTCTCGAGACTTAAGGACAAGGCCCGTTCTTGGGCAATCGTCGAGGCGAAGTATGGCTGGTCAAAGGTGGGCCGGGAGGAACGTTCCTACATTGCGGCCATCAAGCTGCGCGACCTTGTGCTGGAACGAGGCAGGCTGCAGATCCTGCGTGCGTATGCCGAAGGCGGCAAAGAGGGGCGCAAGTTGATGAAGGGCGGTGCGGCGAATCATGACTGAGCCTGCCGTCGACATACTCATGGCTACATACAACGGCGAGCGATTTGTCGGCGAGCAGATCGAGTCTATCCAGGCGCAGACCTACAAGAACTGGCGCCTTCTGGTCTCTGACGACTGCTCGGCCGATGGAACCCTCGACGTCGTGCATCGCTACGCTGACGAGGACGAGCGAATTCGCGTCGTTTCCGAGGGCATCCGGTACGGAGGCGCCAAGGAGAACTTCTTTGCGCTTATGGCCAAGGCCGACGCGCCCTACGTCATGTTCTGCGACCAGGACGACGTGTGGCTGCCCGGAAAAATCGAGAAAAGCCTCGCGGCGTTGCAGGGGCTGGAGTGCGAGTGCGGTGCCGACGTGCCTCTCCTGGTTTTTTGTGACATGAAGGTTGTGGATGGCAAGCTCAACGTTATCCACGAGTCCTTTGAGAAGTCGAGTATTTTTGACCCGAACAGGCTTGCGTTTAGGCACCTGCTTGCTCACAACGTGGCCGCCGGGTGCTGCATGATTCTCAACAAGCTCCTTCTCGATGTTTGCCGCCGCTCGGATGGCGACGGGGTCGAGATGCACGATTGGTGGGCGATGCTGGTGGCGTCTGAGTTCGGGCACATCCGTTTTATCGATGAGCGCCTCAGCCTTTATCGGCAGCATGGTGCGAACGAGGTCGGTGCCAGCGAGTACTCACCTGTTGAGAGGGCCAAAAACAAGGACTTCTTGGTGAACCAGTTCATTCTCTCGACGGAACAGGCGAGGGCTTTTGGGGATTGCTATGGCAATGAGCTCGCTAAGTCGTCTCTGCGCTCCGCACGACTGTTCGCCAAGGCCGGGCAATCGGGTTTTGCCGTACAGGGCATAGCAAGGCTCGCTTTGAGTGGTTGCTGGAAGCGTGGCGCGCGAAAGCTCGGACAAGTATTTGCCGCAGCCTCGGTCCCGGGCTTTGACCAGGGGCGAGGCTGCTGAATGGGTTCTGTTTCTAGTTCTGCTGCGCTTGCTGGCGAGTGTCCCCGGGTACGGCTCTGTAAAAAGCTTTTTAAGGTGGGAATGCGATGAACATAACCTTTATTCTGCCAGGAATTCCCACGCGAGCCACCGGCGGCGCAAAGATCGTCTTTGAGTACGCGAATCGTTTGACCGCGCAATACCCTGATGTTTGCGTGACGTTGTGCTATCTGAATGATCCCAGCTCTAAAAACATGGGCAAGCTGCCTCTTCCGCTCTCGCTTAAGAGGGCGATCAATAGGGTGCGAACTCAAATGCACCCCAAGTGGTTTACCCTGGCCGAGAGCGTGCACAAGCGCTGTATTTTTGCGATCGATGATGCGTCGGTGCCGGACGGCGACTGGGTGTTTGCTACGGCGGCTTCCACCGCGAAGGGGGTCACTGAGCTTTCGGCTTCTAAGGGGAATAAGGGCTACCTTATCCAGGATTTTGAGACATGGGAGCTGGATGAGGCGGGTCTTGTCGAGACCTATCGGCTTGGCATGACGAACGTTGTGGTTGCCGGGTGGCTCAAGGAGCTTGTTGACGAGGCCACCGGGAGTCCTGACGGGTGTATCTGCATTTCCAACCCCGTTGACACCAAGGTCTTCTACCCTCAGGAAGGCGTTGAGCGCGAGCCGCACACCGTTGCGATCCTTCATCATAAGGGTGAGCACAAGGGATTCCGTTACGCGTGGAGCGCGTTGCAAAAGGCAAGGGCCGAGGTCCCCGACCTCAAGGTCGAGATGTTCGGTGCATGCCCACCGCCCGCTGGGCTACCGGACTGGGTGCATTACACAAAGAATGCCAGCTCAGAACAGCTCCGTAGAATCTATTCTGCCTCCTCTGCCTACCTGTGTGCGAGCGTGAATGAGGGCTACGGGCTCACCTGCGTAGAGGCCATGGCTTGCGGAAGTGCACTGGTGGTGACAGACTTCGCGGGGTCAAGGGAGTACGCGGTCGACGGAGTCAACGCGGTTGTGGTGCCGGTGGCCGACGTGGACGCGATCGCGAAGGGAATCGTAGAGGTGCTCACCGACCGCGACTGGCGAGATAGGCTGGCCGAAGGCGGGTTCAAGACGGCCCAGGGGCTCGACTGGGACATTGCGGTGAAGAGGTTCGCCGGGGTGCTGGGTATCACTTCGCAAATCTAGACGACCGAAAGCTTCATTGGGGGTTTTATGACAGCAGGCAGCGTTTGCGTGGTTATGTCTACGTACAACGGAGAGAGATATTTGCGTGAACAGATTGAGAGTCTCGAGGAACAGACTCTTCTGCCTGCGCGTATTCACATTAGGGATGACGGCTCTACGGATGGCACCAGGCACCTCATTGAGAATCTTGCCTCGGAATATAGCAATATTACGTATGACTTCGGCGAGAACGTTGGTTGGCGCCTGGGTTTTGTCGAGGCCTTGAAGCAATGCGGCGGGTATGACTGGTATTCCTTTTGCGATCAGGACGATGTATGGCTTCCTGAAAAGCTTGAGAACGCCGTTGCCCTGCTCAAAGAGGCTGGCCGCACTGATGGGCCTGTGCTTTATGCTGGCAACGTTACTATTGCTGATGCTGATCTAAATCCCGTAAGGCTGTTCAACGAGGCTCCGATTGATATCGTGGGAAAAGACTTTCCTCATACTTTTACGATGGACGAGATGGCCGGTGGCCTGACGTACGTCTTTAATCGGGTGGCCAAAGGTCTTCTCATAGACTTTCGGTATCCGGGGTGCACCGGGCACGACCGCCTGCTCATGCTGATTTGCAAGCTATTCGGCACGGTCGTTTACGATTTTGATTCGTATGTTCTTTATCGCCAGCACGGCGCCAATGCCATAGGCGCGATCGCCCCGCCTCCTGCAAAAAAATCCTTTTATGAGAAGGCGAGAGCTGCCTTGGCGACAGATGAGAGGCAACGTGGTGTTTTGGCCAAAGGCCTGCTTGCTATCGATGACGACCGGCATCGTCTTTCTGCGACGGAGAGAGGCTATCTCCAGCTATGTGCCGATTGCAAGGAAAGGCCTTCTGCCAGGATTCGATTGTTGTTGACACGCAACATTGGATCTTATTTGCCGAGTCAAGAGATTAAGTTACGAATCCGCATCCTTCTGGGATCTTATTAGGACTTTGTAACTCAACGCCGGAGGGGTTGGTTAACCATTTTCGACTTAAACAAACAGTCCGCTTCGATAAAGAGCGCTTCCATTGCACAGATGGGGTCGAAAATCGTCAACGTGGTGATGCAGCTCGTTATCACTATGGTTCTCGCACGCTTGCTTACCCCTGAGGAATATGGCACTGTTGCCGTCTTAACGGTCTTTTCGAGCTTCTTTACCATCTTGGCAGACGCAGGCATATCCACCGCGATTGCTCAATTCCAAGATCTTGGGCACGAGGATTATGAGCGTTTGTTCTTCCTGTCCTTCCTTCTGGGCATTGTTCTCTCCGCTCTTTTCTTTGCGCTCTCCTTTGGTGTGGCGTGGTTCTATGATGACCCGGCTTATGTCCCTCTCGGCGCGGTTATGACTCTTGCTGTTATGTTTAACGCGCTGAATATGGTTCCGAACGGCGTGCTCCTTAAGGAGCGTAGGTTTGGGCTCATAGGCATGAGGCTCGTTGTCTGCACTCTGGTCGTCGGTATTGTTGTGATTTTGCTGGCGCTTGCTGGGTTTGGATGCTTCGCCATCGTGCTAAATACGGTGTTGACTTCTTTGTTCGTACTTGTTTGGAACCTCGCGACCTCACGGCTGAAGATGTCGGTGGGGGATGTTCGGCCTGTCCTTCGCAAGGTGGGAGGGTTCTCGCTTTATCAGTTTGGACACGAGGCCATCGTTTGGGTTTCTGGCAATGCGGACTCGCTGCTTGCCGGCAAAATGTTCGGAGCGGCCGCCTTGGGCTACTACAACAAGGCTTATCAGCTCTACGGCTATCCGAATAATATTCTGGCAGCACCTATTACCAGCACCTTAATTCCCTTTTTGGCGCCCTTGCAGAATGATGTGCTCGCTCTGCGTGCTAAGTTCTTGGGGGTCATGAGCAAGGTGTCGTTCATCTGTGCGCTTTGCACGGTAGGGATGAGCGTGTGCGCTCCCGAAATTATCACGATCATGTTCGGTGATGTATGGACTCCTTCAGCGCCGTTGTTGCGGATACTAGCGCTTGCCATTTACGCTCGCGGCGTTAATAGCGTTCACGCACCTCTGATGAGCGCGACAAACCGGCCCGATCTGTTGATGCGTTCCACGCTTGTTAATACAGCGGCAACGCTTTTCATGATTTGTGCGGGAGGCTTCTTGGGGTCCGTTAAGTCGCTGGCTGTGTGTATAGCGGTGGCCTACAATTTTGAGCTTCTGATACCTGTGTACTTCTGCGCAAAGTATTGTCTTGCGATGAGGGTTCAGGATTACTTCAAGACTCTTTTGCCCGATATTATTGCTGCTGCCGTTGCATGCTGCCTTGCTTATTTTATGCCTTGGGGGATTGGCAACGTTGTCCTTTCTTTGCTGGCAAAGGGGCTGTTTGTTTGCGCGCTCATGCTCGGTATCAGGCTGGCGATTAGCCGGCTTCTCCTGCATGAGCGTTTGGGCATTAGGGATTTGCTGTAACGTGTAACGCGAAAATTATCGCTTTCGTTTTTTTGGATTGGCCCCGCATGGTCCGAATATGGGAGTCGGCTTGAAAAGCTTGCAAGTTAACAGGGCTTATAAAACTATAGGAGGTCTCGCGCTTGAGGGGTGTCTGTTTTATGGCGCGCTGGCGCTGTACGCAATCTGTTTTACGTTGAGCCTTACCAATATAAAATTGGTGGCGCCCGGTACGCTCCGTTTTGTTCGAATTGCCCTGCAGGGCATCTCTCTGTTTATGCTGGCCGGCATATTCGCTTTTAAAAAAAACTCGATAGGCGAATTTGCGGTTCTGTTTATCGGGCTGCTCTATTTTCTTGCCGGGTTTTGCATTGCGGGCGGAGACTTTATCTCCTATTTTTGGACCCTGCTGTTTGTTTTTGTTGCAAAAGACGAGGATATAGAGACTGCGGCAACAGTCTTCCTGATTGCCCAGGGCGCGGTATTTGCCGTTACTGCCATCGGCTCTCGGGCTGGTCTGATTCCCGACGATGTTTGGTATCTATACGATGTCGAATACAAAAGAAGCCTTGGGTTTAGCCATCCCAATATTTTGGGCGTTATCTTGCTCTCGATGGCATGCGCGTTCGCTATTGCGAGGCAGGGAAAGCTCAAGGCGATCGATCTTGTTGCGTATTCGGGTTTTGGGTTTTTCCTTTTTAGGTTTTCGGGTGCCAGAACTTCAGAGGTCGGCTACGTTGCGCTGATGGTGCTCTTGCTGCTGAGCCACACTAAGCTCAAAAAAAGAGCTTTATTGGGAGGATGTATCGTCCTTTTTGTTGCGGTGGTTGTTTCTTCGGTCGCGATCATGTTGTTTTACAACTCCGATAGTCCCTTGTTGAGCAAGCTGAACCTAGCTCTGAGTCAAAGGTTTTATTACTGGCATCTCTATGAAACGACGTATCCGCCAACGTTGTTTGGCAGGAACTTTGCCGAGCTCGCCATTCCTGTGGCCGAGCTCCCGACTGTTTCCGATGCTTTCATAACCGACAACGCGTACTGCTACACGATTTTACACCTTGGGGTGATCCCGTTTTTGCTGTTTGTTTTTGCTGCCCTAGCGGTGCTTGTGAGGGCCTATAAAGCGGGGCGGTGCGACGCGGCTCTGCTCGCCTTTGTGACGTTCCTTGTTTTTGGCTTTGGCGAGTCGCATACCTTTTGGATTGGGTTGAATGTGGCCCTGCTCGTATTTGCTCGTTTCTTTGACGCGAGAGGTTCAAAGGTAGTGTCGGAAAAGTTGGTGTAACGGCCACCATCTGAGAGCTCGGCCCTCGTCCGTTGCCCGGAACCCTTGCCGTAATCCTATGCCGCCTCCAGCCTGTCTGTAAGCTGTTGATGTTCACTAAGAGGTGGTTCGCGTGGTCACGATTTTTGAGCATCGTGAGCATGAAGAATTGAGCAGATTGATCAAGAGGGCCGCGGTGCTGTCGATCCTGGGCGCCGTATTCTCGGAGTCCGACCCCGCGCTCGCGCGCGAGCTCTACGGCCTCGCCTACGAGGGAGGCGCCGGCGAGCACACCAGGAAGATCATCGAGCCGATTCTTGCCGACAACCCCGTCGGCAGGAGGGTGGCGATAATGCAGCTAGAATGAGCGACGGGTTCTAGGTGACGATGCTAACGTTCGCGACACTACCCTTAAGGTGAAAGAGGGCATTAGATTTATTCCCCTGTACATGGTTCTGTTCCTGTAGGGAGTGCACTTGCGGCGCTTTCAGCACGCAAGCGCTTCGACAGCTTGCGTGCTGGGGCTGTTTGTATCATTTGTTAGAGTTGCCGCGCGATTTGCACCATCGACGGCGCTGCGTATTCTAGAAAATAGCGGTAGCCGCAGTAGTCATGGCGATAGTAGGCGATGTTTTGGCGCTTGCAATTGCGATGGCAGATGCCTGCAAAAGGGCAGGTTGCGCATTGTGTACATGCGCGGCGCGGTTCGGCGAGAAATTCGCGCAGCAGGGGCGCCGTGACGAGCTCATCGAGGGAAGACGTGGCGATGTTGCCAAGGCAATACCGATCGAGTACGTAGAAATCGCAAGGGTAAACGTCCCCGTTCCCTTCTACGACAAATTGCGGGGCGCACGAGCCAAGCATGCCACATTGCTGCGGAGGGATGCCCGCAAAGAGGGGAATGAGATTATCAAAGAGGGTAACGCTCATATGCTTGCCGCGTCGATAGTCCTCAAGCCAGAGGCGATAGAACGTTTTGTAAAACGCGGCGAACGATTCCGGCTCAAGCGAGTACGCGTCTGACGTGGTATCGAGTCCGGGAAGGCAGGGGATGAGCTGTACGAAGTCGAGTCCTTCCCTTTCATAGAAACGGTACAGCGCTTGCGGATGCTGGGCGAGCTGGTCGGTGAGGACGGTGAGCACATTGGTATCGATGCCAGCGTTCTTGAGTGCTTTGATGTTGTCGAGGATACGTGCGTGCGTTCGGCCACCTCGCGCGTCGGGACGGAGCCAATCGTGCATCTCCGCATAGCCGTCCAGCGAAACGCCTACTAAAAATCGATGATCGGAGAGAAGTTCGAGCCACTGTTCGTCAAGTGCGAGCCCGTTGGTTTGGATGGCGTAATGAATTTGTTGATCCGTGCGGCGGGCATCGACGTAATCGGTGAAGTCGCGAAAGAAGCCTATCCCTGCGCAGGTCGGCTCTCCCCCCTGGAACGCGAAGGTGATCTGGGCGTCGGGGGCAAGCGCAAGCGCGCGGTCGATGAGCGCATGTGATGTCTCGGGCTTCATAATGCCATAGCTTTGTTGCGCACGATGCGCGGCGACATCGCTGTAGAAGCAGTATCGGCAGCGCATATTGCAGAGTGAAGAAGCGGGCTTGATAAGAAATGATATGGCTTTCATAGCGGCCCGTTCGTTTTATGCGCGAATGACGCGCGTGTACGCTTCGTATTCGGATCGCTCGCTATCGGAGAGTTTGGTATCGGTTATCACACCGTCGATGTCAGCCAGGTCATAGAACGTATAAAAATCGCGCTTACCGAACTTGGATGAG